>CBHWET010000085.1:0-15033 GCA_966112985.1 uncultured bacterium | reverse complement strand
GCGACAAAGCCTATGCTCTCTTGCGTGAGGCTTTGGAACGGTCCGGAAAGGTGGGTATTGCCAAAGTCGTCATTAAGACGCGGGAACATCTGGCGGCAGTCAAACCGCGTGGCAGAGCGCTGGTCCTTGAGTTGATGCATTTTGCTGAAGAATTGGCGGATGCGGGAGAACTAAAGCTACCGGATGTGGATGTTGGTAAGAAAGAATTGGCCATGGCGGAGTCTCTCATTGACCAAATGAGCGACAAATGGGAACCGGAGAAATATAAAGACGAATACCGGGAAGCGCTTGTAAAACTAATTGAAGAGAAAGTTTCCTCAGGTGGGAAGCTGCCTGAGAAAAAAGCGAAAGCCCCGAAAGCGACGAAGGTTGTCGATATTGCCTCCCTGTTGCAGGAAAGTCTCAATCAGGCTGGAAAACACGCAAAACCAAAGAAGGCCCACAAGGCGAAATCCAGGAAAGCAGCTTAGCTACCGTCTTATCGGAATTGACATTTTTGCACGGTCTTTCAATCTGCATTCATTCGCATGATCGAGCCGTGGAAAAAGTTGCGGTCCAAGCAATTGGGGGATTATCGGATCTTCACTATCCGTTCTGACATAAAGCAGTCGCCGCGCACCGGCAAAGAACACGATTTTTTCGTCATCGATTGCGTTAACTGGGTAAATGTCATCGCCGTCACCTCCGATCGCCAGCTCGTCATGGTCGAACAATACCGCCATGGCAGCGATACGATCGAGCTCGAAATCCCCGGCGGCATGATGGACAAGGAAGATGCGTCGCCCGAATTCACCGGAGCCCGCGAATTACGCGAGGAAACGGGATACGAAGGGACCAGTGCGCGTGTGATCGGTAGAGTTTTCCCGAATCCAGCCATCATGAGCAACACGTGTTACACGGTGTTCATCGAGAATTGTGAGTGTAGACATCCGTGCGAGTTCGATCACAGCGAGGATTTAGTCACCAAGCTTGTCCCGATTTCTGAAATCCCGCATCTCGTTGCCTCAGGCAGAATCCGCCATTCCCTTGTTGCCGTCGCACTGTTTCACTATGAACTGATGCGGCAGGGCAAAACGGCGCACTAACGTTTATTTCGTTATCTTCATTAACACGCCTTCCCCTGCAGCGAGCCACCGTCCATTTTGATCCTCTGCGGAGATCGTCGCATCAGCACTGGAAAGGAGTCTAATCTTCTGTCCAGGTTTCGTCGCGATCGTGAACTTCGTAGATCGTTCAAGGCTGAGGTTAACAATCATCGCGTAGCTATTTCTCTGGGCATCTTCGAACTCGCCAACCATCAACGGTGAGTCGCACACCACGTTCTCAATGAGTTTTCCAGGTAAAGTCGGCAACTTTGGATACGGCGGCTTGCTGAAATAAACGCCTGTTGATTGAAGTTTGCTCAGGATCGGCGCGAGTGTCGCGATCTGTCGGTTAACCTCTCGCAAATAAAACCACGTCTGGGTTTTCTTTCCTTGGCCATCAATCGGTGCGTAATGATAACCACGCTCGAAATAAGTGTACCACGTCACTCCGCGGTATCCGGCGGCGAGCGTCGTATATGCCTGAAACAAGAGATTCGCGGGAGATGGCGGCGTCGAATACGGTCTGATTTGATTGGCCGTAACAATGTTCAGATATGGCAAATTATACTTCTGCGCGACGCGACGTACTTCCAGCAGGTTATCGAAATAACTTGCTGCTTTTTGCGTATTCGTCAGGTCCATCGACATCTCCACCATGTAATTGTCGTAACTGATTGCCTGCGGGTGTACTTCGTTGATAAATCGTTCCAGGTATGCAGCGTAATCTTCCGTTCCAAGTTGCGATTTATCCGGTGCGCCAATCGTCGCGTAATTCGGAAACAAATTGATGTAGGCCAGCTTGCCGGGAGCGTATTTTTTCACCGCGGCGACGGCGGCGGCCAGTGCAGGAAAATCTTTTACGCCGGGTTCATCGGTGATGAAAAAGCCAACCAATGCTGGATTCTTCCCGGCGTCGTGAACGAATTGTTTAATCTTTGCATCGATTTCTGCAGGTGAAAGTTTGCTCCATGAATGGTGGTTGAATTCTCGCGTGTAAGGAAAATAAAGACCGCCGAGTCCGAGCTTCTTGCAATCATTCAAATCTTCCCGGCGCACGAATCCGGCCATATTAAAGTTACAATCGGCAATGCTTTGCAGGCCATTCTCCGGCCGCTTCGATACTTCATTGCGCAAGCCATGCAATGCATCCCAGGGAAGAATGGGAAAGAACTCGGACTTGGTGATGTCGCAGCAGCGCAGCGTTGAATGATCAGCCCCGAAGCCTGGGGCGGACAGTAACAACGAGCCAAAGATTGAAAGCAGAGCGGCGGAATTAAGAAACACCTTTCGCATGGGTAACGACGACTTCAACAAGCCGCTCGAAGATCGTCAATGTCGTTGCGCATTGCCGCACCTCTGTATTGTCCGGAAAAAAAATCGGACATATTTTTTGCACGAGGCGTTTTTCCAGACGATGGTGAACATTCACCAGGAGGAGTTATGGAGAGATTGATTGGCTTTCTTTTCGCATTGTTGGTTGGAGCCACTTTATTCACCTCGTCATCCGTCGCCCAGACCAATGCTTTGGTTCTGGATCGCGCGGGCGGCACATTGCAATCCCCGGCGCTTTTCAGCGTTGATCTGACAAACGCTAATCGAACGCTCATTACAGATTTCGGCAATCGTAGCGAAGGTATTGATTTGCCGGGAGCGTTTAGCGTCGTTGTTGAATCGACAAACACCGCCCTCGTAACCGGCCTGGGCCGCGTCGTTCGAGTAGACCTTGCGACAGGCCAACGCGCGCTTCTCGGTGATGGTGGCTTGCCTTCCACTCCCCCGGGGGTGACCGTTGTTGGCGTGTTTCAGGGTGTTGCGGTCGAAGCCAGTGGCCAGATCCTTGTGACGGACATGCGCGGTTTCACAACGAACGGAATCTCCAGTGCAAGTGGGTTGCTGCTGCGCCTTGATCCGACGACTGGCGGACGCACGCTGGTCAGCGACTTTACTGATGCGAATCAAGGGCCAATCGCATTTTGGCCTCTGGGGATCGCTTTGGAGTCTCCAGCACAAGCCCTTGTCTTTGTTCATCATTTCCGTAGTGATGCGTTGGATCGCGGAGGGGTGTTCCGTGTTGATCTAACGACCGGTCAGCGAATCTTGCTGACTGATTTCAATGATGCCGCTCAAGGAGCATTGAGTGTTGGTGGGCCGAGTATCGCGATCGATGGATCGCGAGCCTTCGTAACGGGAACGGATTTGCTGGCCATCGATCGCTCCACTGGTTTTCGAACACTCCTTACATCGGGCGCTACTGCATGGCCACAACGTTCGGCGACTTCCATCGCTGTTTCGACATCGGGAATTCTTGTTAGCGATAATGCGAATACGGTTTTCCTGATTGATCCCTCGACGGGTGATGCCTCTATTCTAAACAACCAATTCACGAACGCTATTTCCGTAGCGGTCCCGCCAACAGGTCCTACAACGACGCCATTCGAAACTTCCAATACACGGCTCGCGGTGCAAACAGGGCCATTCGCAAACGATGACACGTTTACGTTAGTTACGAGTTTCACGCTCGGCGCCGATAGCAACGGTATTGATCTGACGACCGATGCTGTCAACGTGGTCGTCGGCAATTATTCGGTGACAATTCCGGCAGGCTTTTTCATGCGGGGGCAGTTCTTTTTCGGCACGATTAACGGGGTTCGGCTCACCAGCAGTTTTATTCCCCAGGGAGGCAATTCGTATACATTTCAGATCACTGGTCAGGGAGTGGATCTTTCCACAATTGCGAATCCTGTGCCGGTAACGGTGACGATCGGCGATGACAGTTCTACAACTAATGTCAGCGCGAGGATTCGGTAACGAAGCGCCCGCACTTTAAAGTTCGACGCTTAATCCCGGCTGTGGCTGTATGACTTTGATCTTTGGCCAACGCGCCTTGATCTGCGTTTCGAACCAGTGTCGTGCGTCGTCCTCTCCGTGCCCAAGCAACACCGTATGTGGCGAAACTCGTCCGACGAATTCTAGCAATTCGTTGCGATTCGCATGAGCGGTGAGGTCAAAGTCCTCGAGTTCACAACGCCGTGTCACTTCGCCGCCGCTTGGACTAAAAATAAATGTCTCACCGAGTTTGGCTTTCTTCAGCCGTCCGCCAGGTGTTTCGGGATCAGCGTAACCGACAAAGAAAATCGCGTGACGTTCGTCGCCAATGATTCGCAGCGCCAATTCATGCGCGTGCGTGTTTTCACTCATCATACCCGCGGTCACCACAAAAATGCGTCCATTCAGCCGCATCTGTTCGCTTTGGTTTCTTTCGAGTACGACCAGGTTCAGTGCTTCGGTCAAACGAAGCCTCTGGTGTGAACGATAGGTCCGGTGCGCCTCAAGATCATAAATTTCCGTGAAGACGCGACCTAGACCGCCAATATAAATCGGCTGATGTTCGAGTTTTCCTTCGGCCATCATCAACGCCAGTTGGGCAAGAATCTCCTGAGTGCGTCCCAATGCAAACGTCGGGATCAGGACCGAACCTTTGCGAGCCAATACACGTTGGATTGCTTCGCCGAGCCGTTGAATCTCACCTTCGCGCGTGAAGCCAGGCGGCAGTTCGCGATTGCCGCGAGTCGTTTCCATAATTAAGACGTCGGCTTTGACATCTTCAAAACGCGCGCTGCGCAAAATGGTCTGATCATGGAAACAAACGTCCCCGGTGTAGAAGAGTGATTGCTTGTCGGTGCGTAACATCACGCCAGCTGAGCCCAGGGCGTGTCCGGCATCATAAAATTCAAGTGTCGGAGATAAAAAGCCGGCGCGGCTTTTCATGTGCGAGCCCCAATCCACTTCGCGGTTGTATTTGAAAGCCTGGAACACGGAAGCGATGTCATCCACTTCATCGTGCGAATAGAGCGGATACTCCTGAATCCCGAGTTCGTCCCGCTGGCGGGTCATGACATTCACGGAATTGTGCAGCACCCGTTCAATGATGAAGTAGCTCAACTCGCTCATCAGGACATGAGCTTTGGGAAAATGACGCATCGCCACCGGAAGGGAACCCACGTGATCATGGTGACAATGGGTAATGACGATGGCTTCGACATCTTCCCGCTGAATTTGAGAATAAAGCGGAAGGCTCGCGCGACCTTCGCGCTTGGGATGTGTGCCGGCATCGAGCAGAATTTTGCTTCCATCGATGTCGACAAACCATGAACTGGCCCCGATGTCGGTAGCCGGGTTTAAATTAACGATCCGCATGAACCTTTAACTCAAGCAACTTAAGGTGCTGCAAGGAAGCGCAAAGTTCTGGAGGGAAATTGCCGGATTTTGAAGTCATCGTTGTTGAGGACATTGGCTTCGCCACGGGTACTTAGGCTGTTTTGGTCGAATTCCTTATCGCGACAGTCAATTTGTGTCGGTCCGAACCGTTTTTTGGTAACCAAAATAAAGTTTGTTACGTGCCAAACTGTTTTTTGATTACCAAAATTCGTTCCGACAGCTGCCAAAGTTTATTTTGGTTACCAGAATTTGGTTTGGCAGCTGCCAAACTCTTTTTTGATAACCAAAACTTTGTCCGACACGTGCCAAAGTCTTTTTTGGTTACCAAAATTCGTTCCGACACGTGCCAAACTTTTTTTTGGTTACCAAAATTGCGTCCGTTTTCGATATATGTCCCTCATTATCAACGACTTCATATCTTTTTCACGAGATGAGGCGAAAAATGGCTATTTTTGACCACCCCATCCTCCCATGTTCGAGTCAATCCGCTTCCCGCGGCGGAAACGGCGCCTTTAAACAGCAGCTTTGTTAAAAATCCGACAGCTCAGGTGATTCAATTAAAAAAACTTTGAACATTTTCCGCAACTTTCCGTCGAATCTATTGTTGGTTGTTTATGTGGGCGTTGGTTCAGGTTTTTGGGTTTTCCTGAGTTGACGCAGCTCCTTCCGCCGAGCGTCATACCAAAGGCGGAAACGAAGGAATAGTTTGGTGTTTGGGGCCGGGCGACCGCAAGGTCGCCCGGTTTATTTTTGTACGGATTCGTCGGGAAACGTTGCCTCAAACCCCTCGCGTTCGAAGCGCTTCTTCAAGGCATCAATATGTGCTGCATTTTTGGTCTCCACCACGCAATGGATTGTCACCAGGTTGATGTTGTCACCGGCGAAGGCTCGATCGTGAACCACATCCATCACGCAAGCGCCTTCTTCGGCCACAATGCCGGCGAAACGTGCTAAACCGCCCGGACGATCGCTGATCACCGCACTGAAACGGCAAAGGCGACCATCCGAAGCCAATCCCCGTTCCAGGACGCGTCCAAGAATATTGGTGTCGATATTGCCACCGGTCAGTGGGAGGACGACGGTTTTGTCCTTCAAATCTGGAAACGGATGGGACAGGCAGGCGGCCAGCGCGGTCGCACCGGCGCCTTCAACGACCGATTTCTCGAGTTCCAGTAAACGAAGAATGGCCAGAGCGATCTGGTGCTCATCCACCGCTACTATTTCATCGACATATTTGCGGGCGATTGCCAAAGCGTTGTCACCCATCTTTGGAACGGCAAGACCGTCGGCGAGCGTCGGCCGGCTCTCGACTCGAACGGGAGTTCCGGCTTGAAGAGCCGCGCTGTAACTGGGGCAATTCTTCGGCTCGACACCAATGATCCGAATGTTCGGTTTCAGCGTCTTGAGTGCAAGGGCCATCCCGGCCACAAGGCCACCGCCGCCGATCGGGATAATGACAGCATCCACATCAGCCACCTGTTCAATGATTTCCAACCCAATGGTGCCCTGGCCAGCGATGATAGCCGGATCATCGTAACCGTTGATATAAGTCAGCCCTCGTTCGGCGCACACTTTGTCCGCATGCTGGCGTGCTTCATCCAGATTGTTCCCGCTCATCAGCACCTCCGCTCCAAGGCGTTGGCAATTGCTTACTTTGGTAAGGGGAGCGGTCGTCGGCATTACCACAACAATGGGAATACCCTGCAACTTGCCATGATACGCCAACCCCAGGGCATGATTGCCCGCCGATGCCGCAATCACTCCTTTTTTCTTCTGTTCCGGAGAAAGAAGCTGGAGAGCGTTCGACGCGCCGCGTTCTTTGAAACTGCCGGTCCGCTGCAGGTATTCCAACTTGCAATAAATCCGCATTCCCGTGATTTCCGAGAGCGGGATCGAAAGGGGGCAGGGTGAGACGACGATTGAGGTTTTCACCCGATTGCGCGCCGCCTGAATGTCATGAAAAGTCGTCACCCGAGCCTCGGCCGTAATTTACGCTGCGGAAAACAAAAGAAAAGAGAGGCGCCGAACGGTTTGGAACCTAAGAACATATCCTCATATCAGGATAAGTTGATTTTAATATTGGCAACTTCTCCGGGTGAGGCTAATTTCACCGATTGTGAGTTTGCAAAACGCCGAAACAACAGCCGAAACACTGCGGAAAATCTTTGCCCAACGTATTGCGATCCTTGATGGCGCGATGGGGACGATGATTCAGCGATATAAGCTAACCGAAGCTGATTTTCGCGGGCAACGGTTCGCCGATTGGAAGGGGAAAGACCTCAAAGGGAACAATGAACTGTTGCAGCTGACAAAACCCGAAGTCATTGGGGAAATTCACACCCAATACCTCGAAGCGGGCGCTGATATCATCGAAACGAATACGTTTTCGGCGACGACCATTGGCCAGCACGACTTCTTTTTTCTCGGCGAACATGGCGGGCGTAAAGACCAGCCGTTTTTCGATAAGGTTATTTCGGATTCCTTTTTGCAGCAGCTCGCGCGCGATTTGAATTTCGCCGCGGTGAAAGTTGCGCGTCAGGCAGCGGAAAAGGTTTCAAAAGCAACCGGGAAGCGGAGGTTCGTTGCGGGAGCGATTGGGCCAATGCCCGTGACCGCTTCGATTTCGCCGGACGTCAACGACCCGGGTTTTCGTTCCGTCAGTTTCGATCAGTTGCGGCAGGCCTACCGCGAACAAGTGGAAGCGTTGCTGGATGGCGGCGTGGACCTGTTATTGGTGGAAACAATTTTCGACACGCTGAATGCCAAGGCTGCGTTGTTCGCAATTGATGAGGTCTGTGATGCGAGATTCAAGGATCATGCGTCACGCCCACCGATCATGATTTCCGGAACGATCACCGATCTATCGGGACGCACGTTGACAGGCCAGACCGTGGAAGCCTTCTGGAATTCTGTCTCCCATGCGAGGCCGCTGACGATTGGATTAAATTGCGCTCTCGGGCCAAAGGAAATGCGCGGTTTCGTAGAAGAACTTTCGCGTATTGCTCCGACGTTTACCTGTTTTTATCCGAACGCGGGTTTGCCCGATCCACTGTCGCCCACAGGTTTCCCTGAAACGCCTGAAACGCTGGCGCCGCAAATCCGCCCGTGGGCTGAGGCGGGTTTTCTCAACATCATTGGCGGCTGTTGCGGCACGACTCCGGCGCACATCAAAGCGATGGCCGATGCAGTTAAAGATTTGCCGCCGCGCAAAGTGCCCGAAGTGCAGCCATACCTGCGTTTATCAGGAATGGAAGCATTCACGCAAACGCCCGAAACGAATTTGATCAACGTCGGTGAGCGTACGAATGTCACCGGTTCTCCGAAGTTCGCGAAGTTGATTCTCGCCGGAAACTTTGACGAGGCACTCACCGTCGCGCGACAGCAGGTAGAAAACGGCGCGCAGATCATCGACATCAATATGGACGAAGGCATGCTCGATGGAGCTGCTGCCATGACGCGATTTTTAAATCTCATCGCCGCTGAACCGGACATCGCGAAGGTGCCGGTGATGATCGATTCTTCGAAGTGGAGCGTTATCGAAGCCGGTTTGAAGTGTACGCAAGGCAAGGGCGTGGTGAATTCCATTTCGTTAAAAGAAGGCGAAGAGAAGTTCAAGCAGCACGCAAAGTTGATTCGTCGATACGGAGCCGCCGCCGTTGTCATGGCGTTCGATGAACGTGGACAGGCGGATAGTTATCAGCGCCGTATTGAGATTTGCAAACGTTCGTACGACATCCTCACGAAGGAAGTCGGATTTCCGCCGCAGGATATCATTTTTGATCCGAACATTCTCACGGTGGCGACGGGGATGGAGGAGCACAACAATTATGCTGTCGACTTCATCGAAGCGACACGTTGGATCAAACAGAACCTGCCGCATGCAAAGGTGAGCGGCGGTGTTAGTAATATTTCATTTTCGTTCCGCGGCAACAACGCTGTCCGCGAAGCGATGCACAGCGCGTTCTTGTATCATGCAATCAAGGCGGGCCTGGACATGGGTATCGTGAATGCGGGGATGCTGGAAGTTTACGAAGAAATTCCAAAAGAGTTGCTCGAGTTGGTTGAAGACGTGTTGCTCAATCGCCGGCCTGATGCAACAGAGCGCCTGATTAAAATCGCCGAAGAACTGAAGAAGAAGCAAGGGGGGCCTGCTGCCACCGAAAAAATCGATGAGGAGTGGCGCAAGGGCACGGTTGAAGAACGATTGAGTCACGCGCTCGTCAAAGGGATCACCGATTTTATTGACCAGGATGCAGAAGAGGCGCGACAGAAGCTCGGCAAGCCCTTGGCCGTCATCGAAGGGCCGCTGATGGCGGGTATGAATGTCGTCGGCGATCTCTTCGGCGCTGGTAAAATGTTTTTGCCGCAGGTGGTGAAGAGCGCGCGTGTGATGAAAAAAGCGGTCGCTTATCTTACGCCATTCATGGAAGCGGAAAAGCAGGCGCGCGCCGCTGCCGGCCATGCTGTCCAGGCGCAGGGCAAAGTTCTACTGGCGACGGTCAAAGGCGACGTCCACGACATCGGCAAGAACATCGTCGGCGTGGTCCTTGGCTGCAATAACTACGAAGTCATCGACCTCGGCGTGATGGTCTCATCGGAAAAAATTCTGCAGACCGCGATCGAACAGAAAGTCGATGTGATTGGTTTGAGCGGATTGATTACGCCATCGCTCGATGAGATGGCGCATGTGGCGCGTGAAATGGAGCGTCAGAATTTCAAACTGCCATTGTTGATTGGCGGCGCGACGACCAGCAAGGCGCACACCGCTGTAAAGATTGCTCATAACTACAGCGAACCGGTCGTACATGTTCTTGATGCATCACGTGCTGTTCCTGTCGTGAGCGCGTTGATCAGTGCCGAGCAGAAACCGCAGTTCGTTTCGCAATTGCGTTCGGAATACGAACGCATTCGCACCCAGCACGCAGGACAACAGGCGAAGTTGATTTCGATCGAAGAAGCGCGTCAACGTGCGCCGAAGTTTGATTGGGCGGAATATCAGCCGCCCCAGCCGGAGTTCACCGGAGTTCGCGTGCTGAATGATTTTCCGATTGCGGAACTCGTGCCGTTCATCGACTGGTCTCCGTTCTTTCACACGTGGGAATTGCGTGGCCGTTATCCTTCGATCTTGAATCACGAAAAGTACGGCGAACAGGCGCGGAAACTTTTGGATGACGCGCAGAAGTTGCTCGCAAAAATTGTTTCTGAGAAGTTGCTCACCGCGCGCGCGGTTTACGGTTTCTTCCCCGCGAATCGTGTTGGTGACGATGCGGAGGTCTATACCGATAACTCACGACAGCACCTTAGAACCACGTTCCATTTCCTCCGGCAGCAAATCGAAAAACCCGAAGGTCAGTTCGAGAACTCGCTCATCGATTTTATTGCGCCAAAAGAATCTAAAAAAGCGGATTACATCGGTGGCTTTGCGGTAACGTCAGGTATTGGTCTCGATCAGTTGGTGAAGAAGTTCAAAGCGGACCACGACGATTACAACGCAATCATGGCGGAAGCAATCGCGGATCGTCTGGCGGAAGCATTTGCAGAATATCTGCATAAACGCGCACGTGAAGAATGGGGTTACGGGAAGAATGAAGGACTGACGACGGACGACTTGATTGAGGAGAAGTATCGCGGCATTCGGCCGGCGGCGGGTTATCCTGCGTGTCCCGATCATACGGAGAAACAAATTCTTTGGGAGTTGCTCGATGTTGAAAAAAAGACTGGGATCAAATTGACGGAAAGCTACGCAATGTGGCCGGGATCCAGTGTCAGTGGTCTTTACTTTTCACATCCTGAATCGAAATATTTTGCTATCAGCAAAATCGGACGTGACCAGGTGCTTGATTATCATTTGCGCAAAGGCATGACGTTGGAGGAAGTCGAACGCTGGCTGGGGCCGTATCTCAATTACGATCCGGCAAAGCAGCCTCGCAATTCCAACGCTGCCAATGAATCGTCAGGCGCTGGTTGTGGCTGCGGACGACCGCACGCTATTGTGGCTTAACGAACGCGCGTGGTCAGGACGATTCCTGTGATGCCAAAGAAAAAATTTGGCAGCCATGCCGCGATGATTGGAGGCACTTTCCCTCCCGTCCCCAAGCTCAATCCCAGTTGCTGCACGACGAAATAGGCGAAACAAATAAAAATACTCGCTGCGACGCCAACGAAAACATTGCGTCTTCCCGAAGGTGCTCCAAACGGCAGAGCAATCACCACCACGACTAAACAGGTCCAGGGAGTCGCGAGGCGTCCGTAGAGTTGCGTGTGGATTTTCGCCGACTGCGACGCTGAAAGGGTAGGGTGGAGCCGCAGGTAATTAAAAATGTCCTGAATCGGAATTTGCAGATGTCTCGCGGCTTTTGCGGCGTTCAAACTGTTGATCTTCGTTTCACTGCGAATCAGTTCGGGAGTTTCAGAAAAGGAAAGCGTTAGCGCATTCGTGACGATACGTTGCGGGAACACATCAGATTCCGATTTAAAGTGGAGTTCCTGCACATTGGAAAACTGCCAGACATTGTTGGTGAATATTCCGCGATCGGCATGAATTTCACGGTGACCGCCGTCGGGCAACTGCCACGTGACATTAGGCTGTATCATTTCGTGTGTCTTCAGGTTGTAGGCAGCGATCGTCCACGAGCGTTTCTCTGGTTCGTTGCGGAAAAACAAGTTGGATTGCCATTCCTTCTGTTGCGACCGTTTGTTGAGAATGTTATCAGCACGTTCGCCCATGGCAGGCGCCCACACTTCATTGATGAAATAGAGGGCGATACTGCAAACGATTCCAACGAACAGGTACGGAATAGCAAGACGCCACAAGCTGATGCCGGCAGCGCGCATCGCGGTAAGTTCGTGGTGTCGCGCCAGGTTGGTCAGCGTGTAAAGCAACGCGAGTAACAGGGCGATCGGCAGCACCATTGCCAGCATCTCGGGTATGGTGAGGATGTAATATTCCAGGACTTCTTTGCCTTTAAGATGCCGATCCTGAAACGTGCCGAGCTGTTGGAAAAGATTGAAGGAAATCCAGAACAACAAGAATCCGCTCAGACAATAGGCGAATGGAATGAGTAATTCGCGAAACAGGTAGCGGTCGAGCAGACGCATTGCGCGGGAGACTAACGAGGCGGTTGATCCATTGCAAGAGAACGGCTAACCACGTCCACGTGCCAGCTGCTTCGCGAGTCGCAGAGCCGCTCGCATCGAGGATGGATTCGCGACGCCTTTACCAGCGATATCATACGCAGTGCCATGATCGGGGGAGGTGCGGATAAATGGAAGGCCAAGGGTCCAGTTGATGCCGCTTTCGAAGCCGATCATTTTCAATGGCACGAGACCCTGATCGTGATACATCGCCACGACGGCGTCGTAATCACCGCGGTAGACGTAATAAAACAATGTGTCCGCAGCGAAGGGGCCATGCACGTCGATGCCACGTTGTTTGGCCGCGTTCACAGCTGGAGTGACGGTGGTAATTTCTTCGGTGCCCATTTCGCCACCTTCGCCGGCGTGCGGATTTAATCCACAAACGGCAACACGTTGACGCGGAAGCCCGAGGTCACGGCAAGCTTTCGCTGCGAGTTCGATAGCGAGTTCGATTTTTTCGCCCGTTACTTTGTCTGCGACAAGTTTCAATGGAACATGGGTCGTCGCCAGGGCAACACGGAGCCAGCGTCCACGGTCATCGGCACCGAGGAGCATCATCGCCGTCTGTTTGGTTCCTGAAAGTTCGGAAAGAAATTCAGTCTGACCGACAAATGGTTGCCCTGAGCGAATAATCGCCTCTTTGTTAACCGGGGCCGTCACAAAGGCGTGAGCTTCTTGGGATAAACAAAGTGTCGCCCCATCACGCAACCATGCCACGGCGGCTCGAGCCGCAAGTGGCGAACCGCCCGTCAGACCGGCCGGAACCTTTTCGGTGAAGGTGCTATAAACGAAATATCTGCCCTCTTCCTTTTTACTGACAAAACGTTTGAGCGGCAGGTTGGTTCCGAATTTCTTGTTCGCTTCGAGAAGAAGGTCAAAATCGCCGAGGATAAAATATCGGGTGTCGTCGCCGTTGGCTTCAGCGGCGAGCGTTTTCAAGGTGACTTCCGGTCCGACACCAGTGAGGTCACCGACGGAAATGGCAATCCACGCAGGCATACTTTCAACCCCAATTCCGAAACCCGCTCGAATCAATAATAACGGACGAACGATTTCGCCTTAAGTCGAGCGATCCAACGATCTTTCAACCGTTTGCCCTCTTCAGCTTTCAAAATATTTTCAATTTCAGGGCGTGCTTCCGTGAGCGGCTTAATGCGGGCCGTGCGTTTGTCCTCCACGAAAAGAACGTAACACGCTTCCGGCAGATCAATGGCGCCGCTGTGTTGTCCCGGGGCGAGTGAGAACGCGACGTCACTGAGTTCTTTCTTAAGGAACGATCGGTCGACCCAGCCGCGGTCTCCACCTTTTTCGCGGTAAGCGCCTTCGGAATAAATCGCAGCCATCTCAGTGAAAGGTGTGCCGTCATCGAGCTTCGCTGCGATTTCATCCGCCAGTTTCTTCATCGACGCAGCGTTTTCGGCATTTTTGTTCAGAACGATCATGCGCAGGTGAATTTCATCGTCGCTTTTAAACTGATCTTTGTGCGCGTTGTAATAAGTTTCCACCTTATGCGGCGAAATCAGGATTTTGTCCTGCGAGATATGTTGTTCCAGCAGTGCGCCAAAGATAATGCGTTCGCGCTCCCGTTTTCTGAAGTCTTCAAAGGTAATGCCTTGGGCTTGCAACGTGCGCATCAGCTTCGCGCGATCACCGTAACGTTCGCGAATCATACGGTTGATCGATTCGTCCACGTAACTTTCGGGCAATTGATACCCCGCCTTTTTAAATTCGCTCAGCACTAATTCACGTTGCACGAGTTCTTCGATCTTCTCCGCTCGCGTCTGTTGCTTTTTTTGTTCAAGCACATCGGGCTGGCTGCGATATTGGCTGTTCAAGATATCGAGCACGGGCGCGATCGATTCTTCGACCTCGTTGTAGGTGATCACGGCATCATTCACGACCACGTAAATACCGTTGAGCAGATCAGCGGCGCGGCTGGTGAATTGAAAGCTGGCCAGGATCCCGGTCAGCAAAAGCAGATAAAGTGTTCTCATGAACGGCGCGGATTCTAGGCGACCGTTGGAATGAAGGTCAAGTGTCGCCCTTATGCAAAACCTTTAGTCATTCGCAAACGTGTATAAGCGGTAACTTGCGGCTGCAACGTCGCACCTTCACACCGGTGTGCGGACTTTCGTCCGAAGGTTCGGCCCGGAATTTCGAGAAAAAGCACTTTGAACGGAGATTGCGGATGGGAAAGTTGGGCCATCGAACTTTTGGCCGACTTTACGGACCATAAATATAGGTAAATGTTTCCGGGATGGGTTTGACGCTCGGGAAAAGTCGATCACGGGACTTTGGTCCGATTTTGCGCGCAGATTTTTTCGGTTTTTGAACTTTTGACCGATTTTACGGACAGCTTTTTCCGGTAATTTTACTTTTTCCGGGAAATCCTGTCAGCTTTTGCCGACAAAAGTTCCAAAACCGGAAAATGTGTGCCCGCATTTCCCGAAAAAAGTCCCGTAGTCGAAAAAAGCTGCCGGGATTTCCCGACGCTGGAACTTTTTCCGACTTTTCCTGTCAGCTCTTTCCGATCTTGGGACTTTTTCCTGAAAATCCCGGCAGCTTTTTCGGATAAAAGTTCCATTGTCGGATT
>CBHWET010000084.1:0-15132 GCA_966112985.1 uncultured bacterium | reverse complement strand
CGAAATCGCGCGATGTGGGGTGAGCATGGTCGCGGATACATTTACCTGATTTATGGATACCATTTCTGTTTCAACGCCGTGTGCCAACCGAAAGGAACAGGAGAAGCCGTCCTGATCCGCGCCGTTGAATCAACTTTCGGCGAAAACATTCTGCGCTCGAATCGTAAGGTCACCGAATTACGCGATCTGACCAACGGACCGGCAAAGTTGTGCGCCGCAATGGAAATCGATCGCGTATTGGATGGCGTAGATTTGTGTGACTCGGAATCGCCACTGTTCATTGCGAAAAACCCAACTCTCGAGCTGTTTCGAAAAGAGCGCGGGCCGATCGTCACGACGACTCGTGTTGGTATCACGAAGGCAGCGGATCTACCGTTGCGATTTTACCTAGACGGTAGCCCATTTATCTCCAAACGCGTTTCAGCGCCGCGTTTAAAATTGAAAAGCCGAGTGGGAAGCGGAGGGCGGTCGAAAAATTAAGCCGTTCGCGGCGTGGAATGCCTTTCTACGGGTGACTGTTCGTCCGCTTCTGCCGTTTGAATTTTCGAATTAATCCATCTCACTGTCCTGTTCATGAGCGGAAGCGAAAACAACGCACTGATGTGACCATGCTGAATGCGCCATATTTCTGGCCGCCAGCTGTCGGCCAATTCATCGATTGCATTTCTGTCAGCAAACAAATCGTGAACTGCTTCAATGAACAATAGTTTGCCAGCAGCGGTCTTTGGTCGATAGGAACGCAGGTTCACTTTTTCAAAATCAAACTGCACATTTTCAAGGCTGCGCCGGAGCGGAGCACAGAAGTCGAGCTTCTCCACCGCGAGATCAAGGCGAGTGATCGGGACCACTAGTACGCCGATGTCGACCAGGGATTCGTGACACAAAATCAAACCGGAAATCCACCCGCCGAGAGATACACCCCACAGTCCGATTTGTTTGCAGCCCTGCGCTGACAACCACGCAATAAACGAGCGAACATCACAAATCGATTGTCGCGCCGCCTGCACGGTGCAAAACAAGTCTTCGGAGATAAAATCATTTACGACGCCTTCTCCGCGTGGTCGCCGTTGCAGGGTAAAAGGCAGTTCAATCATCGCGGCGTTAACGCCCGAGCGAACCAGCTTCCGCGCAAAAATGGGATACTGAAAACGGTAGCCAAACTCATCATTCCAACCATGAACGAGAATTATCGTCGGGCGATCCTGCCAATGGTCCGAACATCGAAAAAATTGCGCATGCACAGTGTTCGGCTCCGGCCAACGCGCAAAGACCTGCGAGGGAAACTGCAATTTCGTGTCAGAGGTCCACTTAACATCGGCGGGAGCTTGCGCAAAATCGCAGAAAAAGTCCGTATGCTTAAGGAGTTCAATTGCTTCCTCATGGCGCGGAGGATGAACACCGGGTTTCGCCATTGCCGCCGCGGCGCGGCTGATAATAACGCGATCAATCAACTGGGCGACGGATCGATTCACAGATTCACGGTAAGCGGATTTTCTTGGTTGTCATCCGGCAATCTGCCTAAATATATGGCATGCAATTCTGGCGCGGTGTTCGGACATTTCTCACCATCGGTATCCTCGGTATCGTTTCGGCCACATTTGGTGCGGATGAAAAGGTTACGCCGAAGCAGGAGAGCGGCGCGGGCACAAATACCTGGAAGACTCTTTTCGACGGCAAAACTTTAACCGGTTGGAAAATCACGAACTTTGGTGGCGGCGGCGAAGTGAGAGCAGAAGAGGAACAAATTAAACTTGAAATGGGCGCGGAACTGACGGGGATTTCGTACACGAACTCAGATTTGCCGAAAGTCGGATATGAAATCGAACTGGACGCGATGAAAATTGACGGCGGCGATTTCTTCTGCGGATTAACGTTCCCGGTGAAAGATTCTTTCTGCAGTTTGATTGTTGGTGGATGGGGCGGAGCGGTGGTCGGGCTTTCGAGTCTGGATGGCCTCGATGCCTCGGAGAATGACACATATAAAAGTTTATATTTCGAAAAGAAAAAATGGTTCCACATCCGGCTGCGTGTTGAACCGGAAAAGATTCACGCTTGGATCAATGACGATCACCTCATCGATGTAGAAACGAAGGCCCGGAGGATTTCACTGCGTGCGGGCGACATCGAACTTTCAAAGCCGCTCGGGATTGCCACGTGGCAGACGAGCGCTGCCGTGAAGAACATTCGCCTGCGCAGGATTTAATTGCGCCTCACTTTGACCTGAATTGGTGCTCCTCGCTTTTGAAGAGGACATTGAACGTCGTCATCGTGCCGTAGCACTTTGATATATATTGCTGCATCTCGACCTTCTCCGCATCGCTTAACTGCGGGTGCGAATTAATCTTCTGTTCGAGGACGCGGAAGTTGTTTCGCATCATCACGATTTTATGAAAGAACGTTTCGAGCGGGACTTCCTTCGGCTGTAAGGAAGCGTCGGCTGGTTTGAGAAGCATCGTTCCATTGCGCCAGCGCGTTCCCAGCTGTTCCACCACCTCAGAGTCGTCGCGCTCCAGGTTCAACTCACGAGCGATACGGTGAACTGTTTCCGCAATAATCACGCTGAGCGGCGCGCTGATTCCGGTGATTTCAGCATGCGGCTCCGCCGGTTCAATCGTACTGTGCTCGGGAGAAATAGTCCGAAGTTGATCCTCAAACCGAATGTCGGCGGAATGTTCAGAAATCGACTTTACGGTGCCCACCCCGTATTGAGGATGTTTGATTCTCATCCCGACATGAAGCGCCTCAGTTTTCATACGTAATAGTTTACATCAACGTTTCGGTTTCGGCTTTTGTCGCCGTAACAATTTTAAAACTTCCGTACGATTTGGAATACCCGCTTGCGCGCCGATACGCAACGTCTTCAACGCAGCAGCTGCGGAGGCAAAACGTATCCGCTCAGCAGGTGGCAAGCCGTCGGCCAGTGCGGCCGCATACGCGCCATGGAATACATCACCACAGCCGGTCGTGTCTACGGCTGGAACGGCAAATGCAGGTTGATGAACAACCTGATTCGGCTGTCCGTTTTCCAGGAACCAGCAGCCATTCTCGCCATCGGTAATCGCCACCAGCTTTCTTCGCGCGGTCCACAAATCGCGCAGAGCCGAAGAAATATTATCTGAATTTGTCAGCCGCAAGGCAAAGGCACGAGAGAGGATAAGGTGATCTATCGTCGATAACAGTTCGTTGAAGCGTGGACCCGACACGCGTTCGAGGTCGGCGACGATCGGGATTCCCGCAAGTTGAGCGAACTTTGCCGCTCGAATCATTGATGGCAAATCAGAGTGGTCAACAAAGAGCACCCGCGTCGATTCGATGATATATCTTGGCGGCCAGTTCGGCGGAAGTTTGTATTCAACCGCCCGATGCGAGAAGACGTTCCGAGTGTGTTTCTCTGCGTCGATAACAATAAACGAATGCACCGGCGGCGAGTTTGAGCGTAAGCGGAGATGCTTTAGGTCAACCTTCTCACGCCACATTTGCTCAACGGCGAAACTGGATAATTCATCACGCCCAAGGACGCCAGCGTACGCACATTTGGCTCCGAGGCGACTGGCCGCGATCAGTGGAATCGCCGTTAATCCACCGATCTGTCGCGCGGAATGCCTGACGCGAACTTTCGAATCGGCCGCCGGATATGAATCAGCAATGATTAGTTCGTCAACAGCCACCGTGCCGATGCCAAGAACATCAAGCTTCGGTTGGGTCAGCTTCGTTTTCTTCACGGGATTCCTGGGGGCCTTCGACCAATACGACAAATTCACCTTTTAGCGAGCGCTTCTTCGCGATCTCAAGAAGGTCCTTCGGGGTGCCGCGCAGGAACTCTTCAAACTTCTTAGTCAACTCCCGCGCAAGAACAACGTTTCGGTCCGGATATATTTCCAGCAATTCGCCGAGTAACTTCTCGATACGGTAGGGCGATTCGTACAAAACGAGAGTGCCATCGAATTGCTTTTGCGATTCCAGCTTCTTGCGTCGCTGACCGGATTTGTGTGGCAGGAAGCCGATGAAATGGAATTCGTCCGTAGGCAAGCCGCTCGCCGTCAGGGCCGCAACAAGCGCGCAAGGTCCAGGCACTGATTCAACCCGGAAGCCGGCCGCCACCGCAGCTTTAACGACGCGTTCGCCCGGATCGCTGATTCCAGGTGTCCCGGCATCGGTTACGAGCGCAACTTTCTGGCCGTTTCGCAGGCGTTCTATGATCTCTTCACTTCTCTTCGCTTCGTTGAACTGAAAATAACTCAGAAGGGGTTTGGAAATTTCAAAATGCTTTAATAACTGCCCGGAGCGGCGTGTGTCTTCAGCGGCAACGACATCGCATTCTTTCAAAACGCGCAACGCACGCAACGTGATGTCTTCAAGGTTACCTATCGGCGTCGCGACAAGGTAAAGCGTGCTGGGCGTTAACGGCGGCTGCATGGCGGACACTGAAGCAGAATTTCAGTTGGAAAGGAACAGTCGAGATGGCGGTCGGCCATGCGCCTTGTATTCACCTCGCATCGGTGTAACTTAGGAGTCGATTTTGGAAAGGTGGAGGATCGCTGCCGGTGCAAGCCGGGAGAGGAAAGTCCGAACACCGCAGGGCGCGATGCCGCGTAACTTTCGAATGCGGAACTCGCCGCGAGAAACGCAGATTACTTCCGCGTTTCACGTTCCGAGTTCCGCGTTTGGGAGATACACGCGGGCGAAACGTATCAAAGCGTTTTGACGGATAGTGCCACAGAGAACATACCGCCGAAGGTTTGCGCTCCCGGAAACGGGAGAATGCGCCAGGTAAGGGTGAAAAGGTGGTGTAAGAGACCACCGCACGACGAGTAATTGTCGCGGCACGGAAAACCCCATCGGGTGCAAGGCCAAATAGGGGAGCTCGGAGCGGCTCGCTCCATTTCCGCAAAAGCGGATGGCTTCCGGGTATTGGCTGCTCAGACAAATGATTCTCTCCGCTCGCAAGAGCGAAGACAAAAATCGGCTTACAGCCTTTCCAAAATCAATTTTTTACAAATGTTCGTTAACCGAACAATTCGCTGATTTCGATCGCCAGTTCTGGCAACAACCCTTCGGTTAGTTTATCGCGTCCCGCCAGGATGTGCCTCAACGAAAGGCCGTATACACCACCGTGATAAACTTCTACGTTGTCGTAACGCGGATCGATCATCCACAGCCTCGGAATTTTCGCCTGTTCGTAAATGTCTTTTTTCAAAACTGTGTCCGCGCGGTGATCCCCGCTATTCACAATTTCCGCGACCAGCCAGGGCTTGTTGTTAGCGACGGTCACCAACGTAAGATCAGGCCGCACGATACTCCCCGTCGAAATCTGAACGACGGACCGGGGCATCAGCAATCGTGCGGTTGTTATATGCAGGAGTGATTGCGCCATGCGTTGATGGAGCAACGTACAAATCTGTTCGTGTCGAGCCGCAGGCGGTTGACGGATAAAATTTTCACCCTCGAAAATCTCTTCGTACGGTTCACTCATTTGGTTCAAAGAGGGTAACAGGGTTTGAGGAAACGCCAACAACGTTGCGGGACTCATTCATTCCCCGCGGTCGCGTTATTGGATTGCCTGAGACGAGTGAACGCTCCTCTATGACTTCACTAAACAACTCCGAACTCATTGGCGAAACGCATTCCTCGCACCAGTTTGTTCTTGCGTGAAAGAACCATGCTTCTCCGAACACCTGATTGAATTGCAAAGGCATTCGGCTCAAGTCGAGCGCCACGGTTGCGATTACGTTAGCGAGCAAAAAACAACATCATGAGTAAGCGAATTTTAATTACTGGGGGCGCCGGTTTTATCGGCTCCCACGTTGCCGAGGAACTTTTAACCAACGGTTATTCGGTTCGTGTCCTCGACAGTCTGTCGGAACAGGTTCACGGCACAGATCGGAACCGCCCCGGGTATCTTAGTCCCGACGTCGAACTACTCCTCGGCGATGTTCGCGATGAACGCGCAATGGCGAAGGCGTTGGATGGAGTCGATGCCGTCTATCATTTTGCGGCGATGGTTGGCGTTGGCCAAAGCATGTACGAAATCGCCAATTACACGTCGGTGAACAACGAAGGCACTGCCGTTCTGCTAGAACATCTGCTTAAAAGGCCGGTCGAAAGGTTGATCGTTGCCTCGAGCATGAGTGTCTACGGCGAAGGGCTTTACACGAATAGCGCCGGTTCTGTTGTGACAGCGAAGGAAAGAACCCTCGACCGACTTAAGGAGCATCAATGGGAATTGCGATCCGCTGAAGGCGAAATATTGCGGCCCGTTCCTACTCCAGAAACTAAAACACCGTCGCTCTCCTCGATCTATGCACTCTCGAAATACGACCAGGAGCGAATGTGTCTGTTGATCGGACGCGCTTACAATATCCCGACTGTTGCCCTTCGATTTTTCAACGTATACGGACCGTATCAAGCGCTTTCCAACCCGTACACCGGAGTACTCGCGATTTTTGCATCGCGACTCTTGAACAGCAATCCGCCGCTCATTTTTGAGGACGGTCTGCAACGTCGCGATTTCGTCAGTGTGCATGATGTGGCTCATGCGTGTCGACTGGCCTTGGAAACTCCGGAGGCAGCGGGCGAGGTCTTCAATATTGGCAGCGGAGAAAACTATACCGTGCGCGAAATTGCGACGCGCATCGCCACTGCGGTTAACAAAGAACGCATTGAACCCGAAATAACGGAAAAATATCGCGTCGGCGACATCCGCCATTGCTTCGCGGATATTTCGAGGGCGAAGAAGATCTTGGGATACGAACCGATTGTCAGTTTTGACGAAGGTTTGGAGGAACTCGCTCATTGGCTCGAAGGTGAAGTGGCCGTCGACAAGGTCAGCCAGGCCAAAGCCGAACTCGCGTCTCGAGGACTTACTGTATGAACACAGATAATCATCCAAACGGCAGCGCGCGTCATAAGATGAACGGCCACGACAAGCGTCCGATTCTCATAACAGGCGGCTGTGGATTCATCGGAACAAATGTCGCCAGCCGCTTTCTCTCCGAAGGGCATCGTGTCATCCTGTTTGACAATCTATCGCGCCCAGGCGCTGAGAAAAACCTGGACTGGCTTCAGCAAACCTATGGCGATCTCCTGGAGGTAAACATTGCGGATGTTCGAAACGAAGAGTCGTTGCGTAAAGTGATCTCCAGAGTTTCCAAAGTTTTTCATTTCGCAGCGCAGGTGGCGGTGACGACCAGTCTCGCCAGTCCAATTGAAGATTTTGAAGTAAACGCACGTGGCACATTGAATCTGCTCGAGGCTCTCCGCACTTTGCACACTCCTCCGCCTGTTGTTTTCACCTCGAGTAACAAGGTCTATGGAGACCTTGCAGACGTTGAGATTTGTGGGGATGCCTGCCGATACGAACCAGCGGACCAGACCATTCGGCAGCATGGTTTCAGTGAGAACCGGCCGCTTGATTTCCATAGCCCGTATGGATGCTCCAAAGGTGCAGCTGGACAATACGTTCTCGATTATGCGCGCACCTTCAAAATTCCTGCAGTCGTATTCCACATGAGCTGCATTTATGGCTTGCATCAATTTGGAAATGAAGACCAGGGCTGGGTTGCGCATTTTCTTATCCGGGCAATTGAAAACCAGCCCATTACGATTTACGGCGATGGAAAGCAGGTGCGCGATATCTTGTTCGCGGAAGATCTGGTAGACGCGTTTTTGCTCGCTCAGGAAAACATCCATCGCCTTTCTGGCCAGAGCTTCAACATCGGAGGCGGGCCGCGAAATACCATAAGTCTTCTCGAACTGGTCGACACGATTGAACGACTACGCGGCACACGGCCTGAGATATCGTTTCAGGGTTGGCGGTCTGCGGATCAGCAATACTACGTCTCTGACGTTCGCAAGTTTATGAACGCGACTGGTTGGACTCCGAAGATCAGTGCAATGGAAGGCATTCGCCGGTTGTATGATTGGCTGATCGAAACTCGTGTACCGGAGGAAAACCTCGTCGACCGCCGTAATATGGAATCGGGACAAAATCGTGTGGCTCAACTTACGTTGTTGGAAGACCACGCGAATGAGCCGCGCAGCAAACGGCTCTGGCGCCAGTCTGCGTCACCCCAGAACACCGTACGCCCGGCGTAATAACCAGCTAAAGCAATGTATCGAAAAGAAACAATGCGTGCCGCTGTGTTGTGCACCGCTGGAAAATTCCAGGTTAAAACCACGAGGCTGCCCACACCGGGAGCGAAGGAAGTACGAGTTCGATTGGAGGGATGCGGCGTTTGTGGATCCAACCTCGCCCCTTTCGAAGGCCGACCTTGGTTTACTTATCCTTTCGAGCCTGGAGCGCCGGGCCATGAAGGATGGGGGGAAGTCGAGGCGATCGGATCGGATGTCACCAAATGCAAAGTGGGTGATCGCGTGGCTCTCCTCTCGTATCACGCCTTTGCCGAATATGATATTGCGAGCGAAGACGCGGTACTACGGCTGCCGAGTTCGTTAGAAAAGAAGCCGTTTCCAGGTGAAGCCCTCGGGTGCGCAATGAACGTCCTTCATCGCTCTAATTTAGAGCGCGGACAAACGGTCGCCATCATAGGTGTTGGATTCATGGGCGCTCTTCTGACTGCTCTCGCCGCGAATGCAGGAGCTCGCGTAATCGCAGTATCGCGTCGACGGTTCGCTTTGGAGATCGCTTCGCGATTCGGTGCCGCCGATACGATCTGCATGGAGGGCCACAGGAAAGTCATCGAGCAGGTGAAGGAGATTACCAATGGCGCGTTTTGTGATTGTGTCGTCGAAGCAGCCGGTGCGCAGGGGCCTCTGGACCTCGCTGGCGAATTGACAAAGGAACGTGGCCGACTTGTCGTCGCGGGATACCATCAGGATGGACCTCGTCAGGTCAACATGCAGCTTTGGAATTGGCGTGGTTTGGACGTGATCAACGCACACGAACGTGACCCCCGAATTTACGTCAGCGGCATGGAGGCGGCGGTACGGGTGGTAGCGTCTGGAGCCCTTGACCCGTCTCCGCTTTTTACACACACCTTCGAGTTCGACCAAATCGACGCCGCATTTAATACGATGAGATCGCGCCCCAATAATTTTCTCAAAGCGCTTGTGAAATTATGAGCACCGTTCTCCAGCAGATTAAAAAATTTCCGGTTAAATCCAGCACACGTCGGGTGCGCCTCGGATTTCTAGGTGTCGGCTGGATTGGCCGTAATCGCATGGAAGCTATTGCGAAAAGCGGCCGCGCTGAAGTCGCGGCCATCGCCGATACATCGGAAGAGCTCGCCCAAGCCGCTAGCCGGGCAGTGTGCGCGACAGGGACGAATTCTCTGGAGCCGCAACTACTAACATCACTGGATGAACTGCTTGAACACGATCTTGATGGGATTGTGATTGCCACCCCAAGTGCGCTTCACGCTTCACAATGCATAACGGCGTTGAATCGTGGTTTGTCTGTGTTCTGCCAGAAACCTCTGGCGCGGAACGCAGCGGAAACGCGGGAGGTGATCGATGCCGCCCGCCAGAACAACTGCTTGCTTGGTGTCGACCTCTCGTATCGGTTCCTGAATGGCGTTGAGAAAATACGTGGGCTGCTGCGAAAAGGTGAACTCGGAAAAATCTTCGCAGTAGAGCTGGCATTCCATAATGCGTACGGCCCTGATAAAGATTGGTTTTATAACAAGCAATTATCGGGAGGTGGATGCGTCATCGACCTCGGCATTCATTTGGTGGATCTGGCGTTATGGGCCTTGGACTTTCCTGCGGTGACACAGGTAAACAGCACCCTCTTCTCACAGGGAGAACCGTTGCGAAACAAAACACGCGTCGAAGATTATGCCGCGGCACAGTTCGGCCTGGAGACGGGCGCGTCCGTGCAGCTTTCATGTTCATGGAAATTGTCGGCCGGCTGCGAAGCCGTTATCTCGGCAGCGTTCTATGGAACGAACGGTGGCGCAGTGCTCAAAAACGTCGACGGTTCGTTCTACGATTTCACGGCCGAACATTGTCGCGGCACGACCCGGGAAGTATTGGCATCGCCTCCTGACGCATGGGGCGAACGGGCTGTAGTCAATTGGGCACGGCAGCTGGCAGTAGATAGTCATTTTGATCCGCAAGTCGAGCGCATGATCGACGTTGCCGAAACGCTAGACAGAATCTATGGCTTCTAACTCCTCAACCATCTTCAAGCCGCAGCGGATATTGATGACGGCGGATACAATCGGAGGCGTGTGGACATACGCCATGGAGTTGTCGCAGGCATTGCAGGAGCACGGTATTGAGGTTGCACTGGCAACGATGGGGGGGCACTTAAAACGCGAGCAACGTCGCCAGGTGAGAGATCTCCAGAACGTCGAAGTCTTTGAAAGTAGTTGCAAACTTGAGTGGATGAATGAGCCGTGGGCTGACGTTTCGGCCGCCGGAGAATGGCTTCTCGAACTCGACAAGCGGTTACGCCCCGATTTGATTCACTTAAACAATTTTGCTCACGGTACCTTGCCGTGGAGTGCTCCTAAAATTGTAGCCGGCCATTCGTGTGTGCTCTCCTGGTGGCGAGCCGTCAAGAATGAGGAGGCACCGGAAAGTTGGAGCACCTATACTGCGAAAGTTCGTGCAGGTCTGCAGGCCGCAGACTGCATTGTGGCGCCGAGCCGCACGATGCTGCAACAGTTACGCCGTTATTACGGTCCTTTCCACAAGTCGAAGGTCATTTATAACGCGCGCGACCCCGCATTTTTCCAAACTCGTACGAAAGAAGAGATAATTTTCAGTGCCGGCAGGCTTTGGGACGAAGCAAAAAACATTCAGGCTCTGGCGACCATTGCGGCTGATATTCCGTGGACCATTTACGTTGCTGGCGATGACATCCATCCGAGTGGTCTTACGCCCGACTTCTGTAAAGCTTTATGCTCGCTGGGGAAGCTGCCGCCAGAGGTCCTTCGCGAGTGGTTAGCGAGAGCATCGATTTACACAGCTCCGGCGTTGTACGAACCATTCGGCTTGACGATTCTTGAAGCGGCTCTGTCTGGTTGCGCGCTTGTATTAAGTGACATTCCGAGTCTGCGCGAAAATTGGAATTCCGCTGCCGAGTTCGTATCTCCTCACGATCCGGAAGAATTCAAATCCACCCTCCAGCGCCTGATCAAAAACCCGAGTCGAATAAAAGAACTCGCCGCCTACGCGCAGTGTCGAGCGATTCAATTCAACCCTAAACATATGGCCCGAGATTACCTGGCGGTCTACGCAGACGTGCTGAGTAATGCTCGTGCAAGCAAATCAAGGAGGCCCTTTGCGAGTCCTGATGTTTTATCACACGTTACTGTCTGACTGGAATCACGGCAACGCACACTTTCTCCGCGGTATTGCCACAGAGTTGATTTCCCGTGGTCACAACGTTCGTATCTTCGAACCCAAAAGTTCTTGGAGCTACCAAAACCTCATTTCCGAATACGGAGAAAAACCGATCGAAAAGTTTCACGAAGTATATCCAGGACTCTCCAGCAATCGCTATGACAACGATCTCGATATTGAACGCGAACTGAA
This sequence comes from uncultured bacterium, assembly GCA_966112985.1. Classification (GTDB taxonomy): domain Bacteria; phylum Verrucomicrobiota; class Verrucomicrobiia; order Limisphaerales; family JACDHS01; genus CBHWET01. The sequence continues at coordinate 3,630 of CBHWET010000084.1, read as the reverse complement.
CGACGCCGATCTCGTCATCGTTCATGAATGGAACAATCATGAACTCGTATCCAGAATCGGCGCTCATCGCAAAAGGCAAGGGGACTACATTCTATTCTTCCACGATACCCATCACCGAATGGCCACGGCCCCCGAGCAGATGTCGGCATACGATTTAAGCGGGTATGATGGTGTCCTCGCGTACGGAAATGTGTTACGGGAGCTCTACATCAAACGCGGAATTACAAAACGAGCGTGGACATGGCATGAAGCCGCCGACACCCGCGTTTTCCATCCATTACAACGCGATGCTTACGATGGCGATCTCGTTTGGATTGGCAACTGGGGCGATGATGAGCGAACCACTGAGCTACACGAATTTCTAATCGCACCGGTGAAGATGCTCGGATTAAAGGCGCGCGTCTATGGCGTTCGGTATCCTGATGTGGCAAAACGCGCTTTATCAGATGCCGGAATTGAATACGCGGGCTGGCTTCCGAATTTCGAGGCGCCAGAAGTTTTCTCACGCTTCCGCCTCACGGTTCATGTGCCCCGACGCCCTTATATAGAAGCGCTTCCTGGTATACCAACAATTCGCCCATTTGAAGCGCTGGCCTGCGGGATTCCGTTGATCTCTTCGCCATGGCACGACGTCGAGCATCTGTTCATACCCGGCAAAGACTTTCTCGTAGCCAAGAATGGACAGCAGATGGCGCGACAGATCAAAACGCTACTTCACGACGAAGCGCTTGCGGGGTCAATCGCGGAACATGGATTCAAAACAATCCAGGCGCACCACACATGCGCCCATCGCGTGGATGAGTTGCTCCACATCCACGACGAAGCACGGACGGCCATCGAACGAACGGAACCCACAGTATGAAACAAAGTTTAAAGATCGCGTTTTTTGGATCCAGTCTCGTTTCCGCCTACTGGAACGGCGCGGCAACATATTACCGTGGCATCATTCGGGCTCTTGCAGAACGCGGGCACCGAGTCACATTCTATGAACCGGATGCGTATGAGCGGCAGGAGCACCGCGACATTCCCGATCCTTCATGGGCGAAAGTCGTCGTATATCCAAACAATGAGAAGAGTGTCATGCATGCACTGGAAACCGCTCGCGGAGCAGACCTCGTCGTCAAAGCCAGCGGAGTCGGTGTGTTCGATGAGATGCTCGAACGAAGCGTGCTTGAACTTCAATCGTCCGCGACGCTTGTTGCATTTTGGGATGTCGATGCGCCTGCGACCCTCGACCGTGTGCAACAGAACCCCGGGGACCCATTCCATCAGCTTATTCCGAACTACGATCTGATTCTCACATACGGCGGTGGCAAACCGGTGTGCGAGGCCTATACCGATCTTGGCGCGTGCGAGTGCGTCCCTATCTATAACGCCCTCGACCCGCACACTCATCATCCTGTTCCAGCGGAAGCAAGGTTCGAGGCCGATCTCGGTTTCCTCGGCAATCGCCTGCCTGATCGCGAAAAACGCGTTGAAGAATTTTTCCTGAATGTCGCCGCGCAGCTCCCGGACAAAAAGTTTTTGCTCGGTGGGAGTGGATGGCAAGACAAACCGATGTCGAACAATGTGAGCTATATCGGCCACGTCTACACACGGGATCACAATGCGTTCAACTGCACCCCGAAGGCCGTTCTCAACGTCAACCGTGAGAGTATGGCGCGCTACGGCTTTTCGCCGCCGACACGTGTATTCGAGGCAGCCGGAGCTGGGGCATGCTTGATTACGGATGCGTGGGTTGGCATCGAAACGTTTCTCGAGCCCGGCGAGGAAGTGTTGGTTGCAGAAAATGGCGAAGAGGTCGCGGAAATTATGCAGGTTCTCACCTCAAAACGCGCAGTCGCCATCGGAAAAGCTGCGCTGCGTCGCGTTCTCGCTGAACATACCTATTCGCATCGCGCGATCCAACTGGAACAAGTGCTCGACGGCAAATTCAAGGAGGTGATTGCGTGAAACTGAATGTGGTCATTTTGGGCCTTTCGATCACCTCGTCGTGGGGCAATGGACATGCGACAACGTATCGGGGCCTGATCCGTGAACTCTCAGCACGCGGACACCAGGTCATCTTTCTAGAACGTGACGTGCCTTGGTACGCCGACAACCGCGATTGTCCGAAATGCAAATACTGCAAAATCGGGCTGTATAGAAACTTGCAACAGTTGCGTACGCAGTTTACCGAATGCATCCAGGGGGCAGACCTCGTCATCGTCGGTTCGTACGTGCCAGATGGAATCTGGATAGGAGAATGGGTGACACAAATTGCAACTGGCATCACTGCGTTTTACGACATTGATACACCGGTCACCTTGGCCAGGCTTGAGCGTGACGACTGTGATTATCTCTCGCGCAATTTGATCTCCCAGTTTCAGCTCTATCTTTCATTCACCGGCGGTCCCACCTTAACGCGGCTCGAAAACGAATTCGGCTCTCCTATGGCGCGAGCGCTGTATTGCTCCGTTGATCCCGCTCTATATTTTCCGCAAGCCACACGAACCAAGTGGGCGCTCGGTTATCTTGGAACTTACAGCGACGACCGGCAGCCGGGCCTGAAGCATCTGATGCTTGATGCAGCTGTCCAGCAGCCGGCTGAAAAATTCATTGTCGCCGGTCCTCAATATCCCAAAAACATCATTTGGCCAAAGAACGTCGAACGCATTACACACCTCGCACCCAATCTACACTGCGCCTTTTACAACCAACAGAAATTCACACTCAACATTACGCGCTTCGACATGAAACGCGCGGGGTATTCGCCAAGTGTTCGTCTTTTTGAAGCAGCGGCGTGCGGCACTCCAATCATTTCAGATTACTGGGATGGCCTGGATACGTTGCTTGAGCCCGAAAAGGAAATTCTGATTTCGCGCTCTACCGAAGACACCGTCCGTTATCTCCGTGAAGTGTCGGAAGAGGATCGACTTCGGATAGGCCGACGCGCCCGCAAACGCATTCTCGCGGAGCACACCGCGGCCCATCGCGCCGCTGAGTTGGAAGACTACGCAGCTGAACTGCTCCCCAAGAACCCGAAGCGTCGCTCCTCAACAAGACAGCAACGGCCCGAAATCCATATCTCCAGGAAATTATTTTATGAAAGCGTCTAATAAAAAAGTCCGTGTCGCGATCGTCGGCGTGGGGAATTGTGCTTCATCCCTGGTGCAAGGGGTTGAGTTCTACAAGAACGCTCCAGACGAAACCGACGTTCCCGGCCTCATGCACGTCAACCTTGGCGGATATCACGTCCGCGATATCGAGTTCACAGCGGCCTTCGATGTAAACAAAACAAAGGTCGGGAAAGACCTTTCTGAAGCGATTTTTGCTGCACCCAATAACACATTCAAATTCTGTGACGTGCCGAGACTAGGCGTAAACGTCTACCGCGGCATGACTCACGATGGCCTGGGAAAATATCTCAACGAGGTGATTGAGAAAGCGCCGGGCGAAACGGACGACATTGTCGGTATTTTACGCGATACGAAAACCGACGTGGTCGTCTCATATCTTCCCGTCGGCTCCGAGATGGCCACGAAATGGTACGTCGAGCAAGTTCTCGAAGCCGGGTGTGGTTTCGTCAATTGCATCCCTGTCTTCATCGCTTCGCAGCCGTATTGGCAAAAGCGCTTTGAGGATCGCTGC
>CBHWET010000083.1:0-15136 GCA_966112985.1 uncultured bacterium | reverse complement strand
GTAAGCAGGGGAATGCCGTATCGCACGTACAAGAAATGCCTATAAGCCCTTGATTTTGAACCGTCAACAACCGCATTAAGGGTCGCTTGCTGTTTTCGATGAAATAGACGAACAAGGTAGTGCGTCGCCAAGAAGATCCGATGATCGGATGACTTTGTAAACGATCAGATTGCGGGATTTGAGAACGCGTTCTCCCTCACCTTAATCCTCTCCCGCTGGGAGAGGAAAGTCCTGGTCGCCGCCTCATTTGAATTTGGTTCTCAATAGCCGCACGGGTCCGCCGTGGCCAATATGCGGGAAAGTTTTCTCCTCTCCCAGCGGGAGAGGATTAAGGTGAGGGAGAAAATGTGCTGAGACCGTATCGGCTATTCTACCGAAAATTGCAATGAACCGCACTAAGGGTTCACAATCACACGATACATCCTCGCGCGATTAATGACGGCGTTGGTATCCACATAGTCGAAAAGCGGAGCGCTGTTCGTCAGCAATGGTGTCCATGAAGACAAATTGGTTGATCCCTGGATGATGTAACGCTCACCACTTGTGCCCGCAAATCTGAACTTGAACTGGCCATTCGTATAAACAGAACTCGTCAAACGCGGAACAGGAGTTGGATAAAAATTCAGCTGATCGTTCCAGCGCGCAATGAACATCGATGGTTTGTCGCCTGCGAAATTGAAAGTCCCTCCAACAAAAAGATCGTTTCCGATAAACTTCAGTGCTGAGCCAGTTGCGGTGCCGGGATTTCCGATGAGCCCACTGCCGAGGGTCGACCAGTTTGTTCCGTCCCATTTGGCAACGCCGTTCGCCTGAATGCCACCAGCGTTTGTAAAATTGCCGGCCACATACACCATATTGCCGTTGACGACGATGTCCGAAACGGCAGTCGACGTGGCACTGGCGCTGAGGCCCGACCCGAGCGGCGACCAACTGCTGCCATTCCATTTCGCAATGCGAGTCGCGCCACCGCCACCCGCCAACAAAAAGCTTCCACCGGCGTAAAGAATGCCATTCGCATCCATCGCGAGAGCGTTGACATTAGTACTCGTGCCGCTTCCAAGGGCAGACCAGTTCACGCCATCCCATTTTGCAATACAACTGGCACTGACTCCTCCAGCGGAAGTAAAGGCGCCTCCGACGTATAAGTCGGTTCCGTTGGTGAGCAACACATTTACGACGCAAGTACCAGGGCTGGCGATCGCGCCAATCGTCGACCATGAACTCCCATTCCATTTTGCGAGCCGCGGAGAAAATACACCGCCCGCATTGGTGAATGAGCCGCCTACGTAAAGATCAGTTCCAATCATTGCCAGCGCACGAGCGGTGGCGTCGAGTCCCGTGCCGAGAGCAGACCAGTTCGTTCCATCCCACCTCGCCATGCCTTTAGCTGCAACGCCTCCCGCATTTGTGAAATTGCCTCCGACATAAATATTTGTTCCTGACGCGAGCATCGCGCGGGCAGCGGTGGCTGTTCCGCTCGTATAACTTCCCGCGAGACCGGCGCCTAACGCGAACCAGTTCGTGCCGTTCCACCTTGCAATGCAGTTAACCACCAGATCGCTGGCCTCCGTAAAAATGCCACCGATATAAAGAGTGCTTCCGATGGAGAGCAGACTCTGAACACCTCCGATAAAGTGCGTCAGCCCTTTGTTGGTTTTGCCCATGGCAAACCAGTTCGTGCCGTTCCACATCGCGATATGACTGGCACCAACACCATCTACGGCATTGAAATTACCGCCAACAATCAATCGACCGTTTGCATCAAAAGCCATCTTATAGACACCAGGCAATGCACTGGCTCCAAAGCCTTGAAGGCCAAGTCCCAGGTTGAACCACGTCGAACCATTCCACTTCGCAATGCGACTGAACGCCACGCCATTGATGTTCGTAAAATCCCCACCGATGAAGATATTCGTTCCGTCAGAAACCATGTCGCGAACGGAAAAGTTGGCCTGAGCCCAACTCGACCAGACCGATCCATCCCAAATCGCAAGGTTTGTACACAATACTCCGCCTATATTCGTAAAACTTCCTCCAACGTATAATTTGTTGTCTTTCCAGAGCAACTTACGAACGGTGCCCGTAATTCCAGGCCCCAACGCCGACCATGCACTGCCATCCCATCGTGCGATGTTATTAGCACTGACGCTACCTGCGGTATTGAAAGTTCCGGCAATATAAACATTTGACCCGTCGCTTTCGATTGCGCCAACAGCACCTCCGCTGTTCACGCCAGATCCGAGGGCTGACCATGTCGAGCCATCCCAGCGCGCTATTCCATTAACCGTTACACCTCCCGCAGAAGGGAAGTAGCCACCGACGTACACATTGGTCCCAATAACCTTCAGCGCCGTGGCGAAACTGTTTACGCCCGAACCAAGCCCCGACCAATTCGTTCCATCCCATCGGGCGACGTACTTGACGCCGGTTCCATCGACGTTCGTAAACCAGCCGGCGTAGTAGGCGTAATTAGCGTCCGCAGCGACATCGAATATGAGTAAGTTTCCCGTACCACTCACGCCGTTGTTTAAGGCAAACCAATTCGTACCGTCATAGCCGGCCACGTAATTCACTTTCGCGCTACCTGCGCCAATGAAAGATCCGCCGGCAAAGACCTTCGTTCCGGAAACAGCCAGGCCGTAAATGCCGTCGGTAACCCCAGCGGGGCCAAACTGCGGATCCCAATGTTCATCCCCCGGCATAGAGGCAGCGATTGCCGAAGAAGCACCACAAGTCAAAAAACTGGCCAATGCCAGAATGGAATAAATTCCCGATCTCATAAAATTTTAGCAGGACCTCGAAAGTCTAGACCTGTAGCGCCCTGAAGCAATATGGAAACACTGGAGCAGCATACAGAGTAAACGCTGACCACAGTTCTATCAACGTGCCCCGCCCCGATCAAACGACCAGCGAATCAGCAGCTTTTTCTGAAGGTGGCCGCGGCGGGAGGTCTGTTTGCTTTTCGTTGAGAACCCGCTTTGCGGTAGCAACATCAAAGTCGTTTTCCCATTTAGCAATAATGATCGTCGCCGCACCGTTGCCGACGAGATTCGTCATCGAACGCGCCTGCGCCATGAACCAATCGACTCCGAGAATCAGCACCATCCCTTCTACGGGAATCGTTTTCATCGAGGAAAGCGTCGCCGCGAGTGTGATAAAAGCACTGCCGACAACCGTTGCAGCTCCTTTTGAAGTCACGAGGCACACGATCAAAACAGCAAATTCCTGGCTTAGCGTAAGATGCGTGTTCGTGGCTTGAGCAATGAACAGCGCTCCCATGGTCAAATAAACTGAACTGCCATCCAGATTAAACGAGTAGCCGGAGGGGAGAACGAGGCCGACGAGCGGCTTTGAACAGCCGAGATTTTCCAGCTTGGCCATCATCCTGGGAAGCACCGGCTCCGAGGACGCCGTACCAAACACGATGAACAGTTCATCACGCAGATAACGGATGAACTTGAAAATGTTGATTCCGTTGAGACGCAGCAATCCACCGAGAACGACGATCACGAAAAACAAGCAGGTGAGATAAACGCATGTCATCAGGTTCACGAGCGATTTCAGAGAAACGAGGCCGAACTTCGCGATGGTAAAGCTCATTGCGCCAAACACCGCCAACGGTGCCAGCTTGATGATCATGCCAATCATCTTCATTAGTGCCTTGGAGATTTGTTCCAATGCATCGATGACTGGTCGATTGGCTTCCCCTACTCCCGCCATCGCCACACCAAACAATACGGAAAAGAATAGTACTTGTAGAATTTCTCCTTCAGCAAAGGCGCCCACGATGGTTCGCGGGATGATATTCAGGAAGAACTCGACGAACGTGTGGTGCGCCTGCGCCTGCGATAACGTTGATTGGATGTCTTTCAGGTCGAGCTTGGCGATGTCGGCGTTCATGCCGGCGCCTGGTCGGAATACTTTAGCCACGGTCCATCCGATGATCAGCGCAAACGTTGTCATCACTTCAAAATAAACAAACGATTTCAGTCCAATTCGACCGATGCGCTTCAGATTCCCCATGCCCGCGATGCCGATGACTACTGTCGTGAAAATGATCGGCGCGATCATCATGCGAATCAGTTTGATGAAAGCTTCTGAAAGCGGTTTCAGCTGAGTGCCGTTGAAGTCGTACTCACTCCCGAAAAGGTTTAGTTTGATTGGATCTTTGAGCGGAGCGAAGTAGCCAACCACAACACCAAGAACCATTCCGATAAGAACCCAAAAGTACAGTTGTTTGTGAAATGGTTTGCGATTCATTCGGGTTATGACAGGAAAGTTTTAACGAAAGACCAGCCTCGCACAAGAACTGAGTGTAATGGCCGTTAGAAAAAAGCGCGTTAATCGCAACACGAGAACGTTTCGATGTGATAAACGGATACGAGGAGAACCCGTGCTGTCGCTCGTCGCGAAATTCAGCAAGCCGATAATATCCGTTCTATAACTGCGACGGTGAAAAACCGACAGCAATGATGCTGCAGGTTTCAACCGTTTTTAATCCGAGTTCCTTCGCTTTCGCAAAGACAGCAGCTGACTCGGTACCGGGATTCAGCCAGAGTTCGTCGCAACCGCGTTTCGCAATATCCGGAAGGATTTGGACCAGGCGATCGGGACCGACATAGACGCTCACAAGGTTGGGGCGCTCGGGCACATCGAGAATCGTCTTGTAGCAGGGCATGCCCTCAACTTCGGTCTGGGCAGGGTGAACCGGGAACACCTTATGTCCGCTTTGACTGAACGCGCGAACGGCTTTATTCCCGTACTTGCTTCGATCGTTACTTGCACCAATGACTGCAACCGTTTTCATTTTTTCGGACGAAATCCGGGAGGAAGGTTGGATTCAGGCGTTTCTTCTTTGGGTTCCTGCTTGTTTCGAACCTTTACGACGATGGCGGGTTTTTTCTCGACAGGGTTTGCCGCGGCCTTCGGCTGCACGGCGGCTTCCATTCCTTCCGGAACATCTGAGCCGAGCATCTCCATATCGCCGCCAGACTCATACATCGCCAGCCGCTTGCGCGCTTTCTTGGCCGCTGCCGTATCTCCATATTCGGCAACAATCCGACGCAAAAGTTCGACCGTCTTATCGGACTTGCCCATTTTCGAATAGAGATTACACAAATGAATCGCCGCCCACCCCCAACGTTCCGGTGGCAGTTTCTTCTTCAAGACTTCTTCGTATTCCAGCGCAGCGGCTAAATGGTTGTTGAGGTTTTTCTCGTAAATCTCAGCAATTTCCAATGCGGCATATTGCGCATGCGGATTCTTCTGGAGGAATTCACGCAACATCTGGATTGCGGCAAGATATTGTCCGGAATGAACTGCGTTTAATGCCTGCTCGTATTCTGGATCGTAAACGCCTTTCAAATCGTCATTGAAAAGAAAATCGATCGTCCCTTGACCAAGAAGGTTCGAGACGTCCTTGGCGACAAACAGTCCCAGAACAATGATCGTTGCCAAAAACGCACCAAGGTAAGCCATCATACTTCCCTGTCCGCCACTTTTTGGCTTTTCAATCGTAGTCGTAGCGTCTGATGTTTCAGGCGGTGCGGCCGTCACCTGATTTGTCGGAGCAGGAGCGTTCGTGGCTTGCGCAACTTCGTTCGTCGCCGCCGAAGCGTTTGTAGAACTATTGTCGACGGGCTGAGCGACTGCGTTTGTATCCTGCACCACCGCATTCGTGGCTGCTTGTTCCGGCGTCGCATTCGTCGGAGTCTGCGCAGGAGCAGGCGTCGGTGTCTGATTTTCGCCAGTTGTTGTCAGCTCGGTTTCACCGCGGGCTTTACCGGCTTTGTAATTCGAATAAAACTTTGTCCCGAAGACCAGGGCGGCAATGACCAGCACTACGTAAACAATAGTTTTCGTCAGGTTATTCATTTATTCTGCTGGCTACTCCAGTATCGGCTACAAACAAGTTTTTGCAATTCAGGTTCTCCCTGTGCAGTGAAACGCTCAGATTAATATTCCCGCAATTGTGGCTGTCAGATAGCTCGCCAGAAGGCCGCCGATCATTGCACGCACGCCAAGCTGTGCCAGGTCGCCGCGTCGCGTCGGTGCCAGAGAGCCAATCCCTCCCACTTGAATCGCGATGCTGGCAAAATTCGCAAAGCCGCACAAGGCATAGGTTGCAAGAATGAAACTCCGTTGATCGATGGCTCCAGGTGGAAGGCTTGTCAGAGAGATATAGCCAATGAACTCGGTCAAGACCATCCGCTCGCCCAGGATTTGACCGATGGGAAGACAATCACGCGCAGGCACGCCCATCAACCATGCGAACGGCGCATTCGCCCATCCAAGGAAAGTCTGTAAAGTCGCCGGATTGGCAATATGCAGTTTGTGCTGCACTTGAACTAAAATGAAATTCACCAGACCGACCATGGCGATAAATGCGATTAACATTCCAATCACATTGATCGATAGGGTCAGCCCCTCGCTTGCTCCAGTGCAAAGGGCATCGACCGCATTTCGAGTCGTCCGCTCGACGGTCGCAGGCGCGCCCGCAGCCGTTTCGCTTTTCTCGGTTTCCGGCAACATAACTTTCGAGATCAATAATGCAGCGGGAGCGCTGAGGACCGACGCGGTCAGCAAATGCCCAGCGATTTCCGGATGTCCGGCATCGGTGCCCATTTTGATGTAAACGGCTGCAACTCCCCCGGCAATCGTCGCCATTCCACCAGTCATGAGGCAGAGCAATTCGCTACGAGTCATTCCTGCGACATAAGGTTTAATCACCAAAGGTGCTTCTGTCTGGCCCATGAAGATATTGGCTGCCGCAGCGAGACTTTCGCTTCCGCTCGTGCGCATCGCCTTTTGCATGACCCAGGCCACTGCCCAAACGACGCGTTGAAGAATGCCCCAGTGATAAAACAGCGATGACAAGGCAGAAATAATAATAATAGTCCCCGTCACGGTGATCGCGAAAACGAATGAATTGCCGGGACCAAACGCCTTCTGCATCAACTCCCCATTCGCGATCGGCCCAAAGACAAATGCGCAACCTTCATTTGCGAAACCGACCAGTTTATTAATGGCACGTCCGGTAAAATCAAAAATATTCCCGCCCCACGACGTCTTGAGAATGAACAAGGCGAAGAGGATTTGCAGAACGAGGCCAGTGAAAACTGTCCGCCAGGGAAATCGCTTCCGATCGTAAGAACATCCCCAGGCAACGGCGATGAACGCAATTAATCCGGCGAGGCTGATCAGTTTGAGGGACATCGGCGGAGGATTTAACACAATTCCTGCCCGCTAAATACAAAAAAGATTCAGATTGAGGAATTTACATAGTTTTTTGGTGACTGGCGGCGGCCAAGGGGAGGTAAATTATTAATGCGGCCGAAATCCGAACGCTGACTCTCGGGAAAGATGGTCCGCCACAATCCGGACATCGTTCCCTCTTGAGGAAAACCGTTCGCCACAATCCGGACGTCATTCCCTCTTGGGGAAAACTATCCGCCGCAATCCGGACGTCACTCCCTCTTGAGAAAAACTGTCCGCCGCAATCCGGACGTCATTCCCTCTTGGGGAAAACTGTCCGTCGCAATCCGAACGTCATTCCCTCTTGAGGAAAACCGTCCGCCACAATCCGGACATCGTTCCCTCTTGGGGAAAACCGTTCGCCACAATCCGGACATCGTTCCCTCTTGAGGAAAACCGTTCGCCACAATCCGGACGTCATTCCCTCTTGAGAAAAACTGTCCGCCGCAATCCGGGCGTCGTTCCCTCTTGAGGAAAACTGTCCGGCATTCAGCGATCGGTTTTCCCTTTCGAAGAATTTTGTTCCGCCGTCACGGGTTTTCATAAACAAGTTGTTTATAATTAGCAGCTTGCATTAATTGCACCTCTGACACTGCGGAAGGATCGAGAGCTATCGTTTCCATGTGAACTGACTTGCAGTTTTCCCCGTTTAGAGATGGAACTCGGTGACTTCTTTCTTACTTCGCCAGCTGAAAAACTTGAGAAAATGACCGCGGAAACATTGTCCCAACTACGGAATTGAACGACGTAACCGAGCAGAACAGGGGTTATGTGGTCCAGAAACCGATAGGCCCCGCAAAAAAAAGATGAGTTTTGTGAAAGATAGGCTATTGACAATGAGATTCAGTCTCAATACAACTGCGCGCGTCAATTTTGGAACAAGTAATAAAAACATGATCAAACAAAAACTACTCGCCGCTGCTCTCGGTTGTGCGTTGGCCCTCCCCGCTGTCGCGTCTGAACGTTTGTTCACCTACAGCTATGAACCTGAAACCATGCCTCAAGGCGCATGGGAATTCGAACAATGGATCACCCTCCGAACCCAACGCAACAAGGCGGTCGGACAAGATAATTACAACAAATGGCAGTTGCGCGAATCAATCGAGTACGGCGTGACCGACAACTATACGATTGAAGGCTACCTGAACTATTCTCAAACGAGCTTTCGTGACCCGGCCACCGCAAGTGACTCTTCGGAATTTCGCTTCGACGGCATTTCAATTGAGAACCGCTATCTCGTCCTGAACCCGGCCGAACACGCTGTGGGAGTCGCCCTTTACCTGGAACCAACGTTTGCGGGCGACGAAGCTGAACTGGAACAGAAAATCATCATTGGACAGCGCCATGGTGACTGGAAATGGACCTTAAACATCACGCACGCGACGGAATGGGAAGAAAACTTCCACGAAACCGAAGGTGAACTCGAAGGCAGCGTCGGTATTGCCTACAACTTAAACAAGAATTGGGCCGTTGGTGTGGAAGCTCGCGACCACAACGAAATTCCAGAGTACGAAGAATTTGAAAACACCGCCGTTTATCTCGGACCCGTGGTAAGTTATCATAACGAAAAGTGGTGGGGTGCCTTGACGGTCATGCCCCAGGTTTACGGTGCCAATTTCACCGGTGATCCGGATCTGAATCATCACCTGGAGCTCGAAGGCCATGAAAAATTGAATATCCGCCTGATTTTCGGATTTAATTTCTAGATGCGTTCGTTGGTTAGTATTGTTGTCTCGACTGCGGCGTTGCTGGCGATTTCGCACGGCAACGCCGCAGAACTTTCTGCCCAGCAGTCCAAAGATGCCCGCAAGATCTATCTGACGAAGTGCGCGAAATGCCACAAGCTCTACAATCCTAAGGAGTATTCAGATACCGAATGGGACGAATGGATGCTGAAGATGAAAAAGAAATCGAAACTGAAAGAGGACCAGTTTGAACTGCTGAAAAGCTACATCGCGACGCTCAGAGCCGAGCCAAACGTAAAAAAGTAAACCGAACAGCGGTGCACCAGTTTGTTAACAGTGGCCCTTTTTCTTGCAGGCGCCAAGCTTCTTTAACTCATCACAAGTCCCGGTGATCTGAAGACGCTGGCTCTTTACGGAGAAACCAAGTTTGTGACTGATTTCATCTTCGAGACGGGCAATTTTTTCGTCCTCAAACTCGACGATCTTTTCGCAGTCCTGACAAATGATGTGATTGTGATTCGGGCTTTGGGCGTAGTTCGGATCGTAAAACTTGTAGTCCTTCCCAAAATCCATTTCGCGAACCAACCCGCTTTCAGTCAGCAAAGGGAGCGTGCGATAGACAGTAGCACGCGAAACGGATTTGTCCTTTTTGCGTGACCATTCCAGAAGCTGTTCAGCCGTGAAGTGTTCTTCAGTATTGAAGACAGTATCCACAATCGCCCGACGTTGGGAAGTGATGCGCAGTCCTTTCTCCTCGAGAAAGGCAACGAATTTTTCTTTGGCGGCGGCCTTATCCGCTGACGGCATAAGGCAGACTATATTTTCCAATCGCGATCAAGTCAACGCGAGGTGGACACATTGTCGCATTTTCTTGAGGTCAGTCACTTCGCAAAGCCGAAAGCAATGCATCTAACTGTGCTCGTGAATGCTCGCTCGCGATAACGAAACGAAAATAGCCGTTCTCAGGCCCGCCCGGATATTTGATGAACGACGGGAAAACTGCGTTCTTCAGGCAGGCCGCCCGCAACCGGCTCGCATGGTTCGAATCCCGCGGAATCACTGTAACAATCGGACTCGTTGAATCAATCACCGGCAGCCCGATTTTGCTGACCTGTTTTTTTATGTATGCGACGTTTGTGGCGAGACGGCGGCGTAACGTCTTTTCTTTTTTGAGCACGTTGATTGCAGTCACCCCCGCATTTGCCAAAGGCAGCGGTAAAGGAGTATTGCCGACAAACATCCGGCTCTTTGAAAAAATTTGCTCGCGCACCTTGCGATCGCACAAAATCGCGCCGCCATAGACACCAAAGGCTTTGCTCAACGTAATCGTCTGAATCAGTTGTCGCCGGCTGACGCCTTCCAACTCGATACTCCCCTTCCCTGTCTCGCCAAGCGTCCCAGCCGCATGGGCATCATCAATCAGCATCCAACTGTTTTTCGGCAGTACCTTTTTGTATGCCCTGAGCGGCGCAATCGATCCGTCGTGTGAAAACATACCGTCACTCAGCAAGACCGGATGCGCACCCTTTCCAATTCGCTGCACGACCGCCGAAAGATCTTCAGCGTTGCGGTGTTTAAATTTCAATATCGGGCAATCAAAGAACAGCGCGGCGTCGGCGAGGGATGGATGAGCTTTTTCATCAATCAACACATGCGAGAAACTTCCTTTGAGGGCCTGCCCGACAGCGAGGTTGGTCATGTAACCGCTGGAAATCAGAACAGCCGTTTCAACCGAGAAAAAATCTGCGACCGTTTTTTCCAGTGTTTCGTAAATGGCATGGTGTCCGGTGGTCAGGCGTGACGCGGCAACGTTCAGGCCAAACTGGTTCAATCCCGTTACAGCTGCCTTTAGTACGGCAGGATGGCTGGCCATTCGAAAGTAATCACAACCCGCGAAGTAGCTCAGCTTACGACCTTTAAACCGCACATACGTGCGATCGACCTGTTGAAGCGGTTGCGGTTCCGGCATAGTATGTTACGGCACTACCTCGACAACGTCCCCCGGCTGCAGAGCGAAATCTTCACCTTGAAGGAGTTGTTTAGCAGTCACGCTAAACGTCTGTCCATTGCGTCGTAGTACGAAACTTCGCGGATCGCGCAAGCCACGATAATCTGCCGCCAAAAAGCCTGTCGCGAGCGTCAAATCTTCGACCCACGGAACAAATTGGTTCTGCACGTTCCCAACAAAGGTCACGCCCTGCCGCTGTTGCATTTGCGTAAGCACCTGTTGCTGGCCTGCCACAAACGCTTCACGCGATTGCAAACGGGCTTTCGCTTTACTGGTGCAGCCAGTGGAGGTGAGAACCCCGAGCAAAGCCGAAAGTATTAAATAATGTTTCATCAGCAACTCGTAGGCACTTCCTGCAATACTTCAACGCAGTGTGGAACCGCCCCGACAACAAAGCTTAGACATTCGACAGCCCCACTCGGTTTTCCAGGCAGACAGATGACGAGCGCCTTTTCGACAACAACCGCGAGGTTTCGCGACAGGATGGCATTTTTCGTAATCTTCATCGACTCCATGCGCATCACTTCGCCGAATCCGGGCAATTCGCGGATCGCAATCTCACGAACTGCTTCCGGTGTAACGTCGCGTAACGCGACGCCGGTGCCACCGGTTGTCAGAATCAAATTACACCCTTTGCCGATTTGCTCGCGAATAGCGCGCTGAATGTCCCGCTTTTCATCAGGCACGAGCGCATCTGAAAGCACCTTCCAGCCGTAGCCTTCCGCCGCTTTTTTCAACGCAGGCCCGCCAAGGTCGTCGTAAAGACCTTTCGAAGCTCGATCTGAAATTGTGATGATACCAACCTGCAATTGCATACTCATAATGTTGAATAACAAAGACGCGAAGGCGCAAAGTTGTTACTTCAATGGTTTCTTGGTTTTTGAAATCAATTGGATCGCCGTAATCTGCATTGTTTTATCTACGGCTTTGCACATGTCGTAAATGGTCAGCGCCGCCACGCTAACGGCGGTAAGCGCTTCCATTTCAACACCGGTTTGCGCCGAAATCTTCGCGGATGAAGAAATAACGATTCGATCATTGGAAGCGGGAATATCGAACAGAACCTCGCAATGCGTAATAGGCAACGGATGACAAAGAGGAATTAACTCACCAGTCTTCTTCGCAGCCGAAATGCCCGCGATGCGCGCTGTCGCGAGAACATTCCCCTTAGCAACCTTATTATCGCGAATCAAAGCGAGAGTAGATTTCTGCAGACGAATTTCGCCCTGCGCCACGGCTTCCCGCAGCATGATGGGCTTGGTGGAAACATCCACCATGCTGGCTTCGCCACGAGAATCGATGTGCGTGAGTTTCTTCACGCCGACGTTCTACCGCAAATTGGCAAATAGAAAAATACTTTCCGTCCCGAATTAAGGTCCGACGATTCGGTAGAATCGATTCGGCGCATTGGTCCATTCACTATCGATAAAATCACACGTGCTGTTCGTTACAGTTGCCTGGCCGATCAAATCCCATTGGATCAGGTTCGATGAACTATAGATGCTGTACGTCACGCCATTATGCCCGCTGAAGTGCAAGGTGAATGGACCATTCGTGGGTGACGCGACACTCGTAAACGTAAGCGGACTTTCAGTGCGGAATGTCAGCTGAGGCGTTTGCACGACACCATTCGTCGAATTGAATGTGGTTCGATAGTAGTAAAGTGTACTCGGCGAAAGATTTGTAATGACGACGCTTACTGCAATGTTGCTCGTGCCGGAAATCGATGGCCCAAATGCAAGAGAAGAGATCGACGGGCTGACGCCGTAACTGAAGTAAACACTGCCAGAGCTGTTGTTCGGATTTATCGTCGTCCTTAGTTCCGCGCTGGTTTCTGTGACATTCGTCACCGAATAAGAAGCAAAGGTCGGTGCTACGGGCGTCGTAAATTGTTGGTCTGCTGTGGCTGCGGATCCCGCTACATTTGTCGCCACCATACGCCAGTGGTACTGCTTGCCTGATTGCAATTGCGACAACGTGGTTTGAACAGATGCAAATGCGGCGTTGGAATTAACCGCTGTGATAGTCACCACGTTTCCATATGAGGCCGTTGTTCCCCATTGAAGCAACACTGTAGTGGAAAAGCCGTTCGCATCCACTGAACCCAACAGCGTTGCGGATGTAAATTGCACGTTTGTTTTGCCCGATCCGCCAACTCTTATCGTTGGCGGGCCCGCGATGACGAACTGGCGCTCAGACGAAAACGGGGAGCCAGTAAAGCCCCCATCAACCGATTGCACAGCCCAATAAAATGTGCCCGACGCAGGCATACTCTTTAAGGCGAAGGATCGAGCATGTCCAAGATTGCCTGGCGCGGAAACCTGACGGACGCCATTGGTTCGCGATAAGGGCGACACGATATCAACTCCTCCTGGAGTTGTTCCGACACGCAAATTATAAGTCAGAGCTGGATCGGGCTTACCGTTATCAAGTCCGTATTCTCCCCAGGCAAACCTCACTTCGTTGTTGGTGATGAGTGTGCTGAGACCGGTCGGAGCCCGGGGAGAAGCATTCGTCCCCGAAAGTAAGTTATACGATATTTCGGTTCCGCCGCCGTTCGTGCCGATGTTAGGAATACTGAGCAAGTCCAACCGACCATCACCGTCCATATCCGCCGGAATGACCGATTGCATCGAAGTCGATGGGATACCGGACTTGATGCCCAGAAATGCTCCTGTCCCAGATAAATTGTGATACGTGCTAAGCCCATAGTTCTGGCCTGTCGCTGAATTGGTCCCACTCACATACAGATCAGGCATACCGTCCAGGTCATAATCACCCCACCCGCTGGTCATCGCCTGTTGCGGGAACGTTGTGACATTCGTAAATCCGGTGCCGGTATTGCGCAACACCGCCTGCAGCGTAGCTTGAGGGAGGCGCAACGATCCAATCAGCAGGTCAGCACGTCCGTCCCAATCGTAATCCCCCCATGAAACTGCAGAAAAGTTCGCTGAAAAATTTGTTACGACTGAGAATGTGCCATCGCCCGCATTCCTGAACAAAGTGCAGACGTTCGTTCCGCCAATTCTATTTGTACCACAAATAATCACGTCTGGATAAGTATCGTTGTCATAGTCCTCCCACGCCGCGCGGCCAATAAAGTCTGGAAACGGTGTCAAAGGGGTGAAGGTCCCATTCCCATCGTTTCGATAGAGAATTGCCAGGGCATTGGTATAAGCGCCATTTGTCGAACCCGAGACGAACACATCAATTCTACCGTCATTATTGAAATCGACGCAGCTGACAGAGCCGCCAAAAACTGCCGTCAGACCCGCAGTCACCTCGCTGAATACACCATTTCCATCGTTTCGATAGATGCGCGTTAATGCACTATCGAGGTTTGAATTCTGGCGTCCGCTCAAGACAATATCGATTCGACCATCATTGTTAACATCTGCGCAGGCGACGCTACTGTCGAACAAACCCGGAAGCTTCGGCGTTGTTGGCAGATTGGTGAACGTGCGATTCCCGGCGTTCAGCAGGATCGCCGTGGTGGCCGAAAAACCATTGGACATTCCTGTAAATACGAAGTCCAAGCGGCCGTCGTTATCGAAATCGGCCACGGCAGCCCCTCCTCGCGTTAAAGTAAACGGCGCTCTGTTGATTGTGATCGTGCTATTGGTAAACGGGGAAACCGTGACGAATGAGCTGATAGCGCCAAAAACATTTCCGTACTCATTGGTTGCCACCGCGCGATAGTAGTTGGTGCAACCGGCGATTAGTCCGGTGATTCCGACAGATAGGTTTGTAATGGCAGTGCCGACATTCGTTATCGGCGTGGACAAATTCAGATTTGTGCTCGCCGTCCCATATTGCATATAGATTCCGGCAGGGTAACCGTTGGGATCAATGCTGCCATTCAAGGTCGCCGTTGTTAGCCCAATTGACGTTGCACCTGTCGTCGCAACAATGGGATCAATGTGCGCGACGAAGCTTTTATTCGTAGAGTAGGCGATTCCCATGGAGTTACTCGCGACTGCCCGAAAATGGTACGTCGTCCCCTCGATCAAACCTGAAACGATGTTGCTGTAATTTGCCAGCCCGTTGGTCAGAAGCCCTTGGGTCGGAGTAACACTTCCGTAATTCGTCGTCGTACCCCACTCGAAAAACAGGGAACCTGCCGCGTAGTTCGAAACAGTGGCCACCAGGAATGCAGACGTATTTGTGAATTTCGTCGCACTGGTAGAGA
>CBHWET010000082.1:0-15180 GCA_966112985.1 uncultured bacterium | reverse complement strand
TTTCTGGTTTGTGGTTTGGAGGAAATTTTTAGCAGCGCTCGACTTCGAGCACTCCGCCGGTTCGGCCAAGGATCTTGACCGTTTGTCCGATGGCTATCGCCTGACCGCCTTTGGCTTTTGCCATGTGCGTGCTGTATTGCTGTTGAATCGTAACGGCGACTTCACCGACGCCTTCAGAAGGGATCGCCGTTGTGACGCGCCCGGTTCGTCCGACAATATTTTCCGTTCCGACGAGCGAATTCGCCTGCTGTTTATGCATGTACGAAAGTGCAAAGAACGCGATTGCCGCCAAAACGATTCCCGACCCGGCGCCTGAAAACGTCGCGACAAAAACGCCTGCATTCAAGATCGTGGCTACTAAACCAGCGGCGCCAAAACCAACGCAAAACACCGCAAGAATCTTTGGAGAGAAAATACTGACAACATCATGATCTCCGTCGTGTTGAAAGTCATGGTCATGATCGTGGTCATGCCCGCCGAAGATGGCGGAGAATGCGAGAACGATGAATCCCGCCAGGCCAATAGTGGCGAACGTGACAATTTGTCCGGTTGGACTGGTAACAGCTAAAAGTGCAGCGAGCATCATTGTTCTACTTTCGGTTGGAGATTTAGCATGGTTGGAGAGCGCGAAGGGACTATAATTTTGCCCGCCGTTTCTAATCAAGCCTTTCCCTCAGTGTTTCCCTGATTTCGTAACGCTTCCGCTCGCAATCAAACTGTTTGCCGATTACTGTTCACGGCCACAAACATACTCATGTCTGACGCACAGCACAGTATTGATCAGATTAACTCACTCTCTACGAACGAATTCGTACGGATTGTAGGTCCCGTGTTTGAACATTCTCCGTGGATTGCCGCAAGGACAGTTTCGCATCGACCCTTTGCATCCATTCACGAGCTACACAGTGCGCTGTGTCGGACGGTTCGCGAGGCCAACAGCGACGAAAAGCTTGGATTGATCAACGCTCATCCCGATCTTGTCGGGCGTGCAGCGTTAAATGGAACCCTGACGCGTGAGTCTACTGGCGAACAGGCGAGTGCGGGGCTGAACAAGCTCACGCCGGAAGAGATTGCGAAATTCCAGGAAAACAATGCCGCGTATCGAGAGCGGTTTGGATTTCCGTTTATCATCTGCGCGCGTCTGAATAAGAAAGAGGCGATTTTGGCGGGATTTGAAACACGGTTGAAGAATTCGCGCGAGCAGGAAATTGAAACGGCCTTGGAAGAGATTTTTAAAATTGCTGATCTGCGTCTGCGCGATTTAATCGCACCATAGTATGCCAGCGAAACTTAGCACCCACGTTCTCGACACGGCCAATGGTCGTCCGGCTAAAAACATGACGATTGAACTTTGGTCGCGTAATGGCGATCGGAAGTGTTTGCTCAAAACCGTCGTGACGAATGCTGATGGACGGACAGATTTCCCCCTGCTTTCTGCGAGCGAAATGAAAGTCGGCGAATACGAACTGATTTTCTATGTGGGAGATTATTTTTCCAAAAGCGCAGTCCGGGAGCCGGTTCCTTTTCTCGACAGGGTTCCCGTCCGTTTCGGTATCTCAGACGCTAGCGGTTCGTATCACGTGCCGCTCGTTTGCTCGCCGTGGAGCTATAGCACTTATCGAGGCAGTTGATGAAAGGCGCAGCTAAAATCATGCAGCGGATCGATGCGCTGGCGCGAATCAGCGAGGAACCGCATCAATTGACGCGCACGTTTGCATCCGGCGCGATGCGTCGTGCTAATGAGTTGGTGGCGTCGTGGATGCGGGAAGCGGGGATGACTGTTCGAGAAGATGCGATTGGAAATATTATCGGTCGATACGAAGGCCTGACGCCGAAGGCAAAAACACTCATTCTTGGTTCGCACCTGGACACGGTTCGGAACGCGGGTAAATACGACGGACCGCTCGGAGTTATTCTGGCGCTTTCGTGTGTCGAACATCTGCTTCGAGGTAAACGGCGACTTCCTTTCGCGATCGAGGTCGTAGGCTTTTGCGATGAGGAAGGCGTGCGATACCAAAGCACGTATTTGGGCAGTCGTGTTCTCGCAGGAGCATTCGACGCCAAGGACCTCAAGCGAATTGACGCCGATGGCGTGGAAATGCGTGAGGCGATTCGAAAATTCGGCGGTGATCCGAATAAAATCAACGGCGCAAAGTTAAACGGCAAAAACTTACTGGGCTATGTCGAGGTGCATATCGAGCAAGGTCCTGTTCTCGAACAGAAGGATCTCCCGGTTGGTGTGGTCAGCGCGATTGCTGGACAGAGTCGAATAAAACTGACGTTCACCGGCAAAGCGGGGCACGCAGGCACGACACCAATGGACTTGCGAAAGGATGCACTCTGCGGGGCGGCGCAATTCATCCTGGGTGTCGAAGAATACGCTAACAAAATACCGGGGCTCGTCGCGACCGTCGGCCAAATCCAAAACGCACCAAACGCCAGTAACGTTGTCCCCGGCGACGTGACGATCAGTCTCGATGTTCGGCATCAACGAGACATCACGCGTCGGGCAGCGGTGAAACATTTTCAAACAACGAAGTCTGCGATTGAAAAACAACGTGCATTGAAAATCTCGTGGCAAGGAGTACAAGAGACTGAGTCGGTGCCGTGCTCGCTGGCGATTTCAAACCTCTTGCAGACCGCTGCAGGTAAAAGGCTGGGCAACGTGATTCAACTCCCGAGCGGCGCCGGTCACGATGCGGCAATCATGGCGAGGATTGCACCCGTCGGAATGCTCTTTGTTCGGTGCAAAGGCGGCGTCAGTCATCATCCCGATGAATCCGTGAAGCCTTCAGACGTCGAGGTTGCCTTGGGAGTGATGAATGATTTCATCGAACTCCTGGCCAAACATCATGGCTGATTTTTCTCTCATCCTCAGGAATGGAACGGTCGTTCGCGAAGACACGACGGAACGCGCCGATATCGGGATTGTGGACTGGAGAATTGCGGCGATAGGAGTAAATCTTCGTGGCGGTTCAGATGAAGAGGTCGACGCAACCGGTTGTCACATTTTTCCAGGTGTGATCGATGCTCACGTCCACTTCAATGAACCGGGCCGTGCTGACTGGGAAGGAATCGAGACGGGCTCGCAAGCTTTGGCAGCGGGCGGCGGCACCATGTTTTTCGATATGCCGCTGAATGCGCATCCGCCGACGATTGATCGAGAGAGCTTCGATCTGAAGTTGTCAGCGGCGCAAAGACGATCTGTGACTGATTTCGCGTTCTGGGGCGGGTTGGTTCCAGGCAATGTCGATAAGCTCGAGGAATTAGCGGAATGTGGGGTCGTCGGCTTCAAGGCATTCATGTCGGACAGCGGCATCGACGATTTTGACCGCGTAGATAACCGTACGCTTCGTGAAGGAATGAAGCGCGCTGCGAAATTGAGTTTGCCGGTGGCGGTTCATGCTGAAAGCGAAACACTCACGAAGGAGCTCAGCCGTGAAAAGATGAGTCGGGGTGCCACTTCGATCCGAGATTATCTTGAGTCGCGGCCTATTGCCGCTGAACTGGAAGCAATTCGGAATGCCATTCAACTGACTGGCGAAACGGGATGTGCGTTGCACATCGTGCATGTCAGTTCCGCCGCGGGAATCGACCTTGTAAGCGAAGCAAAAGCGAATGGCGTAAACGTGTCGTGTGAA
Source organism: uncultured bacterium (assembly GCA_966112985.1). Taxonomy (GTDB): domain Bacteria; phylum Verrucomicrobiota; class Verrucomicrobiia; order Limisphaerales; family JACDHS01; genus CBHWET01. The sequence continues at coordinate 11,539 of CBHWET010000082.1, read as the reverse complement.
ACGTGCCCGCACTATTTCACGCTCACCGACGCTGATGTGGAGCGGATTGGCGCCCTAGCCAAATGCGCCCCGCCGGTTCGCTCGGCGAGCGATCAAGCTGAGCTTTGGAGGCGCTGCGTGGCAGGGGCGGTTGACACAATTGGTTCGGATCATTCGCCTTCACCGCCAAACATGAAGGTGAATGAAAATTTCTTTAAAGTGTGGGGAGGAATCTCGGGAGCTCAGCATACGTTGTCCTTGTTGTTATCACGAGAGCACGCTGAAACGCAGGCCAGACTACCGCTTCCTCTCGTCGGTCGACTGCTGTCGCGAAACGTCGCTCATCGATTCAAATTACCAGCGGCGAAACATGGAATAGAAATGGGCGCCGATGCGGACCTGGCTGTGGTGAACCTAAACCAATCCTTCGAGGTCAAATCGCAAGAGCTTATGTACCGTCACAAGCAGACACCGTATGCCGGTCGCACGCTCCGCGGGCGCGTCGTTCGCACGATTCTTCGGGGCAAGATGATTTTCCTCGACGGTAAAATCGTCGCCAAACCAGCTGGTCGTCTGGTAAAACCATTACGATGAACGAGCTATTCGGATCCACGCGCGACGTCGTCAAAGAACGTTATGCGCTCCGCACCCCGAGCGGTTTTGTCCCGAGTTATCTTCCCGGATGGAGCAACTGTGTTGTTATCATTCAGATATCGCAGGCGATGGGCGCAAACTTCTGCCAGTTCCTGATCACACTGAATGAGAATGGAGAAGGACGTGGAAATTCGGGTTCGACCGAGTATCTCGTTTTTGTGATGACAGGAAAGTGTTCGGCAAAGCTCGGCTCCAAAAAGCACGCTCTGACCACGGGCAGCTTTGCTTTTATTCCGCCGAAAACCGACTTCCTTTTCGCTGGAGCTTCGAAAGGCGCCGAACTTTTGATTTTCCAGAAGCGCTTTGAACCTCTGGCCGGAACGAAGCGGCCAGCGGTCATCGTTGGTCACGAGAAAGATATTCCCGGCAAACCGTTCCTGGGCAATGACGATGCGCGTCTGCAAGTTTTGTTGCCAGACAAACCAGAGTTCGACATGGCGGTGAACATCTTCACGTATCAACCCGGGGCGACGCTTCCGTTTGTCGAGACACACATTATGGAGCATGGGCTCGTGATGACGAAAGGGCAGGGCGTGTATCGTCTCGATGCCGATTACCATCCAGTGAAGGCTGGAGATGTCATTTGGATGGCACCTTATTGTCCACAATGGTTCGTTGCGATGGGCAAGACACCGGCGGCTTATATTTATTATAAAGACGTGAACCGTGCGCCGCTGGCGTGAAGCTCCAAGCGACAACGTCCAAGCATCAGAGAAAATTCAATCACCAAATAATGTCACCGCACAGCCTAAAACCTGAATGTTGGTGTTTCTCTGGATGTTGGAGCTTGGAATTTGGAGGTTTCCCACCATGCCTCTGAACATCGACATTCATCGCCTCCAACGCGAAATCGATGACCTTGCGTTGATTTCAGAAAACCCTCCTCCCGTTGTCACGCGGGTTCTTTTTTCTGAAGCCGACCTGAAGGGGCGCGCCTTTGTGAAAAAGCTCTGCACCGACGCCGGCTTACAGGTGCGCGAAGATGCCGTGGGTAACATATTCGCCCGATGGGAAGGTTCGGATCGTTCGGCCAAACCGATTGGGAGCGGCTCGCACATTGACGCTATTCCAAACGCCGGCCGCTACGACGGTGTCGTCGGTGTGCTCGGGGCGATTGAGGCGATGCGCAGTTTGCAAAAGGCAGGCTTTAATCCGAAACGCTCAATTGAACTGATTGTTTTTACGGCGGAAGAACCCACGCGCTTTGGCATTGGCTGCCTGGGGAGCCGCTTGATGTCCGGCGTAATGTCTCCCGAGCGCGCCGCAAATTTACAGGATCGCGAGAAGAATGATTTAGATTATTGGCGCGAACGGGGCGGATACACCCGCGACTCTATTGCTTCGGTTCACCTTCCGCAGAATTATTACGCGGCATTTGTGGAATTGCACATTGAACAGGGGCCCATTCTTGAAAGAGAAGGCGTCGATATTGGCATTGTGGAAAAGATTGCCGCTCCGAGCACTCTGCAGATTCAACTGACAGGCGTCGGAGGACATGCGGGAGCCGTGTTAATGCCGGAGCGCCATGACGCATTGCTCGCAGGGGCAGAAATTGCGTTGGCAGTCGAACACGCTGCAAAAACCAGTGGCAGTCCAGATACAGTTGGAACGACGGGCGTCTTCCGAATTGAGCCCGGCGCGGTGAACAGCGTTCCATGCCGTGCATGGTTGGAAATTGATTTGCGCGATACACAGGTTGCCACGCGCGATGCTGCGTTGGAACAAATTGAGAAAGCATCGCGAGACATTTGCCAACGGCGGGGAATTGAAATCGAGATGAACCGCTTGAACGTTGATCCGCCAGCGATTTGCGATGCAACACTCGTTCAGTCGATTGAGGGTATATGCGGACGCGTCGGTGTCTCGCATAAACGTATGATCAGCCGCGCTTACCACGACTCCTTGTTCATGGCGCAGGTTTGTCCGACGACGATGATCTTCATCCCGTGCCGCGGTGGCGTCAGTCATCGGCCGGATGAATATTCATCGCCCGAACAAATCGAGAAGGGCGTTCGTGTTCTCGCCGAAACTCTTGCGCATTTGGCTTCGTAGGCATTGCGACGGTTGGACCTTGTGATACGCTTTTGCGAACACAACCTTTATGTCCGCCGCTTTTGAATTTACGTTAAACGGACAACTTCTTCGCCCGAACGTTTCTCCCAACACAACGCTGTTAGAATTTTTACGCGCAACAGGTCGCACCGGAACGAAAGAGGGATGCGCTGAAGGAGATTGTGGAGCGTGCTCCGTTGCGATTCTGGATCGCGATTCAAATGGCAAGCCGACCTACCGCGCCATTAACAGCTGCATTGTTCCGGTCTGCCTTCTCGCTGGACGCGAAATCGTGACGGTCGAAGGGGTTGCTGGTGAGAAGACTGCTCATCCAGTGCAGCGCACGATGGTCGAATGCCATGGATCGCAATGCGGTTATTGCACGCCCGGTTTCGTCATGTCTTTGTTTGAGGGCTATTACCGGCAGGACACTCTGACCGGCGACAAGCTGGATGATCAACTTTGTGGGAATCTATGCCGCTGCACAGGATATAGGCCGATTCGAGACGCAGCGGCAGAGGCTTTTGCAGCGAGGAAAAATGGGGAATCGGATCCTTTTCGGGACCGTTTAAACAGCGACGTTCAACTGGTACCCCTCGATTTTGAAGCGTTCGGTGAAAAGTTCATTCGTCCGAGTTCGATTGCAGGATTACTCCGCGTACTGCGTGAAAACCCCACTGCCCGATTGATCGCCGGCGCGACGGAATTGGGCCTCGACATCACGAAACGCTTTAAGAAATTCCCCGTTTTAATCTCCGTTGAAGCTGTCGAAGAACTTCGCCGCATTGAAAGCGGAGCGGAAAGCTGGCGCATAGGTGCCGCAGCAACGTTGACACAGATTGAAGAAGCCGTTGCTCCCGAATATCCCGTGCTCGGCGAAATGCTTCGGGTGTTTGGATCGCGACAGATTCGGAATCGCGCGACGATGGGCGGAAACATTGTAACTGCGTCTCCGATCGGGGACAGCGCGCCGGTGCTTCTTGCGCTCGACGCCAGTGTTGTTCTGGCTTCGGAGAAGGGCGAGCGAACCCTGCCCATGGCGGAGTTCTTCGTCAGTTACCGCAAAACGGCTCTGGCTCCCGGAGAGATTCTCAAGGAGATTATCGTCCCAAGACATACTCACACGAGACAGTTGGCGCGTTGGTTCAAGGTTTCGAAACGTCGCGAAATGGATATCAGCACCGTTGCCGCGTGTTTTGTTTTGCGCTTAGACGATCAAAACAAAATTGCGTATGCACGATTGGCTTACGGCGGTGTTGCGGCCACTCCAATCCGGGCATTAAAGACGGAAGCCGCGTTGATTGGAAAACCTTGGACACAGGAAACCGTCTCGCAAGTTGCGAACGATTTGCGTGAAGAGTTCACGCCTATTTCTGATGTTCGAGGCAGTGCCCAATATCGACGAAATCTTATCGAGAGTTTGGTGACAAAGTTCTTTGCCGAAACATCGAAGGGCAGTGCCGCTTCGAAAATAGCGGAGCAAACATTTCCCAATCTCCTGAAACCCGCTGCCGTCAAAGACCTGCCGCATGAGAGTGCGCACAAGCATGTCACCGGTGAAGCCGTTTACACCGACGATTTCGGCGTGCGGAAAGGGATGCTCGAGGTCTGGCCGGTGTGTGCACCGCACGCATGCGCGAAAATTCTGAAGCGCGACAGTTCCGTTGCTAAAACTATGCCGGGCATCGCGGCGGTTCTGCTCGCTGAAGATGTGCCCGGGTTGAATGACGTCGGCGCGGTTCGCCACGACGAAATTCTTCTGGCAGATAAAGAGGTCTTTTTTCACGGCCAGATCGTCGCCCTTGTCGTCGGCGATTCCCAAGAAGCATGTCGCAATGCAGCCGCGAAGGTGGTTGTCGAGTATGAGCCTCTCGCCCCAATCCTAACTATCGAAGACGCGATTGCTCAGGGCAGCTTTCACACCGAGCCGAACTTCATCAAACGTGGTGATGTCACGACTGGTCTCGCTAGTTCGCCCAACACGCTCGAAGGCCAATTTTCTTTTGCCGGCCAGGAGCATTTCTATCTCGAAATGCAGGCTGCGTGTGCCGAACCCGGCGAGGATGGATCGATGTTCGTCATATCGTCGACGCAGCATCCGTCTGAGGTGCAGCACATCGTGGCGCATTTACTGCACGTTTCGGTGAATCACGTTGTCGTGCAAAGTCCGCGAATGGGCGGCGGCTTTGGCGGAAAAGAAACCCAGGCGGCTACGTTTGCTGCGCTGGCAGCATTGGCGGCAGCAAAGACCAGGCGTCCGGTGCGCGTTCGTGTGAATCGCGACCTTGACATGATGTTGACCGGTAAACGACATCCGTTCCTCGCGAAGTTCAAGGTCGGCTACGACGATGACGGTCATTTACTCTCGGCAAAAATCGAATTGTTCTCGAACGGCGGGTGGTCTCTTGATTTGTCCTTGCCGGTCACTGATCGTGCGATGTTTCACCTGGACAATGCTTATTACGTTCCCAACGTAGAGTTCAGCGGACGCGTGGCAAAAACCAATTTGGCCTCGAACACTGCGTTTCGTGGCTTCGGCGGCCCGCAAGGGATGCTGATTATCGAAGAAATTATTGATCGCATCGCCCGCGCGCTCGGCCTGCCGCCAGAAATAGTTCGTGAACGCAATTTGTATCGCGGCAGTGGCGAAACCAATACCACGCATTACGGGCAGGAGATCGAAGACAATCGCATTCAACGTGTCTGGCAGGAGTTAAAGAAAGGGAGCCAGTTCGAAAACCGTCGCGCTCATATCGATGAGTGGAATGCTACAAGTCCGCATCGAAAGCGTGGTCTCGCGATGACACCCGTTAAGTTTGGGATTTCCTTCACGCTCACGCATTTGAATCAGGCCGGTGCGCTTGTGCTGATTTATCAAGACGGTACGGTGCAGGTAAATCACGGTGGCACCGAAATGGGGCAGGGCGTCCACACCAATATTGCGATGGTTGCCGCGAAGGAACTTGGAATCGCGGTTGGCAATATTCGCGTGATGCCGACAAGCACCGATAAAGTACCGAATACATCCGCGACGGCTGCCTCGTGCGGGACCGACTTAAACGGAATGGCCGTTAAAAATGCTTGTGAGACGTTACGAGAACGACTGGCTCCCATTGCTGTTGAACTGCTCTCGGCAAAATTGAAACGCGATGTTCTCGTGTCTGATCTCGTTTTCGAAAAGGGTGTCGTCTTCGCTAAACGCCTCCCGGCGCCGTCTGTCGCTGTAACTAATACAAATGATCGCTGTGACTCCGACGAAGTTTCAGGTGTTGACTCGATCACATTTTGCGAACTCGTCACCCAGGCTTATTTCAAACGAGTTAGCTTGTCAGCGACTGGCTATTACCGAACCCCACAAATCCATTACGATCGTGTAAAGGGTAAAGGCAAACCGTTTCACTATTTCGCAGTAGGTGCTGCGGTTGCGGAAGTCGAAGTCGACGGCCTGACGGGAATGAGCCGGGTATTGCGTGTGGATATTCTGCACGACGCGGGCGACTCAATTAACGTCGGCATTAATCGGGGACAGATCGAAGGTGGGTTTGTTCAGGGAATGGGATGGCTGACCTGTGAGGAGCTTGTGTGGGATGACAAAGGTCGGCTGCTCACGCATTCTCCCGATACGTATAAGATCCCTGCAATTGGTGATATGCCGCAGCAGTTCAATGTGAGCTTCCTCTCGAATGCCGCTCAGCCCAATACGATTCACGGCAGCAAAGCCGTCGGTGAACCTCCGTTGATGCTGGCGATTTCGGTAAGGGAAGCAATTCGGGACGCCGTTGCCGCATTTGGTGCCAAGCGCAAACAAGTGCCTCTCTCGTCGCCAGCCACGTGCGAGGCTATCTTTATGGTGATCCAACGACAAACGAACGCGCGGTAAAGTGTGCTTCACTGGCAGGGCGTTGAGGTCGGTTGGCGAGCACGCACCTGAATCAACTGCGCTATAATGCTCACCGCAATCTCCTCCACTGTTTTTGAACCGATATCAAGGCCGACAGGGCAAGCGACGCCTTTTAATTGTTCAGGAGTGGCAATGTGTTCTTCGATGAAATGATCAAAAATAACTCGCGCTTTCCGCGCGCTGCCGATCATGCCTAAGAACGAGAAGGGCTTCTCGATCCAGTGTCTTAAGACCAGCGCGTCGTGACGGTGTCCGCGCGTGACAACCAGACCGAATGTGGGAGCGGGCGCTAGCGGTTCGGCGATAAGTTTCGACCAATCGCCGGAAAACAATTCGACTTCCGTTGGGAAGAACCTGTGGTTTGCCAGCGACGGACGATCGTCAAAAACCGAAACTTTGAAATCGAGTTGCAACGCCAGCGGCGCCACAGCCTGCGAGATGTGTCCTGCGCCCGCGATCCAAAGATTGCACGGCGGCTCGATCGTCTCGAGGTAGAGAAACTCCCCCGCAATCTTTGCATCCTTTACTTTGGAGATCGCGAAATCATTGGATACCCGCCATCGCAAAGTGTTTCTTCGTGAAGCGAGTTCGTTCCAAAACTCTTCACCGAGCTTTTGCGCGTTCGGCAAAATCACGCCGAAAACTTTTCCACCGCAGATCAATCCATCATCCCAGCCGAAATCGTGATCGAGGAGGAGATCGAATTCTGAGGGCTCGTTGGTCTGAAGTGATCGAATTGCCCGTTGTTGCACTTCCGCCTCCAAGCACCCCCCACCCAATGTGCTGACTATGCGGCCGTCGGGGTAGAACAGCGCCTTGGCTCCAACCTTTTGAGGACTTGACCCTTTCGCCCCTGTGATAATACCCAACGCGACGTTTTCTCCAGAACGGGCAGCTTCAGCGAGGGCGTGAAAGACGGTTTTTCGCACTGCTGAACATTATACATCATTCTTCGGTAATGCTCGCAATCCTGCATCCGTTTGCGTCTCAGGTTTGCCGCCATTGTGATCAGAACAAAAAAACGTTACGGTCTGCGCAGGTGTCATATGCGTGAACTCCAGCATAAACTCAGCGTCGCCCGCGGAGAGAAACCGGCCGAACTGCTCTTCAAGAACGCGCAACTCGTCAACGTCCTCAGTGGAGAAATATACAAAGAGAATGTCGCAGTCGACGACGGACGGGTCATAGGGTTCGGTGACTATGATGCTAAAAAGACGATTGATCTTGCTGGTGCATTCCTCGCTCCGAGTCTGATCGAGGGCCATTTCCATGTTGAAAGCACGATGCTCACGATCCCGGAACTTGCTCGCGCTTTGGTTCCGCATGGCACCGGAGCGATGGTTATCGATCCACACGAGTACGCAAACGTCCTGGGCTTGGATGGAATTCGTTACGTTCTCGAGTCGAGTAAGAACCTGCCGATTGATTTCTTCATCATGTTGCCATCGTGCGTGCCGGCGACGCATCTCGAAACGGCGGGCGCACGATTCACCGCGGATGATCTCGCGCTGATGATCGCGGACGATCGAATCGCCGGTATCGCTGAGCTGATGAATTATCCGGGAGTCTTTCTTGGCCACGATAGCGAACTCGCTAAAATCAACGCCGGCAAAGGCAAAGCCATCGACGGTCACGCCCCCGGACTTCGTGGCAAAAATCTTAATGCGTATGCGTTGGCGGGTGTTCGTTCCGATCACGAGAGCACGGAATTGGAAGAGGCACGTGAGAAGCTACGCCTCGGAATGCACCTGTTGATTCGCGAAGGCAGCACAGAACGCAACCTCGAGCACATCATCCCAGTTGTTTCACCTCAAAATTCTGCAAACTGCTCGTTTGCGACGGATGACAAACTTGCCGGGGATCTCGTGCGCGAGGGGCACATCGATCATTCGATCCGCAAAGCCATCCGAATTGGTGTTTCGCCAATCAACGCCATTCAAATGGGGACGATCAATACTGCCCGTCACTATCGATTAAAAAACTTTGGCGCAATCGCTCCGCGCTTTTGGGCGGACTTCATTGTTTTTGAAAGTCTTGAGAAATTTGAGATCAAACAGACTTACAAAAAGGGCAAGCTCGTAGCCGAAAACGGCAGATATGTCGGCCCCGCTCTATCCAGCAGGGAACAGCCGCGAAGCACGATGAATTTACGATATCGACCTGAACAGCTTCGCGTAAACGCGGACAGTGATCGCTCCATAAAAGTCATCGAAACCGTTCCAAACCAGATTGTCACACGCGCTGTTGTCGCAAAGCCAACCGTCGCGGGCGGCGAGATTATTGCGGACGTGGAGAGGGATATTCTAAAGTTGATTGTCGTCGAACGTCATCGTGCTACCGGGAACGTGGGCGTCGGATTTGTTCGAGGCCTTGGTTTGAAGCGCGGCGCGATTGGTTCCACTGTCGCCCATGACGCCCATAACGTCGTGGTTGCTGGCACAAACGATGCCGATATCGTCGCCGCAATCGAAGCATTAAAGGAAATGGGCGGAGGGCAGGTCGCGGTAAGTGACGGCAAAACACTGGCCGCCTTGCCTTTGCCGATAGCGGGTCTTGTTTCTGATCAACCGCTGGAGAATGTAATGAAACAAACCGAGCTATTAAACGCGGCGGCGAGCACACTCGGATGTTCACTTTCCGCGCCATTCATGAGTCTCTCCTTTCTGAGTTTGTCACCCATTCCGGACCTAAAACTTACGGACCAAGGTTTAATTGACGCGACAAAATTGGAGTTAACCGAGTTATTTGCGTGAATCATCCCCTGCGGATTGGTTTGGAGAAAAGACTGGGCGCAGCAACGAAAACAGTTTATTCGCTAAACCATTGAATTTTGAGTCAATGAAAGAGCCAATCGCTCTTTAACATTCTTGTCATCCACGTTCTTGCGGTTGACGTTGCACTCGTCGAAAATTGGGTTTTGCGTATAAGCAACCGCGTGATTAAACTGGTTTAGGCCAATCAAAAAAGGAAAGGAATGATATGCCCCAAGCCATCATGGACCCCGAAGAAGTGCGGCGCTTCGCGGAGGAACTCAAACGGTTTAACACTGACGTCCAAACGAAAATGTCTTCCTTGCAGGCCCGCTTTGCTGCGCTCGGAGATTCCTGGCAGGACCAGGAGCATACGAAATTCTCCGAAGAGTTTCGTCAAACGATGAAGACGTTGAAGAAATTCGTAGAGATCTCGCATCAACACACTCCGTATCTTCTGCGCAAAGCACAACGGATTGAGGAATATCTGAATCAACGCTGATTATGGCGACTCGCGCCAATGTTACTTCTCTCGACGCCATCGAAGCGTTTCGCGCGAGTCTCGTTATTTACATCAGCAAAGCCCGCCCTACGTTGGAAGAGGTCAGTGCAGACGTTGCTCGAACACGCGTTTGGCTTGAAAGTGACGTTTTGATCCGGTGGCAGAACGAGGTGAAACGCCGAACTAAAAAGCTGAATGAGGCACAGAATGCTTTGTTCAGTGCCGAGATTTCAAATCTTCGGGACGCCACAGCTGATGAACGATTGGCCGTCGCGCGTGCGAAGCGAGCTCTCGAGGAAGCCGAAACTAAACTTCGGTTGGTTAAAAAATGGAACCGCGACTTCACCCAACGGATCGAACCATTGGCAAAACAACTTGAAAAACTGCACACGGCGTTCTCGAACACATTGCCCGAAGCACTCGCATATCTGGCAGAGGTCTCCAAAACCCTGCACGCGTATGCGGAAGTCAAAACATCAATCGGCAAAGCGCCTGCGTCGCCTTCGTTACCGCCACCACCGATTTCCGGGAGCACTGCTGTCGATGAGCCGGAGGGAGAGAAAAAATCATGAGCCTGAGCGCCAAGAGAACACGGCTTGCCGCGATTACCAAGGAGCTGGCGGCGGACTGGAACAAGACCAAGGAAGCGTGGAGAGATGTGAAGAGCCATGAGTTTGAGCGAAAATATTTGCAGGAACTGTTCACGAGCGTGGATTCATCGATGACCGTCCTGGATCAACTTGAGAAAGTTTTGGAGAAACTAAAGATCGATTGTGAGTAAACACCTGGGAACCAAACAAACGCTCGATTTACTCGAGCGACTAAAAGATACGGTTCGTGATTTCGCGAGTCGCGAAGAAAAGCTCGCTCACGAATTGGCATCTAAAACTGCTGCTGCTCGTCAACAGCGAGACAGGGCAATTGTCAACAGCGACCAACAGCTGACGACCGCCTTGGCCGATCTCGAAACCCAGCTAACTAGCGGAAAACTGGCCATCGAAACGATCTTTCAACGCCGCAAAACGCGAATCCGCAAAGCAAACAAAACCAGCAAGAAGCACGCGCTCGATCGAATCGATGATCTCGAGGGGCGTAAAAAATATAAGCTGCAGGTCGAAACGATTCGCATTGAGAAAAAGAAAAAGGCGGACATCGAAGCAGCGGAGAAAGCATTCGAGGATTTTGACAAGCAGCTTGCTGTTCACGACGAAACGCTCTTTGAACTCGAGACGAAGGCAAAGAGAGCTTTTGCAGGATTCGGCACGTTTCGACGACTGCTGGCGACGCCTTCAAAAGCCGCTAATGGGGCGATGGACGAGTATCAGCTCGCAACGGAATTGCCGGGCTTGCTCAAGACGGCCGCTGCCGATCTGTCGCGCTTCAGCCGGATACCGCTGCCATTCCTGTTCCGTTTTCGAATTATTCTCGCGGTTCTCATTGTATCGCAACTCGGTGTCGTTCCTTTGCTGCAGCACCTTGGGAAGAGTGGGTTTTCTTATCGTGAGGCGGGCATTTCAGTCGTGGCTTGTTTTGTTCTTGGGTTTGTTTTGCACGTTATCGCGAAGAAACAAGCTGCTCCGCTCGCGACCAAACTGGCGGAGACTCTGACCAGGGCACGCGCCGACCATGACATTTGTTGGAAGCTGGCCGAAGGGCGTCGCCTGAACGAAATCGATCAGGCGGAAAGTGAATTCAAAGCGG
>CBHWET010000081.1:0-15258 GCA_966112985.1 uncultured bacterium | reverse complement strand
TCGGGAAGATATTTGCCTTCGGGAATAGGCTGGGTTTTGCCATCGATGGTGTACGTCGCCGGTCCTTGCGACGCGTCGTCGCGCCAGTAAACGCCGCTGTTCTGAAAGCGAAAGTATTCGTCGAAGCCGAAGTTGCTGGGTTGCAGCTGCAATTGACCCCATTTACCGACGCACCCCGTGGCGTATCCCGCAGGTTTCAAAACTTTAGGAATCATTACCTCGCTCTTCGGCGTTACGTTCGCTCCACCGTCGTTTCCGGTCATCCCGGTGCGAAACGCATACCGACCAGTCATTAATTGGGCGCGAGACGGACCGCATAGCGGTTGGGCATATCCATGGTCGAAGCGAATGCCCGTTTTCGCGAGCGCGTCGATGCGCGGCGTTTTGAAATTGTCGGCACCGTAACAACTCACATTTCCCCATCCCAGGTCATCCGCGAGGATCAGAATGATGTTTGGTTTGGCAATGTCCTTTGAGAAGGAGGCAGGCACGAGAAACGCGACGAACAATAAAACCAGCGTCGAGAGCTTATTCATGGATTCGGGAACGGCAGACGCACAGACACACCCCCAAGTTACGGTTTTAGCCCGGGCGGCCTCATGCATCGTTCCAAAAAAACTTCCATTCACAGCTGCGTTTTCACACACTCCGCCGCCATGGACGGAAAGATTAAGATTGCTCTCGTCGGCGCAGGCATGTTTGGCGGTGACGTTCACGCCAGGTGTTACGCAGACCTTCAGAAATACGGCGTCGCCGGGATGATGGGCCGGGTTGGCCTCGACAAATGGACTCGCGATTTTGCAGCCGTGAAATTTGAACTCGTTGCCGTGGCCACGCGATCCGAGAAATCTGCCGTCAAAGCTTCAGAGAATTTTAAGGCGTGGACCGGTCACGCACCCAAGACCTATTTCGGCGACAAGCCGTGGAACGACATCTTGCGCGACATTCCCGATCTGGATGTCATGGCAGTCGCCACGCCCGATAATCTCCACACGGAAGTAATTCTTGCGGCACTTGAGACGGGTGTTCATGTCGTTACTGAAAAACCGATGTGTTTGTCCATTCACGAGGCGGATCAAATCATCGAACTCGCGAGAAAGAAAAACCGCGTTGTCGCGGTGGACATGCATAAGCGTTATGATCCAGATCACCTTCGGATTCGCGATGATATTCAGAAGCGTATCGGCGCGCCGTTGTACGGCGTTGCCGTTCTTGAAGAGCCGCTCGAAGTTTCCACCAGCACTTTTAAGTGGGCGGAGCAGAGTGATCCTTTCAGCTACGTTGGGCCGCACTGGACCGATCTGATCTACCATTATTATAAGTCGAAACCGGTGTCGCTCAGCGCTGTTGGACAGAAAAAACGTTTGGTCCGCGACGGCATTAATGCCTATGACGCCGTGCAGGTCCGCGTCGAATTCGACAACGGGATGAGCATCAATTTCCATAACAACTGGATTACGCCGCCCGACTTCGAAGGGCCGGTGAACCAGGGGCATGAAATTGTTGGCGCTGATGGGAAAGTGGAGAGTGATCAGCAATACCGCGGTTTCCGTTACTGGTACAAAGGCGGCGGGAGTCGAACCTCAAACAATCATTTCACTCGTGATGTCTCGCGGCCGGACGGCACGAAGGCCTATGTCGGCTATGGTGTCGATAGCTTGATTGCCGGACTGATAGCCGTTTGCCGCATGAAATTTTTGAACGAGAGTCGCGATGCGGTTGCCGCAATCTATCCGACGGCAGAGGAGGGGAGAATTACCGTGGCGATTGTCGACGCGGCGGCTGTCGTGCGCGACTTGAATTTCAAATATCTCCAGGAAGGCAAAGGCGCACCCGTCACCGCGCGATTCGGCAGCGACGGTATCACGATTATTGATCCGAATCGGGTCGCCGACGGTAAAATTTTTCAGCGTATTTACGAAAAGCCGATTTAAACCGCACGTCAATAGGCCCTCTCCCGAAAATCAGGGATTTTCCCCATAGCAAAACCTCTTAATCGATAGGAGTGGTTATCACTTTTGTATGGAAGAAAAAGGAGTTGTGTTGATCGCAGAAGATCTTGAGACCGACATTCTGCTGTATAAGCGAGCATTTCGACTAGCGGCTGTTTCCAATCCCATAAGATTTGTTTCCAATGGCGAAGAAGTAGTGAATTACATGTGTGGATCCGGAGGCTTTTGTGATCGTCGAACGAATCCGATCCCATCGTTGATCCTGCTCGACCTCAAGATGCATAAAATGGATGGACTGGAGACCTTGCGCTGGCTTCGAAACAGTTCGCAGTTTTCAGATATTCCAGTCATCGTCGTCTCTTCATCTCTACTACCGAGAGACGAAGAGCAGGCTCTCACCTTCGGGGCGAATGGCTTCTTTGCCAAGACAATAGGCTTCGCCGGATTGATCGACCGAATACGCGAGACGACGGGGATATGGACTGAAGAATCGAAGATAGTTGGCGCGAACGCAGGAAGTTAACGGCTGCGGTTCCGTTCGACGGCATTCTCTGCAAGCCAAACTCTTTTCTCCCCTGATACGAGGTCTATTAGGGAGAAATCGTCCGAAAACGCCGTTCCTGAAAACGCCCATTATCGACAAAGGGCGTTTTTCCGGCATCGGAAAGTCGCCCTTTACGCGAATTATTGAATTTCCCGTCGTGCGAAAGTGCCCCTTTACGCGTAAAGGGCACCTCAGCGGTCCGGGAAAACCGCTCTTTACGCGTAAAGAGTGGTTGGCGGCCGCCGGAAAAGTGCCCTTGACCGTACCGGGCTTGTCCCGGGAACCCTACTGTTGCCCCTAACCCGTAAAGCGCGACTTCCCTGCAAACGAAAAGTGCTCTTAACGCGAAAAGAGCACCTTCGCGGTCATCAGGAATTGAGGAATTCGCGTAAAGGACGGTTTTCCGGTCATCCGAAAACGCTCTTTACCCGTAAAGGGTGGCTTGCCAACGACAACGAAACACGCTTTCCGCGTATCGTCCAAACTTCCATCCCGCCCAAACAGGGTTCTATCGCAGTGGACAACCCTCCGGTCGCGGAAAATTAAACTTTAACCGTATAGGAGAGTTTTCCGCCGCCGAAAAAGCAGCTTTTCTGTAATATGGCGGCGCGAACTGCGTCACGGAACCGCGATGTGAAGCTTGAGCCGTTCCTTTAGAACGTCCTGCAGATTGCTGTCCATAAACTGATAGTCATCGCCGATATGGAGACAGACCAGTTTCTTGCCGTGAAGGGCGGCGGCAAATCGATCCTGCAACAGTTCTTTGTGACGCTTCTCCATCACGAAGATGATGTCCGCCCAGCCGATGTGACCTTCATTCACCCGGACGCGCGCGTTGTCCGCGGTTCCTGCTGATCGGACGATGTATCCTTGAAACCCCGCGTACATTTTTTCCGCAGTCAGACTGCGCCAGCGGTTCTGGCTGCAGATAAACAGAATCTTCAGCGGCCCGTTTTCGTCGTGGGTCATTTCGGCAAGATCCAGATGTTACGGTAGAAGACCGGGTTGCCATGTCCTTGTAACATCAAGGGACCGCCGCTTGGATCTTCGCCGCGACCCGCTGCTGTTGTGCTTCCTGTAACTTCGCGTTTGTCATGAATGATGACGCCGTTGTGTTTGACCGTGACTATCGCGTTCTTTGTTTTCTTACCGGTCGCATCGTATTCGGCCGCGGTGAAATCAATGTCATAGGTCTGCCAGGCTAGCGGAGGGAAGCACATGTTCTCCGCGGGCTTGCCTTGTTTGTATATGCCGCCGCATTCGTTATCTTCGCCGGTCAGGCCAAAGGAATCGAGCACCTGCACTTCATAACGATCCTGCAAATAGACACCGCTGTTTCCGCGATCCTGTCCACGTCCGAGTGGTTTGAATGGGGTGCGGAACTCGACGTGAGCGCTGAAGTTCGTGAAGACCTCTTTGCTTTTGCATCCTGCCGCAAGCAGATGCCGTTCATCCATTTTTCCATGTTCAAAAGCATCGGCGCTTTTTCCGTCGAACAAAACAACGGCGCCCTTTGGGGCCTTAGCGCCAAGCGACGGACTTTTGCGCTCGGTCTTTTGCATGGTCCAGGGACCGCCTTCTGCCGGTTTGATTGTCAGTTTCGAGGAAGTTAGTTCAGCGCGATAATTATTTTCGCCTGTGAAGATGATTTTGTCGCCGTCACGTTTACCCGCAACCTCGGTTCGAGACTTCTTATCCCAGCCAGCGCCCGGCAATCCGCCTTTGTAAGTCACCATCCGAAACTCGTTGTTGCCGAGCGCGATTACCTGGACGCCGCCCCAGTTGTTTGTGTATTCGCCCTGGTCGATGTAGTCCTGGCCGCCTTCGCCCGGCTCAAGGTAAGCCACCGCGGCAGGATTCTTATCCGCAGCAAAGAGAGTCGTTGCCAGAAACAGAGGCAGCAGCGAAAGGAACTTCATAGCGCTGTTTTAGCCCGAATCTGCTGCTCTGCAAGACTTCTGGATGCGCTACTCTCATTGTTTTTTGTTTAACGTCAATGTTCCTAAATCCACTGGAGTTTCCTCATCTCCTTCTGGAATTGTGACATTCATCTTCATTTCTCCAATTTGAGGCCACGCGAGCGCCAGTTGATTATTGGCCTGCGGTCTCTTTGTTGGCGTGATTGAAAGTATATAATTCCCAGGAGGCACGGCACCAACGCGGAATGACCCGTCTTGTTTAAACAACAAAACGTATTCACGACGACTGCGAATAATGTTTTTTCCTTCTTCTGACTGCCAGAACGGTTTGATCTTTTGGTGAAACTCGGCAATCGCATTCGCAAACTCGGCGGACGATTTGTAGTCCTCCCGCTTCGGATAGTTTAGCTCTGGTTCGGCAACACGAAGCGACAGCTTGTGAACATCCCGGAGCCAATCGATCGGCTCGCTAATCCCGGCCGTGTCAACCCGCCCGATAACGGTGCGACCTGAACCTCCCACAACAATCTTACTTGTTTGACCTGCATGGACAGTAATTGAGGCGCCATGGCTTTGCGGAACGATGCCGATTTTTCGCACGTCGTAATTTGGTTCATAGCAAACTTGCAATTCACCTGGCGGGACTTTCTCGAACACAAAATTGCCCTGTGAATCTGTTACAGTGCGGATGTAAACGTGAACCGCCTCAACATCGTAGAATTGGGAATACACGCGTATCGACTGGTTCGAGACGGCTTCCGTTCCCAATTTTAATGTGCCTTCGATGCGACCCCATGGTTGCAGCGTAATGACCTCGGATACCGTAAGATCGGGTGAGACTTCCGCATAGCCCAGTTCATGCGCAACTACAACCGCTCGCGCATCCAGTTTTGGCTGAAAGGAAAATCTTCCATCCGCGCCTGTCTGAACGGACGCAGTACGTTCATAGTGACGGATAAACAGTTTGCCCGGCTGTTCCATATGCGGTTTGTCGCGTTCGGTGCAAAGAACCGCCATTGCGCCAGCGACGGGCTCGCCAGACGGCATTCGCACCACACCAGAGATCGCGGTGGTGTTAGTGAGTTCAATTTGCAGAGACAGGTTTGTCGTCGCTTGAGTGCGGTTGGTGAAGCGAACCGGCATGTATCCTTCCGCCTGCACTTCAACGATGAATGGAAAGGCCGAGCTGGAAACTAAGAAGTTCGCCTTCCCATCTTTGCCCGTCCCCGCCGCTTTTACCTCGGTGAATGTGCCTTCGCCTGAGGCTCGTGATTCGGTTAACAGGATATTGAACGCATCCACCGCTTTCTTTGAGGCGGCATCCACCACGTTCGCAACGACTCGAACTGATGGCCGCTGATCGTTCGAATTAATTTTGTTGAGAACGACCGTATGGTCTGCGCCATCGGCCGTAAATTTTACTGTCTTAGCGATGTAACCATCCGCTTCGATCTCGTAGGCCAACTCCTCAGCTGGCGCGGATGGCCACTCGAGATTTCCTTGTGCGTCGGACACTGCCCGCCATGCGTAGCGACGAACATCGACCAATTGAATCCGTGCGGCAGGGATTGCATCGCTGGTAGGGTCAACGACCCGGCAACGGAGTAGATGCCCGGTCGAAAGTACGATTCGAACATTCGCTCCTCCTTTTGGTGTGCTAACAGTCACGTTTGTGGGAGAGAATCCGGTGGCTTGCACTAACATCGACAGGTCTGCCCGTGGGGCATCATCGAACGCAAAGTTGCCGGCTGCGTCTGTCTTTGTCTTCAATTCAGGAAGTCCATATTGGTCTGGTCTGAAAATGTCAGCACCGGCAACCGGTAGATCGTGCTCATCCGTGACCACCCCTTGCACCAAAACTCCAGTTTTCATTTTCATGATGGCCTTTTGCTCGACCAAGGCGTTCGCTGTCACCGTCGTCATCTGCTGGTAGCCCGGGTTTGCGGCGTCTTCTATTCCATAAACGCACCACTGGTGGTGGGGATGCGTTAACTGCCACGTGATCATGCTGAAGTCGTTCGGCACGTGATCGCAATGCCATCGGCCATGTTTGTCCGTTGTTTCGTGATGATAACCGCCCATCATGGTTAAACGTTCGCGCTCCTTCGTTGTCGCCGGTGCAGGTCCGCTCACATTGAAACTCAATGTCGCTCCTGCAACCGGTTCATTCCTTTCGTTGATCACGGTGCCTCCAATCAAAGTTCCTGGATCAATTTTTGTTTCGTGCGTCTCTGGAAATTCCGCAAACAGGTCGCCTTGAAGACCTCCCCAGCTGACGTACTTCGGGACATATCCGTCGCGGTATACTTCGATTCGATAATCCCAGTGGAGCAGGGGATGACTGGGGCGCGGGAGATACCCGACGCCGTCGCGATCCGTATAGACAATGTTCGTAGTCCACTCCCTCGTTGTCACCCGTTCAGTCAGCGTCAGTCGCACGTCGGCAACCGGTTCTCGCTTCACGGAGTCAATCACTCGAAAACGAAATCGAGGCGCGTTATCCGTTGGAGTTGCTTTGGCAGTATTGATTGTCGCAGCAGGACCGGAGGCAAAGTTTGTTGTGTGTCCTGACATTGGGTTTACAGAACCAGTCCCGGCTTTTCCGTGCATCGCCGTCCAGACAAATGCAGCGACAACAATGGGGATTAAAGAATAGGAAAGAAGAGCCTTTATTCGTAGCCACCGGAGGGCCAGCAGTGTCGCGGAAACATAAGACGTCACCGACATGGCAGCAGTATTTCCAATTACTGCCTTGGCGATGACGGCTGAAATGCCCTCAGGCGCTGCTTTCACGCTATTGGCGGTCAATGCGCCCGCAAGCGTAGCAGCCGAGACGGCGCAACCACGTTGCTTGAAAAAATTGCGAAGCTTCTCAAGCGCTCGGGAAACGCGCTTTTGTGCATTATCATCCGTTGTACCGAAGGCGGTTCCAATCTCCCGAAAACTCTTCTGCTCAAAAAACCGAAGCGCCACTGCAGCGCGGTCTTTTTCACCCAAAGTCACCAACGCTTCGTCCAGCATTGATTCGATCTGCGGCCAGGCCTGTCCCGAGTCCGATTCCTGCAACATGGTGTCCATAGCTTCTCGTTCATAGTTTTGGCGACGGATCGTACTGCGGAGAGCATTCGCGGCCGTATATCGGGTTGTGCGCAATAGCCACGCGGAGAGCACCGCGTCCGCGCGAATACTTCCGGCCTTGCGCGCAAGAATAATGAACACGGCTTGTGCAACCTCCTCTGCCAGATGTGGATTGCGCACCTGCCGAAGTGCGGCGGAATAGACAAGATTCACGTGCCGATCGACTAACGTCCGAAAGGCGTCATCAGACCGTCCGTCCACGTATTCCCGCAACAGCTTGAAATCGTCCATAGTCGTTTCGCTTTATTGAGTAAATGTCGGCAGAATATGAAATCCGACACAATTCTGTTCGATTGCAGGGCCATGACCTCAAAGAAATGGCTGCGGATCCCGGTAAACCGCATCCGATTGTGAAAAACTTTTTTTTGCGCTTTACCCTCCCGTTGCCTAGGCTGAGCAGATGCGCGAACAATCGCTGGAGTTTTTACGGACGCTCGTCAATACACCGAGTCCTTCCGGACACGAATATCGCGGGCAACGGGTCTGGCTCGATTACGTCAAACAATTCGCCGACGAAACCTTTTCCGATCACTACGGCAATTGCGTTGCTGTCCTCAACAAAGGTGGTTCACCGCGCATCATGCTCGCCGCTCATGCCGATGAAATCGCGATGACCGTCAACTGGATCAATGAGGATGGATTCATTTACGTCCGCAAACTCGGTGGAATTGATCCCGCGATCACAAAGGCACAACGCGTCATCATTCATTCCAAGAACGGCCCGGTAAAAGGCGTCGTCGGAAACGTCGCTCCGCACTTGACGAAAATGGAGGGCGAACGCAAAGCGCCGAAAATTGAAGATTTGTTTATCGATATTGGCGTCGGCAGCAAAGCGGCAGCCGAAAAGCTCATTCACATCGGCGATCCTATTACGCTCGATCGCGAATTTGATTTGCTCCGTCACGACCTCGCCATCGCCCGCGCTTTCGACAATCGCATCGGAACCTTTTCCGTTGCCGAAGCCGCGCGTTTGTTGAAGGAAGGCAAACAGAAGCTCGATGCCGAAATCTGCTGTGTCTCGAACATTATGGAAGAAGTGGGCTTACTCGGCGCACGCCAAATTGCTTATTCTCTCAAGCCGGATGTTGCGATTGTTGTCGATGTGACGCACGCGACGGATTATCCGACGGTGAACAAAGCGCAGCACGGCGACGTTCAAATCGGCAAAGGGCCGGCGTTGACGCACGGCGGCTGTAATCATCCCGAAGTTGTTGCTCGCATTGAATCCGTTGCGAAGAAGCTGAAGATTCACCTGCAACATGAAGCTATGTCCGCGACCAGCGGCACCGACACTGACGTCATCTTCTGGACGCGCGGCGGTATTCCGAGCGCTTTGATCAGCCTGCCGAATCGTTACATGCATTCGCCGGTTGAACTCGTCAGCTTGAAGGACCTTGAACAAATTCCGCAGTTAATGGCCGGCTTTGCACAATCGGTGAAGCGCGGTGAAGAATTCAAAGTGCAAATCTAACCCTACGCCCCAAACGCATGTCGAAATCAGCCCTCGGTCGTGGACTCGGTGAATTGATGAGCGGACAGAAAGTTCCGTCGAATCTTCCCACTGCTGCAACGACGCCCGTCCAGCCTGTTCCCGCCGGAACTGAAGGAACCGAAACTCCAGTCGTCGAAGTTTCAACGACTGCAACAGAAGCAGACGTTCAAACGCAAACGCAGACCGTAACGGCCGCTCCGACGCCTGGTGTTGGCACATTGCTGCGCGGGAAGGTTGAAACTCCGAAACCGACCGAAACTCCCAAACCTGCCGAAACCCAGACTCAAAACCCTTTTGCAGCAACAGAGCCAAAGGAAAAGCCTCCGATCAATTGGTCTGTTCTGAAATGGATTCTGATCATCGCCGATCTGCTGTTGATCGTTCCTACATCCTATTTTGTCATGACCAAGTCGGCGAAGTTGTCGTTCATGGAAGGAACAGTTTGCGTGGTAACCTTCGCGTTCGCCGGTTGCCTTGGCACTGTCGCTTATTTCATTCATCGCCACGAAAATAAATAGTGAACGGAAGTCTCGGGCGCTGGCGTACTCGTGCGCAGAATTGAACAAGCCGAGGCTTTCTGCTAAAGTTTCTGTGTAGTCGAAATTGCGCTATGCCATTTTACGAATACGAACTGTGCGAAGGAAGTTGCGTGGCTTGCAAAGGACGCTTCACCTTGCGTCGTCCCGTCAACGCTCCTGAATTGACGAAATGTCCCGCCTGTCACAAACCCGTTCGCAAAGTGATTTCGAACTTCAGCTCGCCCATTCATCTCAAGCCACTTTCTATCTCCGACGCCAAGAAGTCCGGATTCACCGTTTTAAAGCGCACCGGCAAGGGCGAATACGAGCGGCAATAAAGCCTGGCTCCCACCAAATCCAGATCATTTATTGTTCCGGGATCCCGTGACCCGGGAAGGAACATGTCGGATTGTTCGTTATAACCCCGAAGCTGTACGCACCACCGGAGGGGCATATAGGGATTTTTTGATCCCTAAAATACAGGATAATATCTTCTGCGGTGAGACTGTTCGTCGGTGACAACCGATGTTCCAATGCACATTGCTGCGTTGCCCCATCAATCTGCTTTAAATTCTTGATGCACCGATTGCGTTTTTCGATTTCATCAGACGCAATGGTCGTTCGCAGGGCGGCCGACTGATTGGCTTGGGTAACCCGCAAC
This sequence comes from uncultured bacterium, assembly GCA_966112985.1. GTDB lineage: Bacteria > Verrucomicrobiota > Verrucomicrobiia > Limisphaerales > JACDHS01 > CBHWET01. Next base: position 5,034 of record CBHWET010000081.1, on the reverse strand, counting down.
TGTTGGTTTTCGACGCGCAGCTTTTCAGTCTCGGCGCTTTGTCGACGCAGAAGGCCCACTTCTCCGCGCAAGCGCAACAACTCGACATTATCCTTTTTAGCCCGGTCCAATTCCTTCTTCATCGTCGAAACTGTCGTCGCCACATCGTCGTGCTGCTTCGCCAGCTCATTTTGTTTGGCCAAGAGTTTCAGATTCTCCTCTTTCAATTGTTTCGTCTGCGCCTGAAGCACGACATAGGTACCGGTCGCGGCAACTAATGCCGAGGTAATGATCGCGCTGATCGTTTTTGCAGTGAGCCAGTTCATAGTGATTGGGGCTGTAGCTGCCAGAGTTGTCATGGTTGTAGCCGCAGCGGCTTTCGTAATGGTAAGGGCGAGGGGAACGGGCGCCGCCTGCACCGCGTTCGCCGAGACACTAGCGACAATCGTCGTAGCGCCGACGGCGACGCCGTGCTCTGAAAAGAAATCGCGCAGGCGTTCCACGGCGCGGCTGACCCGCTTTTGCGCCGCATCGTCGCTCGTGCCCAAAGCCTGGCCGACTTCGCGCAGGCTTTTGTTTTCGAAATATCGCAGGAGAAGGCTGTTGCGATCGGATTCCTCGAGTGCATTCATCGCTTCATCGAGAAGCGGTTTGATGTCTTTCCAATCGGAATCAGGCGTTGTCATATCCGCAAGTTCCATGGCCGCCAGTTCCCGCTGTTGACGTCGCGATTCACTGCGTACCGCGTCGATAGCCGTCCGTCGCGTCACCTGGTAAAGCCATGCGGTCAGGAGAGTATTCGGTTTGAGTTTGTGCGCGTTCTTCGAGAGATCGATGAAAACGGTTTGAGTAATCTCCTCGGCGAGTTCGGCTGAGCGCACCTGTCGCAACGCTGCCGAATAAACGAGATCAATATGCCTGGCGACAAGAGTCTTGAAGGCGTCGTCGGATCGATTACGCGCGAATTGCTGCAGCAGTTCCGAATCACTGGTTGTCATTTTCAAGAAGTATATCGGCACCGGTTCGAGAAATCCGACAAAGAAGGTTTCCATTCCTGTAGCGGCGGTTTCCAACCCTCGCAAATTTCCCGGCGCTTCGAATGTCTGCGACGATCCGCATTGAATTCGGTGGATGTAGTAGCGAACGTGAGTTCGCTCATTCTGTTTTTATCCACTAAAAAACTAGACATGGCCGTCCACGCTTTTCACCATCCAGCCTTGTTTGGCCATGCCAAACTTTGCAATTACCCATGATTTTTCTTCGCTTGTTCAAGGCATGGTGCGCAGTGGTCGCGATCTCCGTTTCGGTGATGACGGCGCACGCCGCCTGGCCGGAACTGGACGCCGCTCGGCAGTGGTTTGCCAGCCATCCACCGAACGGTACCAATGACCTCCAGCGGCGGGAGAAAATGTCCCTTCTTCAGCAAGCTTCCGATCAATTATCACAAGAAAAATGGATGGCATATAAACAGTCCTGGACGGAAAATCCGGTTCTGGCGGATCGCATGGAAAACGAAGAACCGATCCTCTACTACCTGTCGAAGGCCACGACCGAAGCTATCTCCGACATTCGCCGCACGAAGGTGGAGCGAGGTGTTGTTGTTTGGTTCATGTACAACATGGGATATGTGTTCAAGACGCCCCAGGGATGCTTTGGCATTGATCTGTCCTTTCGTGCAGCGCCGCAGTTGGCTGAGGATCTGGACTTTGTTCTCGCGACGCATGAGCATCAGGATCACCAGCACGATCCGTTGCTGGACGCGATGACGGCCAAAGGCAAACTGGTCGTCTCAAGATTCTATAAGGGTGGAAAATGCATTCCAGGAGGGAGCGACGCGGCGACACCCGTTGAACTCCAGTTGAAGTCCTTTCGCGTCAAAGTTGATATCGGCGATCATCATCACGATACCGTGCCCCCGAGTCTCAACAGCATGCTCATGTACCAAATCGACTGCGGCGATTGCACCATCTATCACAGCGGCGACGCGAGCAACCGGGAGAAGATGAAACCGGATCGACCGGTCGGCATTTTCATTCCGCACGTGAAGATCGGCCTGCCCATCGCGGAGACAATACAGCAACTCAAGCCGAAGATGACCTTTCCTTCACATGTTTTGGAGTTGGGGCATCCACCGAAGCCGAATCACGGCTGGCGCGTCTCGTTTGACTACGCTTTCCGCACCATCAAAGATATCCCTCAAGATCATGCGACGGTTTTAACCTGGGGTCAGCGCTGGGAGTGGCCTGGGACCATAGCGCGATAGAATCTGAGCCAGGGAGATGTGCCACTCTCCTTCAGCGCTGTAGGCAGGGCCGAGAATAGCCCGGCGTTTAACGATGTTGAAGAGTGGGATTACAGAAGTCCTTTTTCTTTTAGACGTTGCCGCGTTTCAGCAGGGACGGTCTTCTTAAAATTCTTTTCGAGGTCTGCGCCTTCAAGGTCGATAGCGTAAACAACGAAGTCATCGGCAGTTTTTGCAATCTTCGACCAATTCAGTTTTGAAAGCTCAAGGGCGATTTCGTTGATAAACTTGATGTCCGCAGCAGACGAACTCCGGAGCATCGTGGCCTCGGAATACCAGTCGCACGCCTCATCGTAATCCTCGTCTTCGATCTGCGTCGCGGCGTCGCCGTAATGAGTAAACCCGTCTTCGGGATTCCAAACGGACGCCTTCGCTTCCTTGCCATACTTTTTGATCATTTTCTGGCGCTCGCTTTCGAGGCCGATGGCGATGCTTGGCGGAAAGACTGGATTATCTTCACCACTATAAACGAGGGCGATGCAGTAAATGGGTTCCTTGAACTTCTTCCGCGCGACGAGATCGTAAACACCTTTCACCAGCCCTTTACGAATCTTCTCCGCAAGCGTTTTAGTCGTAACGCCTTTCGGCAAATCAACCGGGCGTCGTGTGCCGTCGTCTTTGATGCGAAACTTGGGATCGAAAGCCTTCGATTTCGGATCGTAAGCAAATTCGGTGGTGACCTTGTCATTCTTCGAGCGATGCCAATAGCGGGAGGGGACATCGCCGTTCCATTCGTATTCGATGAAAGAATAGCCGTTATCGTACGCATTCACGACGAGACCTGGCTTGCCGTTCTTCAAGAGCACCGTCTGGATATCGCGCATTTCGTCTTTGAAGAATTCAGAGGTTTCAACCCGGTCATCGATGTAACGGATGAACTCCTGCAGCGGACCAATGCTAAAGGCAGACTGGACGACAATCACTCGGTTCGAACTGTCGTAACCGTAGCCATATTCGGCTTTCTGTTTCGTAGTCAGCTTGCAAGGCCGCGGTTCTTCGGGAAGCAAAGTCCACGCGCAATCGGTGTAATATTTCCACCGAACGACTTTCGGCATGACCGCGTCGCGGATTTTTTTGTAGTTCTTGGTTTCGCGTTTAAGACGGTCTTGCGTTTGCTTGAGGAGTGTGGTTGCGCCCTGAAACATGCGGCGAGTTTAGTTTCCAGACCGGCTTCGGCAACGATAAAGCTCCAGAACAGTCCGTCTTAGTGAAAGGGATGTCGTGCCTCTCGCGGATCGGCTGATTTCGGTGCCGAGAAAATTGGACCAGAAAGCTCCTATGCCAGTTTTCATGGCATGGAAATCAGTCCAGCAAGCTTCTACCCCAATTTCCATGACATGGAAATCGACGTATCCACGCGGTTACCTCTTTTAACCGTATGATAATCAGCAACAAACAAAAGATGGGCTTATTTTCGTCGTTTGAGCGGAGGTCGAATGGCGTCCCCTGACGGCGTCCGGATTATTGAGAGACAGACGAACGACAGCTCAGCTCCAACGGTTTGGATTTACGCGAGACAAGATGATGACAGCCATTACATACGCTCGTTGGGTTGATATCCGGCTTTGCCGGTCGCAGCTCTTCCAAGCGGTTCGCTGTGTCATACGTACCGTGAAATTGACTCTCCCATGCGCACCAATCCCCAAAGAATGACAAGATAACCCAGTCGAGGATTAAATTTTTTCAGTTTGGCGGCGCCTTCTTCCGCGGTGATCTTGCCAGATTCAATATCGCGCCGAACACGGCGTGGCCAGAGCCAAACGATGTAGCCTCCGGCACACATCCAAAACCCTGAGTCGATGCATGCGCCGATAAACTGACCGGTGCCAATGCTTGCGATCATAATTTCAAAAACATTTCAAAGTGTTTCCTGCGCTATCCCCCGAAGATTATCGCTATGCTGGTGAGGGCGAAGCTCGCAGCAAGGCAAATAGCTCCAGCGATGATGATGTCGCGTTCGTAGTTACGGGTGTTCCAATTCTTCCGTGCGCCATCCAAAAACAAAAAGAGGCCGTGCGACAGAATCAAATCCAAGGCGCGAAACAGGTGGGTGCGACCGGGTTGCGGCGACTCCAGGTCCAACATCCCAATCAAGCCACCGGTTAGAAGGGCTAAACCGCAAATGAAAGAGAATAGGGCGAGAATTAATAATGCCGTGCTCATGTGCGTCCCCATCATTTAACCGTTACAATGTCTTTATTAGCATGTCCGCCTTTTCAATCCAATCTTTGTCGCCGCACCGGACTGCTTCGGCACGCCCGTCGCGCAGATAGGCTTCGGCCTGTTCTCGCCGGCCGGTTTCGATCAGTCTTTCAGCTAGTGAGATCATTTTCGTATGGCGCGGTTCATCGGGATAGAACTTTGACTGCTCGAGCGCCAGCTCGTAATAAGCAATGGCCTTTGCGGCATCGGCCGTAAAATCGGCCAACGTCTCTGTCACAAAAGGATCCGGATTTCCCGCGCGCGACGTTTCTTCGTAGTAACTGAACAGCTGCTGGTAGACGGAGGCTGCAAGAGCGGTGTCGTCCGCGAGCGTGGCGTCGGTCAGTTCGCACGTCAGCGCGAATATACGTTCATAAATTTCTGCCGGGATTTGCCGCATGGCTTAGTTGTTGCAGCCGATTATCGTCACGCGTAGCCGCACACGCGGCGCAACCAGTACGTGAGTAAGGGAAGGCCAACGGTAATGGGAAAGAATCCCCACTTCAACAAGAGGAGGTCAAGCGTGGTTGGTTGCTGACCTCTTCGCCACA
>CBHWET010000080.1:0-15288 GCA_966112985.1 uncultured bacterium | reverse complement strand
AACTCGTGCGTGCCCATGTGGAAGCAATGCGTGGGTATTTCCTGGCGCCCAGCATTATGTCGTCATTCGGGATCATCGGTGTAGGGGCGATCGCGAATAACCTCTTGATTCAACACGACCAAACCTACTTTCTCGGTATCGCAGCGGTCACGGGTTTTGCCTGCTTCATCTCATTTCTTCTCGATTTGCACGCCGTCGTCTACGTAGGCCTCTGGCATGGACTTGAAGAAACACATATCCCGCAAGGCGTTGGTAAAACGGTTTTAAAAGTGTTGATCCTCCCATGGCTTCTCGTCGCGGTGCCGCATATCAACATTCTCGCATTCTTTGCTATCCCATGGATGTTCATGGATCTTGCGAAAAGCCGCCTGACCAAACGCTTTCAGCAAGTCGTCACCGACACTGCCCACCACCGCGAAACGGTACGCGCGACCGGTTGACAGTTCAGAGCATAACTACGTGGAGCGTGCGTGTGGGCATCGATGCGCACGTCTTTTCGCGTTCTCATCCTTCCCCTGCTGACTCTTGTAGTACCGTGTCTTGGTTTGCTCGCTATAACCATGAATTTGGATCGTTTGGGCTTCCAGCAAGTTCAGACAACGGCTACACCTGAAGCACAAAACCAATACGCTCAGGAGCAACAACTAGGTATTTAATTTAAAAGGATTTCGTTCTGGAGCTTCAGCGTGAGGGACGGCGCCGAGCACTCCACGCAACATCCAATTGAACGCTGGAACCCGATGTCGTAACCATACGGACATTGGTTCTGGCTTTGCCCCGAGTCCCGCCTTCGGCTCTAGCGCGGTTCGTCCGAATGAGACTCGTTTACAGCGCCAGCGAATTGCGTCCGCAATCGCGGCATGCAGGAGGCGCAGGTAAACGGGCAGGCCCGATGAAGCAGCGGTGCGATCAAAACCAATGTAATATCCAATCGCGGTATCTCCGTCGCGAATCGAAGTTACGAATCCTAAAATATCCTGATTACGCCGGATTAACGTACAGCGAAGGTTGTGTCCCGCGACTTTAGCCAAAGCAGGAAGGTATGTCGGCGGTAATGTCACCAATCGAACCGAAGCATTATCGTGGACAGAAAGATACAGTTCGTGAATTCGTTCCGCAAAAGGCGCGAGGTCATCCACTGTTTCAACGGCACAACCAGCGCTGGCAAGCTTTTTGGCTACGTCTTTCGCGTTGCGTCGGTACGGTGCCGTTAGCGCAGCAAGATAGTCGTCGTAACTGTTCCAGGCCGAATTGATGGTGAGCAGCATGTTCGGTTCAGTTTCAAGCGGCCGATAGCTGAACCGGCGCAAGGATTCCAAACCGGTCTGCTCCGGCGTAAAATCCTTCAACATGATGAGATTCGTTTGACCGAGCAGATTCTCCGAACGACGGATGCGATAGAGAGCCTCTGCCACTGCAGGCCAGAGATCCACTTGCCGTTCGCCCGGAGCAAAAGCAATCCCGTGAAAGCCCCACGAAAGCAAGTTGCCGGCGACGAGAATCCGCTCCCGCAAGCGTGCCGTTGCCAATTTGGCGGCAGGCGCAAAGGCACGTTTCAGCAGATTCGGCGAGGGATTCGTCTGAGCAAGTTTCTTTTCTCGTCCAAAATGATGTCCAGTAACGGAGACGATTTGCACGGCGAGTGTCGCCACCGGTTGGTGGCCGCGAAAAATCATAGCGTAACGCGGACGAATATTTTCTGGGCCATATTGTTCAATCACTCGCAACACATCGCGCCGCAGGAACACTGTGTTGCATTCCGTCACCGCATCCCATTTTGCGCCATCCAAATAGTCAACTTTATCTGAGAAGAGGAAGCCAAATCCCGTGGGACGATGCCGATCCCGGTGCCGCTCCCGAATGTCGCGTAAAGGTTGAGTAATTCGGCGCAAAGGGTTCGGTGAATGACTGGAGTGCATACGAGGCACCTGCGTGGCAGGCATGCATTAGAGACATTCAGCCTGTAGCAACGTTCAAACGAAGTTGGCTGGCCGCAAGAACAGTTCACCACGACACCCTTTTGTGCCTCGAATGATCTAACTTAGTTGCTTTTTTGACGAGGGTGATAAATTCCGCACGATACCCCTCCTTGTCATCACCTTTAGCTGCGCTTGCAATCTCCAGCGCCTGATCGTAACTGAAGTTGCCGCGATATTCGGAATGTTTTAGCAACATTCCAAATCCGGCGACGGCTGTTGCAAAACGAAAGTCACTCGATGCATTGTTGAACTTCTTTCCATCGTCAATCAGAGGAAATTCCAACAGCTTGCTCTTGTCTCCGTCAGGCTTTTTGTAACGGAGCTTCAGTGTCAATAGATCCTTGTCTGTTGCGACCGGCCAGTCGCCTCGGCGCGGCGTCGGACGTGCAATCTCCTTCGACCGATTTGGTTGATACTTCAAATCGTCCACCGCACGGTGATTAGTGTCATCTTCGTCCACTCCGACCGGCACAATTTCGTAAAGCGCCGTTACTGTGTGCCCTGCCCCGATTTCGCCAGCATCTTTCTTGTCGTTATTGAAATCCTCGGCTTCGAGAATCCGCTTTTCATAGCCGATCAGTCGGTATGACTGCACCTGCGCGGGATTAAACTCGATCTGAATCTTTACATCCTTCGCGATCGTCACCAGCGTTCCATTCATCTGTTGAATCAGGACTTTTTGCGCTTCTTCGAGCGAATCGAGGTAGTAGTAGTTGCCGTTGCCCTTGTCAGCGAGTTTTTGCAGGAGTGCATCTTTATAGTTGTCCGTGCCAACACCAAGGGCACTGAGGAACACGCCACTCTTTGCTTTCTTCTGGATCAGATTAACGAGTTCGCCCTGATCCGTAATGCCCACATTGAAATCGCCGTCGGTCGCGAGGATGACGCGGTTAACTCCGCCTTTGATGAAATGTTCTTCGGCCAAAGCGTAGGCTTTTTGGATTCCTTCGCCGCCGTTGGTCGAACCACCCGCTTCCAACCGGTCAATGGCTTCCAAAATTTTCTCCTTATTCACGCATGACGTCGAACCGAGGACCACGCCGGAGCTGCTGGCATAAACGACCATCGCGATCCGATCGTTCTCCGTCATGCGTTTCACCAGCATTCGCAACGCTTGTTTGATCAATGGCAACCGTTCGCTCGGCGACATCGAACCGGAGACATCGATGAGAAAAACAAAATTGCTGGGCGGACGCTTGTCCTGTGCGATTTCTTTGCCCTTCAAGCCGACTCGCACGAGTCGGTGTTCTTTATTCCACGGACAACCGGCGACTTCCATGTTCACCGAGAATGGGACATCACCGCGCGGTTGCGGATAACTGTAGGTGAAATAGTTCACCATTTCCTCAATGCGCACGGCGTCGTGTGGCGGCATTTGGTTTTGATTCAGGAAACGGCGGACGTTCGCATAGGAGGCGTTGTCCACATCGACCGAGAAAGTTGAAAGCGGTGCGTTGCGAACGGACTCGAACGCGTTTTCAACGTAACGTGGGTAACGCGCGGTGTCGCCGGTCTTGTACCATCCGAGGGAACCGCTCTCACCGCGTATATCTGCCTCAGCCTCTTTAACACTTGGAAGACCGTCATATAAACGAATGTCCGACGCAGTAATCTCTCGTTGTCGCCGGTCCGACACAATCTTTGCGGGAGAGCGGGACGCTACATGCGCTTGTGCGACATCGAGCCGAAGTGCCTCGCCCGCTTGCGAACCGTTATCCCTCCAGAAATATTGTTCCGACTTGCCCGCAGTCACGACGGTGGGTGCTGGCGTCGCGGCGGCACTCGGCACCTTTTTCCTCGTTCCCTCTGGCGCCAACGGCTGAGCGACAGGCTGAGAACGGCTGATCGTCTTGGGTGCAGGAGGTTTTTGCGATTCGTTGCGCCAAGATTTCTCTACGCTCAGATGATTGTCGCTCCCTTTAGTAACGCCATATTCTCTGAGGGTTCGAGTCGGCGTGGACTTAACCGGTTTCTCCACGTAATCGACGATCTGTCCATTCTGTTGTGGGTTTGCGATGGCCTTATTCGGCGCTGTTAAAACTTCATCGACGGGTGTCTTGTTCACTGCAGTTCCATGCGATACCGCTGCGCTCTCCTTTTGCAACTTGTCCCGGTGTTCCGCTTCAATCGCATTCTGGGCATATTTATATTCGAAAGTCTTGGAGACAACGGAACGCTGGTCCTTAGGTCCGAATAATCCGATCCCGAGAACCAACATTACGCACGCTGCGATTGCCGAAACCGTAACGAACATGGCAGCGCGATATCTCGGCAGTTGCACAATATTTACCGGCGGAATCTCGGACGTAATCGCCGCTTTCTGTTTCGCCGTTAAGATTGGTGCTTCTTCCAGGGAGAATTCCTTTTTCAGAAACTCGGTCGTTTGTCGAATTTCCTCAACAGCAACTCGTAGTTCCGGCGACGCATTGATTTCCTTTTCAACAGCCGCTGCTTCCGCGGGTGGAAGTTCCCCAAGAGCGTAAGCGGTTAATTTCGGATCATCGGGAGAAAGTTTCATCGAGCACTCCTTTCCATTGCGTTCAGCTTCTGGCGAAGGGTCTTGATGCCGGTGTGAATGAGAAAGCCAACATTCGTCACACTCAGTTCCGTGACGCGGCTGATCTCCTGGTAACTCAAACCGCTTTGGAACTTCAAGCGAATCACTTCGCGTTGGTTCGGCGGCAGCGAGTCGAGGAACTGCAGAGCCCTGGTTGCCGTCTCACGTTTCTCGGCCGCTGCCGCCGGCGTCGGTTCCCCACTCTCACGAGTGTCCAAATCGATTTCAGTCAGGGGCGTCATGCGTTTTTCTTTCCGTAGCACATCAAGCGCGCGGTTGCGGCAAACGGTGAACAACCACTCCGTCAACCGCCCATCCAGCGCAGCCGGCTCCTCCGCGCACATGCGGACAAACGTGTCCTGCACAACATCGCGAGCCCGTTCAGCATCACCGGTGATGGACGCGGCATAACGCAGCAACGAACTTTCGTGGCGTTCCAGTGCTGACCGCACCCAATCGGCTTTAACTGTTTCGTTCATCAAGGCTTCCGGCCCTTCATAAGTGATCACGCACGAGCCGGAGTTTTATTAGACGGAAAGTTTAGAAAAATACGTTTCCCGATAACCAAGCGTCACGTCCTTTTGCCTATGAGCTTGTAATTTTTTCAATTTTTGTGCCTTTTTGTCGTCCATCAATCATATGAAACCACTTCGCATTGGTATGATCGGGTACGGCTTCATGGGCCGCACGCATTCAAACGCTTTCACTCAGGTCAAAAACTTTTTCGACCTCAACTACAAACCAGTCCTTAAAGCGATCTGTGCGCGTGACGCCGACAAGGCGAAAACGTTCGCCGCAAACTGGGGCTACGAATCCATCGAAACGGATTGGAAGAAGTTGATCGAACGCGATGACATCGACCTCATTGATATCGCCGCCCCAAACAATGTCCATGCTGAGATCGCGATCGCTGCCGCGAAAGCCGGCAAAATGATCATGTGCGAGAAGCCACTCGCATTGAATGGCCCGGAAGCCGAGAAGATGGTGACCGCCGTTGAAAAAGCAAAGGTGCCGAACATGGTCTGGTACAACTACCGCCGTGTTCCTGCCGTAACGCTCGCGAAACAATTGATCGACGAAGGACGTCTCGGAAAAATTTTCCACTATCGCGCGAAGTTCTTGCAGGATTGGACAATTTCCAAAGATCTCCCGCAAGGCGGTGCCGGATTGTGGCGTCTCGACGCAAAAGTAGCCGGCAGCGGTGTGACCGGTGATTTGCTGGCGCATTGCATCGACACGGCGATGTGGCTCAACGGAAGCATTGATACCGTGACCGCCATGACCGAAACGTTCATCAAAGAACGCAAGCACACCCTCACCGGCAAAGTGCAGAAGGTTACTATCGATGACGCGAGCGCTTTCCTTGCCCGTTTCAGCAACGGTTCCCTCGCGACGTTCGAATCGACACGTTATGCCCGTGGTCACAAGGCGCTCTACACATTTGAGATCAACGGCGAGCACGCTTCGATCTTCTGGGACCTGCATGATTTGCATCGCCTCCAGTATTTTGATCATCGCGATGAAGGACGTGTTCGCGGCTGGCGCTCAATTCACATCACTGACAGCGATCATCCTTATATGAAGAACTGGTGGGTTCCCGGTCTCCAGATCGGGTACGACGAAACGTTCGTCCATCAGGTCGCCGATTTCATCCAGGGACTGAGCAGCGGCAAACTTGCTGGACCAACGTTCAAAGATGGTCTTGCGACAGATTACGTAACTGATGCGGTTCTCAAATCGGCCAAAACCGGCCGTTGGGAAAAAGTGAAAAAGGTAAAGTAAAATCTCTGTTGTCTTTTCGTGGCGCAGAACAGGAAACTGTTTTGCGCCATTTTTGCATTCAGAAAGGGTCGGAAGAATTAATTTGAAGCATCCGATTTAGCCCCGCGCTCGAATTCCTTCTTCAACATTTCCTCGTCCACGACAAACTTCCAGTCGTCACCAAAGCGGCGCAGTTTCAATGTTTCTTTCTTTGCGGGCGCTGAGACCATTTGTGTTTCGACTTCCAAAACCGTTTCGTCTGGAGTTGTGGATTCCTGTGAGAGAACACGGTAGCCCGCGTAACCTTTCTGACGGTTCTCTGCGACCATTGGCATCAAAAATCCTTCTTCTATGCCCCAATTGTTCTTCAAACCTTGCTCGGCCCACAAACCCGCCTCCTTCGGATTGGCAGCTGCCATCTTTTCGAACATATCCATCAATATCTTCCGGGCGCCCTCGCTGATGAAGATAGATTGTTTAAACTTATCGCGGTCTCCATTCAGCACGGCCCATCCGCGCGTTTGCAAGGCATCGAGCGGAGTAGAGAAACCAGCGTCTTTCCACGTATCTTTCGGCAGGTTTGCATTGGCAATTTGACCGCCGTTTCCATCGCGCTTCGATACTGCGTTATCAGAGTTCACCGCCGCCTGGCCTTTAGCCCGCAACCTTCCAACTTCTCCACGCAGCTTCAACAGCTCAACGTTATTACTCTTAAAGCGTTCATTGTCCGCCATTGTGACCGACAAACGATCGACCGCGGCGTCCCGTTCAGCCTCCAACTGCCGGACCTTGTCGGCCTGTTGTTGCTGAAGCAGACGCATGTCTTCGCGCAATCGCGAAAATGTATACGCATGGTAAACACCCGTCCCCACAGCCGCAGTAATTGCCGCTGTCACAATAATTTTTTGAACTGTAGTCATAACAATTGCTTTCGTTGCAAGAATTGCCGTTGAACTTTTAGCCGCCGTGCCCGCAACAAGAATGGTCGTGCAAACGAGTCCCGCAAATCCCACTGGTGCGCTCTGAACCGCGTTGACGGAAATCGCGGCAGCAATTGCACTGACGCTGACGGCGATACCTCGTTTCGCAAAAACATCGCGCAGGCGCTCCAGCGCACGGTTGACTCTCTTCTGCGCCGCCGCCTCGCTGGTCGCAAGCATTTGCCCCATTTCCCGTGCCGATTTGTGTTGAAAGTAACGGAGGAACAAGGCGTCGCGATCGGATTCGTTCAATTCGGAGAGTGCGTTGTCGAGAACGGGCTCGATGTGTTCCCACGTCTGATCCGAATCCGACGAGAGCAATTCATTCATAACGGCAGCCTCTTGTTCGCGCGCGCGACGGCGGACTTCTGAACGGACGACATTGGCGGCGAGATTCCGTGCCGTGCGATGCAGCCATCCTGATAGAATAGTCCGGTCCCCGAGCCGCGAAGCATTCTCAGCCAGGGCAACAAATACCGCTTGAGTTACATCTTGAGCCGCATGGGGGTCGCGGACCATCCGAACGGCGGCGGAATAAACGAAATCGAGGTACCGATGCACCAACTCAGCAAAAGCAGTATCACAACCACTGGTGGCGTAGCGCTCGAGAAGTTGCTGGTCTGTCAGGCTGTTCACTTCTACAGATAGTAACCACCGGATCTAAAACCGGACAGACAACAAGAAGAAATCTGAAAGGAAGGACCGTTGCTCGCCACTACTTCGCGAAATGATCCTGGATCTTTCTCCATCGCTTTTCCCACTCGATCCAATCCCGGTCCCAATGATCGTCCGTGAGTTTCTCTTTCATCTCGGGCCAGCGCTTTTGCAACACATCAAACGCGCGTTGAGCTGCCTTCTTGTCGTTCCATTTGATGTAAGCTTCGAGCAAATACAGATGATTCTCCGGAAAGTCCGGTGCAAGGCTGAGGGCGCGTTCCAAATGCTGACGAGCTTTCTTTCCACTGCCGATGCTTGCGGGCCAACCGGGCGCTTCATGGTAAAGCATTCCCAGATTTCGATCGGCACCCGCAAAATCAAAGAGAGGATCCAGTTCGACGACCAATTTAAATTCCCGCTCCATCTCGTCGACAATCCGCAATGCACCGATGCTTTTGGTCCTCGCAAGTTGGCCAAGGTTCATCGCCAAATAATAATGCGCCTGCGCGAGACGCGGCTGTTTTGCGACGAGTTGCCGGGCAGCAGCAATGCCCTCATTCGCCAGCTTCTCGCGATGCTCGTCATTGGGTGAAAATTCCGCCCAGTCAAAAGAAGCACGGCAAAACTGCCAGGCCGCTTCCACGTTTTGTGGATCAGCATGGTAATGCTCACGGGCGGCAAAATACCTCTTCTCAGCAATCTCTTCGAAGCTCAGCTTTTTGTCGTCAGCGAGGACGCTGAACAAGGCAAAGGTCGCCAGCAGGATGGCCATGTATTTGCGAGGGAACTGCACGAACATACGCTAGTTAGACGGCAACGAGCGGCTTTCGTTTCAAAATGAACCAGCCAATGGCGCATGCTATCAGGCTGGCCAATGAAATAGCTACGCCGGCTTTGAACACCTGGTCCTCATAGACGAACCGGATATGGTGCTGCCCTTCCGTAACTTCAACGGCCTGGAAGGCATGGTTGGCACGCCAGATCGGCGTTGGCTTGCCGTCCACATACGCCTTCCATGCATGATAATAGGTTTGCGCCATGACCACCATGGTTGCCTGCGGCGTCCCAATCGTGAACGTCACTTCGCGTGGCAAAATCTTCGGCGGATCAATTCGATACTTCTCGTCGGCCAAAATATTTGCCCCTGTGACAAAGTTCGTCGCCTTAATCACTCCAGCGGCTTCACGTGGGAGAAAAATCGTTTGGGTGGGATTGAAATCCTCTTTCATCAGGCCGTTCAACGTCTCGGCATCATCGGCGAAAACTGGTTTTTGACCGAGCGTAAGCATCGGCAGACTCTCACGCGCCACCCACCGCCACGTGAAAATATCTGAGCGCGGCTGGAGACATAATTGGGATACACCGACGAAAGCAGCGAGAGCTTCCGAATGGTTTTCCGCATCAAAAAGTTTCTTCTCAATATCCGCCTGCTCCTTCGTGTAAAGGGAGAACATACCATTCACCTTGGCCACATGATCGAGGATGTTGCAGTTGGCGAAGAGCAATTGTCGTTTGACGCGGTAATCTTCCTGAATATCCGGGCTGCCGGCACGACGCATCGTCGTTTGCAACTTGGGCGCGAGCATCACACGGCCGAGGCCGAGCTGCGGCACTTCACTCATTTCCAGGTGAACCGGTTTATAAGCAGCGGCCGGAACAGTCGGCTGTTGCCGCGGCATATGTGTGGCAACATCCAGTCCAATCAAAAGAAGAGCGGCGACGCCGAAGATGTTCTTCCAAAGCTTTTCCTCGACGTTCACGAACTGATATATCGCGCCGAAGATCAACACGAGAAACGCCACTCGTAGCGCGCCGTTGTTAAACGTCAACTTTGCCGGCTCATCGGCACGCTCGAACATAAAGGCGCAGGCGACGATGACGCAGATAATCGCCGCCACCAAACCGCCCACAAAGAACATACTTTTGCGCGTCTTGCCTGAGGTATCGCTTTGTAGCGATGCGATCCCGAAGGCGGCGAGCAACGGAAAACAGAAGGTTGCCAGTTGCACCCACTTCGCGGGATAACGCATGAAGCCGACCAGCGGGAACACTTTCTGCACCACCGCATAAACCAGTCCGCTTTTGCCTAACGCCAGAACGCAGCCCACAGCAGTGATTCCAGTGAGCAACCAAACGATTGGTTTGCGCACACGAATCGCCGCGACAATCGCCAGAGCGATGATTCCGACTCCAACATAATACGACGAACTCCATTGCTGTTCGGTCTGCAGGTGGACTCCCTGGAACGAAGATGTCGTACGGAACAACGGCACAAAGAAGTTCGCCCAACCCCAAAGCGGCATCGCCCACACGTCTACCTGGGAGTAAGAGGTATTACGTTGTGAGTGCAGCAATAAATCGAAAAACGGAAGCATCTGCGCCGCAGTCAGACCGGCTACAAGAGCGCCGCTCGCGATAAACCGGATCGCAACGCGAGAGCGGCTCAGTTGAGTTTGTTTTAATTCCAACAGGAATAAACAACCGGCGATGATCCATGTAACAAGAATGATTTCCGGCACACCCGCCAGCATCTGCATCGCCCCGACCAAAGCTGCATAAACAATATTACGTCCGCCTTTGGATAGAGCCTTGTCGACAAACAGCAGCACCCACGGCGCCCACCCGAGGGACGCGCAGCTATTCGGCCACATCAAGGCGTGGAGCGTGAGACCATTCCATGCGAAGGCGAGACCCGCGACCGTCGCCGCGAAGGAATTTTCGGTCCATCGACGCGCCAGATAAAACATGCCAAGGGCGGCGATAAAAAAGTGAAGCAACGAAAAGTATGTAATCGATTGCGGAGGATCGAACCACACGAAGATCGCGGAGAGCGGATAAAGCGCCATGACGTTCCACTGTGCGAGGAATGGAACACCGCAATTATTCCATGGATTCCAGAGCGGCACTTCCCCACCCTGCCAGCTCTCCCGCGCAAAATAGTGCGTCGGATAATTGAAAATGCCGGCGTCGCGATAAACAAAGACGTGTCCTTTGAAAATGACTTCCGGGTAGGTCGCAGCAATCAGAATCCCGACGAGAAGCGTCAGTAATCCAATGCCAAACCAGGAATTGGTCTTCGAAGCGGTAGAGGTTGTGTTGTTTTGGGGGCGTACGTCAGACAAGGAATTCGTTCGCGCCATGGTTTCAGAAAGATTACTGGACGCGAAAAGTCACTCCAAGAACAAAACAACATAGCGGGTGTTCCATCGCACGCTCATTTTCAGGACGTCATTGCGCCAAGCGCATGTCCGGGAAGAAAATTTCATCGCGAAACCCGGGTCAACGGCGTTCGCGAAAGAGCATTCGTCACGAAATTTATTCCGAGGATCCCGCAGCCGATTTTTTTGGAATGGAAAAAACAGCCCGGATCGCCGAGCCCCAAAAAATGTAACAACGCCATCGGATTCTTTGGCGCAGCACAGAAATTCGTTTCAGAAAACGGGCTGCGGACGTCCGCACGCTCATTTTCGTAACGTTTTGACCACCTGCGAACGTCCGCACGTCCGTTTTTGTAACGTTTTGACCAGCTGCGACGCGTCGCACGTCCATTTTCGTCACGAAAATGCATGTGCGAAGCGTCGCAGGTCGGTTTTCGTAACGTTTTTACCGCATGCGATGCGTCGCAGGCTCATTTACGAAGCGTTTTCACCTCCTGCGGCGCGTCGCACCTTGATTTTCGTAACGAAATTATGGCCGCGACGCGACGCAACTGTTTTTACATAGCTGTAGATCAGCAAGTTATGAAAGTTTCGGCAAAAATGGCCTCATTTTGACTCCCGGTCGACAAACCGCCCAGTTCACAACTTACAGCGCGACCGATTTGCGGCTCCCGGGCCCCACCCGCCTTTTCCCCTTTTCCCCTTTTCCCCTTTTCCCCTTTTCCCACTTTCCCACTTTCCCGCTCACCGGCTCACCCGCTTACCCGTTCCCCAGTTTTTTCCTTTTCTCCTCGTCTCCTTTTCACCTTTTCGTCTTCGGATGTTGTCCGCCCATCCGCCTCGTCACCTCGGCGGCTACGAGCGGTCGGATTTTGATTGCGATGGCATCCGTTTTGAAATTCACTGAAGTCCCACCAGCAACAGCATCGAATTTATGAAACATCCGATTTCCCGACGTTCAGCTCTTCGCACTTTGACCGGCACTGCGGCAGTGGCCAGCGCGGTGGCCAGTTTGTCTTTTCGCCTAAATGCTGCCGAAGAATCCGCGGGCGCAAAACTCAAAGGTCGCGTCAATCATTCCGTCTGCAAATGGTGCTATCCCGACATTCAGCTCGAACCGTTTTGCCAGGCAGCGAAAGAAATTGGTCTGCAATCGGTGGAACTCGTCGAAGTGAACGATTTGCCAACACTGAAGAAGCACGGCCTGACCTGTGCGATGGTCACCGGTGTTCCGGGCATGATTCCCAATGGACTGAATCGCCTGGAGAACCACGACAAAATTGTCGAATGGATGGAGAAAAACATTCCTGAAGCGGCAAAAGCTGGCGCTCCTAACGTGATCTGTTTCTCCGGAAATCGCGCGGGGCAGGATGACCAAAAAGGAATTGAGAACTGCGCCATCGGTTTGAAGCGCATTATGCCCATCGCCGAAAAACATAAAGTGACGGTCTGCATGGAGTTGTTGAACAGCCGCGTGAGCCACAAAGATTATCAATGCGACCACTCAGACTGGGGCATCGAACTCTGCAAAGCGGTCGGCTCGGAACGTTTCAAATTGCTCTACGACATTTTCCACATGCAGATCATGGAAGGTGATCTGATCGCTCGAATCAAAAAGAACTACCAATATTTTGGTCATTACCACACAGGCGGCGTCCCGGGTCGTCATGAGATCGATGAGACGCAGGAGATTTATTATCCGGCGGTGATGAAAGCGATTTTGGAAACGGGTTACAAAGGCTTCGTCGCGCAGGAGTTCATCCCCAAACGCGCCGACAAACTCGCTTCGCTGAAACAAGGCGTGCAGATTTGTGATGTCTAAACATTGCTGATCCGAAGTCTCTCGCGCCTATGTCTCTCGACGTACATATCGTCGAACCAATTACTGGGAAGATTGACCCGGAGCTTTCAGTATCGGTAGGCGTGGAAGTGCACGGATTGCTTTTCGATCACGCCAACATGCGGTCAGACAACTTCCCGTTGCTCTGTCGCATGCACGACTACTACTCTGACACCGATTACCCGAGCAACGAGCTGGAGTCTTTGATTGCTGAAATTGAACGCGCAGTCGCGTTGTTCGGGGCGGGCACTCCGGTCACTCGGTTCCTTGGTCCGTTTCATTCAGTCTGTGTTACAGCGTTCGCGCGACGCAAGGATGTCGCACTGATTGCAGATTGAGTCGTATGTCACAATCGATTGAGCTTTTGTTGCATGAACTCTGTGTGGATTTAGGCTTTTGTTTGCCACCTTCTTCACAGCAAGCGCTAATTAACAATCCACCTTTGGATATCGATGAGTTCACGGACGCTGTAATTCGTGCTGAGGGGCTTGATCCATATTCTGATGTCTCGCTGCATTCCCGTAGAGACATTCGGCGGCGAGTGGCAAAGTATCTAAGCTCAGATCATTACGATGAAAACGGTTCGTCTACAGGACATCACTGATTGCTTTCATTTTCCGTCCGCGTCGTTCACGCTAACTGACAGGAGCTTCACATGATCACCCCGGCTTACTTGCGAGTATGGATGACCGCTAAAAACGCCGCGAGACGGTTGCGCCATCGGGTCGTTACCAGCGAACATCTTTTCTATGCCTGCCTGCATTTGCATAGTCAGCGGGATTGGGCGCTCTCTCGAGATCTGCCGGTCACAGCACAGACCGTTTGGTCTCATCTCAAACTAAATCCGCCTTCGGAAAGCTACGAAGACTTTTGTGGGGTGCCTCTTGGTGTGTCGGCCAAACTCGCCTTTGAGCGTGCCGAAATCGAAGCCGCCGGACGTCGAGTGATCGGCACTGAGAGCCTGATGCGAGCTTTGCTTTCAGAACCTGCCGGGCCAGTTCGTTCGCTGCTCGATTCGCATCGTACTGCGACGTCAGATCCTGTAAAATCATGAGCCTTTTCAAAAATGTAAAAGAGGAGTTACCAGGGCGATCTGAACCCGACAGCCCTATACCCGTCACAGTATTGGATTTGTCGAAGCGATATGACCTTTACTGCACTACGCCGACCGAGGAGAGGCTTTATAACAACGTGAAGATCCTTGGCATCCGAACGTTTGAAAAAAAGAAGCAAGAGCTTGGAATGTCACTCATCGGCGGCTACCTCGAGATTGAGGCCGACAACGGCACGCGGATGATGATTCCGAGTCTCGGCATTTATATGATTTGCGAACACGGCTCGAAACCCGTGTATAAAGTTTTGCGCGTTCGAAATGGCAATCAAGAGGCCTGAACTACAAACAGGATGACATACATTCGTCCAAAGTTTTTGGCAGAAATCGGAGTCCGATTGTCGTGCTAGCCGCATTGTGTGCTGTTGTGGTTTCGGCGACCTCGATAAGCGCGTACTTTGGTGAATATGGTTCCGGATGTGGAACTGTGACGCGGCGGATTCAGAGCAGCACACTATCTCTGTGCCTCACGTTGTCACTGCTCTCGATTGGCGGTTTTATACTCGCCTCGAAGCATCGCCTTTATCCTCGCATGTGCCGAATAGGGTTGATGGTAACGTTATTGGTCTCATCGACGACCCTCGCTGTGATGCGAATGTTTTGACCTTCGCATGTAACCACAACGAACGTCCATGTTTTCATACCCTCGACTTAAAGATAGTCTGGAGGGGATGAAAGCGGTGATCGGATTGTGTTCCAATCGCTTTTGTTTTCAATTGGACGCCGAAATCCCGACGCCATCGTGCAAATCAGGCCGACGGATAAGCAACAGCCTGTGCGACGATGAAGACGTGATTTTCCGGCCACTGATCGTACTCAAGATGAACACAGCGGCAGTTGAACCGATGCAGCAGTTCGACAAAACGTGAAACGCCCAAAGTGCTATATCCGAATTCGCGGCCTTCGATCTTTCCAACGATTTCGCCGGGCTGACCGCCACCGCAGGTGAACAACAGGATCCCGTTCGGCAAAAGACCTTCACACAACTTTTTCAAAACCGGCTCTTGCTGATTCAATGGAAGATGAAAGGTGCTGTCCCACGCGCAGATAAATGAATACTTGTGCGGTAGTGCCCATTCACCGATGTCGCCAATATAAAAGGTGGCGCCCGGAGATTGCTTCCGAGCCAGGGCAATCATGTTCGCCGAAATATCAATGCCATCGGTTTGAAATCCGTGTTGGATCAAACGTTTAATAAAACGTCCTTCGCTTCCACAACCAACGTCCAAAGCGCGCCCGCTGGCG
>CBHWET010000079.1:0-15342 GCA_966112985.1 uncultured bacterium | reverse complement strand
GAGCACGATCTGTTACCTATCCGGTGAGTCTATGCCTCTCCGAGCGCGCCGCGGCCTCGACGCGAACCGCCGCCACGATTCTACCAACGGACCACCCGAAACCGCGAAAGCACTGCCGAACCGCGACAAAACGGGGAAAATGAGAAATGGAGAAAAGGAGAACGTGAGCAGAGCAGAGCGGACGGCGGAATAATAAGACGCATCATGCCGTGCACCTCAAAGTTGACCCGTTTCTTTCGACACAACTTCAAACTTCAAACGCGGCGCAGCCGTTTAAAAAACAGTTCTGTTCCGCATTCTGAATTCCGCGCTCCGCGTTCGATTGGTCTTGAACTTTGGACTACTTGAAGTCCGAACTCGCCCTCGCCCGTAAGTCTCTGACAATCAGGGCCGAGCGCAGCCATTCTGAAGTCCCGCAGGGACGATGTGATGATAGGCACGGCCAAGGTGCAGCCAGTATCAATTCACTTCCGAAAACCATAAAACGGCCGCAGGCCGCGAAGGTGTATCGCGGGTAGGGACGAGTCGCCGACTCGTCCCATTCTATTTCAGCGGGAGCGAGCCGAAGTGATCGAGTTGACACTCTTCGTCGGAGAACGTTGTGTGAGCAAAATAATTTGGGACACGTCGGCGACATGTCCCTACCCGGTAAAAGTTATCGTCCGCCGTTCCCGGAATTGCTCTGCCTGCTCGACAGCAATTGGCGCGGTGGCTAACGTCGCTTCAACAAACAACCAATGAAGACCTTGACATTCCTTGCCCTTTTCTTCGCTGTCGGCCTCGGATTCGTTGGTTGCAGTGACCGCGCCAAAAATCCAAATCTCGACCGCGAAAGCCTGAAAATCATCGGCTCGCCGGATTCAGTGACGGCGTGGCGCACGGAAGGTCTGGCGAAGAAAATCAAACCAGAATCGGCCAATGATCTTGAAGCGTTTTACCGCAAATACGGCAAGGGCCTAATCGTCCCGCCTGATCTTTCGCGGAAATTCAGCGAGCTCCTGACGTCGGCATCCATTGAGAATGGCTTGCGCTCAAAGTGCATTTACAATCCCGGTTTCGTAGTCACCTTTTCCAGGGGCGACAAGAGCGTCGATGTATTTTTCTGTTTCGAATGTGGTGGTCTCGTCATGCGAAAGGCAGGCGAACAGAAGATGGCAGATATCGGAACATTGATGAACAAACCCGGACAGGAATTGTTCCAGATGTTTGAACAACTTTTTCCGAACAGCGAATTGACTACGAAGCCCGAGCCGGTCGAGGACCCGCCCAGCGTTCCAAAGAAGTAGCAAACCATCGCAAATCACTTTACCGCAGGCCGAAGGTGTATGGAGGTAGGGACGAGTCGCCGACTCGTCCCATTCTATTTCAGCGGGAGCGAGCCGAAGTGATCGAGTTGACACTCTTCGTCGGAGAACGTTGTGTGAGCAAAATAATTTGAGACAGGTCGGCGACATGTCCCTACCCGGTAAAAGTCACCGCCCGCCGTTCCCCTTGAATTTTTCCAGAGCCGATTTCGCATTCAAATTGCCTTTTGCCGAGGCCTTCCCCAACGCCTCGGTCACTTCCAGAGCCGTGCCACCTTCTCGTTCGGTGGGACTCAGATGCGCCAGCCAATCGGCGACATAATCCACCGCAGGCTCAACATTCGCCTCCGCTGCGATGCAGAGCGCGTGCACTGATGAATCCAGATCTGACTTCGCAAAACGAAAGAGGATTTCCAAAGCGCCTTTACTCCCCGCCGCCGCGGCGCGACCCAGCCCCACCGGCGCAAAAGAAACCAGCCGACGATCACCCAGCGATTGTTCCAAAGCGGCCAGCGCCTTCTCGTTTCCTTTGCCCGCTTCATCCCCCAACGTGCGGTAGGTAGTACTCATTCGCCCCAGCAATAACAGCACGCGAGCGCGTTCCAGTTCGTAATTGGATATCTCGCCGTAAAGGTGATTGGCCAGAAGGCTGAGTTCTTTCAATGCGTTTTGATCCCCGTCGGCAATCCGCTGTCCAATGAGCCGCATCCCTTCTGCGGTCGGAGGAACCGTATATGTTTTCTCACGACTCGCTTGCTCCTTCGACGAAACCTGGCGGATCATCGCGGCAATCTCCGTTTTGCTGGATTGTTCCGCCAACCCTAACGGCGTGGCTCCATTGCTATCGGGAATGGACAGCGGTGGATTATGTTTTAAAAGAATCGCAACCAATTCCTTGTCACCGCGCTGGATGGCCATATGCAGCGGAGTTCCCGACGTGGCTCCTTTATAGATATGATCCTGCTTCGCTCCATGCTCAAGAAGCACGCGCGCCAACTGTAATTTTCTAAATTCTACCGCACGCAACAGCGGTGTAGATCCATAAGTATCGACAGGATCGACTTCCGCCCCATGCGCCAAAAGGATCGAAGCGACCTCCGCACACTTTTGGTCATTGGTCGTCCCGTACATCGCCATGTCGGCCAGCGGAGTCATCTTCATAAATCCCCGGTCATCAACATCGGCTCCATGATCGGCGAGAAACTCGACCGCCTTCGCGTGTCCTGTCATCGCCGCGATGCAGAGCGGAGCCCTGTTAGGTCCATTCCGCGCCGAGATCGAAGCCGGATCTTTAAGAAGAAATTCCGCCAATTTGTTCGTATCCCCCGCCGCTGCAGCAGCATGAATTCCCACATATGCCGCCCGCGCCGAAAAGGTTAACAAGACAAACCCCAGCAAGAAGAGTAATCGCATTTTCATCCCTGTTCTCAATTGGACGGTTCTCCCTCGCAAAAGTTACGCGCCACCTGTTATCTCCGCAAACGGCTGCCGGCCCTGCGGCTCTATGCAGGGTAGGGACGAGTCGCCGACTCGTTCCCATTCTATTTCAGCGGGAGCGAGCTTCAAATGATCGAGTGGCGTTCTTCATTACAGAGAACGCTGCCTGACCAAAATAATTTGGGACATGTCGGCGACATGTCCCTACCAGATATTGGAGAGGGGACGTCTCGTCCCCTGAAATCAAAAGGCGACGAGACGTCGCCTCACCTGAGGAAGTTTTGCATTGGCCGCAAGCTGTAGGGCGCTCTGCGCCGTCGCGAAGGTGGATTTATTTTCTTTGTCCCGTCGCGTCTTTGTTGTTTAGCCCTCTTGAAAGGACAACCATCCGAGGATTTTAGAATCGGTACGAAAATCCAGCAAATGGATTAAAGTCAGCAGCGTTATGCGTCACGCCGAAACCGATGCCGGCATCCAGTTGAAGGTTCTTTGTCACCTGGTAACCGGCTCCGAAATCGACATAACCCGACCAGTTATCAGAGCGCGAAGCGACGAGGAGCGTGGAGAACTCAGTGTAAATCGTCAGGTCCTTTAAGCGCTTGCTCAAGTTTATGGAGTTCCGAACAGAATACGTGTCATAACTCCCCGAGCTTGTCTGCACCTCCAGGGTATTAAATCCGCTCATCAAGCGGAGCGAGAAATCTTCCGGCAATTTGATCGCGAGGGGAACTTTCAAACCAAACTCCGTCTCGAGGTAGGACGGTCCCGACAAAGGCGTGGTCACGTACGGAGTCAACGCTAGGGCAAACGCGCCCTCGTCGTTGCCGAGGATGTTTACTTTCACCGCCGGGGTGAGCATCCACCTGTGTTCACTAAACGAAAAGTTCGCTGAAGGAAAAGTTGGGTAGGTAAAATCCGCTTGAAAATGGCTGTAAGCAGCTTGCAACTGGACCTCCGCCCGTTCGCAAAGGCCGAATCGGAGCTTGGGCGCCCATCCATAACTGGTTGCCTCGACGTTCCCGCCTGAAAATTTGTCGCTGGTCTCACTGTATCTGATCAAGTCCGTTTCCACCTGCACGTGGCCGGCGTTAATGGTGTACGGGGTCTCAGTTGCTCCGAGGCGGTCGGTGGTCATCTCCCGCATTGAGTCGGCGGGAGTCCGGTTGAAAAAGGAATAATGTGTCTCAGTAGAATCCGCGGCCGCGGCTGCAGAAACAAAAGATAGGACCAGTAAGAGTTGGGGAATACGCATTTTGGTTGATTGGTTGTAAGTTGTTCGCGACGGACCTTATGGATGAGCCGGCAAAATGAAAGGAAAATGAGCAAAGGTTTAGGTGCTATTGAACTGTAACAGCCGGAGTTGAGTCAAACGAGTGGCGGATCAAAGGCGACGCAGCGAACAGGTGTAATTGTAGCGGCCTTCTCTTACGGTCGGTAGCCGTCGAAGCTCCCGGAAATGTGCGACGGTCTGGATTTCTCGATCCTGACTTGCGCCCTCGAACCTTGAACCTTGGACTTTGTTGAAACTGGCACGAAAGTTGAAACGGTCTCCACGCTCAAACTTCAAACTTTTCAAACCTCAAATCGGAAATCAACGTAACTCACTGATTTCCAAGGCGGGATAACTTTCCTACTCGAGGAAGGTAAACAGTTTTTGCAACAAAACACGCGTCCCTACCGCGGGAAGTATCAATTTTTCGTAACGAAAATTCCGGACTTCCGCAGTCAGTAGAGATTTTGCGGAGCGAAAAGTTAACACTACTCGAGGAAGTAACGATTTTGCGGAGGAAAAAGTTAACACTACTCGCGGAAGCCGTGACTCTCCGTTGCGGAAAATGTTTCCTGCCGCAGTTGGGACGACTTTTTGCAACGAAAAGCGTCGACTGACGCAGTCAGTAAGGAACTTTCGTAACAAAAAGCCTCTCCTACCTGCGTCAGGACGATCTGCGCGTAACGAAAAATTGCTACTTACTGCGGAAGTTTTTATTTTTTGCGACGAAAAATCTTTCCTGACGCAGGAAGTAAACATTTTGCGGAGTAAAAAGTTAACAATTCTCCCGGAAGTAGGATTTTTGCGGAACGAAGAATCACGACTTACTGCGAGAGTTGGAACTTCCCATTCCAAACAATTATCGCCTTAAGCGGATGCCGAGGTCTGCGAAACCGAAATGGCGCCCCCGGAGGAGTAGTTGCACGATCGCAACCACTTGTCATTCAAGGATCTGGACATGACGCTTCGTCTGTATAGAATCGTCCGATGTTCGCGTCTGTTCGGAGGAGTTTTGTCGTTGTTTTGTTGTTCGTTTTTGTCGTGGCGGCGTCAGCCCAATCGAATCAGCCGGGATACGCCCTGCAGTTTGATGGTGTCGATGACGTGGCGACCGTCACGACGAATAGTTCCGATTTTAACACCCTGCCGCTGACAGTAATGGCGTGGGTGAATACGACGCAAAGCGGCAACTCGGGTCTCATTAATAAATATCGATCGGGCAGCTTCAACGGGTGGCAGGTGTTTATCGTCAGTGGCCAACTCCGCGCCTGGTACTTCGGCAGCAACACGCGCTATATCTGGGACGGAGGGAACGGTCTGAACGCCGGCAATATTAATGATGGCCGGTGGCATCATGTCGCTTTCACCGTCGATAATGCAGACGGCCGTCTATACGTCGACGGTGTGCTGAAAGATTCACGCGTCTGGACCGGGACCTCTCTGAAGTGCACGAATACTGAACCGGTTCGATTTGGCGATTACCCCGGCACCGGCAGCAGCCAATTTTATCCGGGCAAACTGGATGAAGTCAGCATTTGGCAATCGGCGCTTTCGCAGGCCGCGATCCAATCGTACATGAATCAATCTTTGGTCGGCAACGAAAGCGGGCTTCTCGGCTACTGGCGTTTTGATGAAGGAACCGGCACGACCGCCAACGACACGGCGACATCGGTCTCAGGTAATAACGTTGCGGTGCTGAGCGGCGGTCCCACGTGGATCGCTTCCATGGCCGGCATCGGCAGCCCGGCGGTAACGATGTATGGGGCGACGAATTTCACCTACATGGAAGCCGATTTGCCGGCTCGCGTTGAACCGCGTGCACGGCAAAGTGTGACCTGGTTTCAGTGGGGTACCAGCGTCGATCTCACCGGAAGACCGCAAGTTGGGTTGCAGACGAACGCCGCGGCTGATGTGTTGTTGCTGACCAATCACATCACGGGCATCACTCCAGGACAGTTCATTTTCTACCGTGCGGTTGCCACGAACAGCAGTGGCATCACGTTCGGTGCCACGACGAATTTTTACATTCCGGCAACCCCGCCGGCCGCAACAACGGCGGATGCCTCTTCCGTCACTGCAACGAATGCGGTGCTGAATGGGACTGTGCATTCGCATGGATTGCAAACAACCGTCAGTTTCCACTTCGGCACGACAACGAACTACGGCAGCAGTTTTTTCGTGGCTTCTATTCCCCCGAGCGAGAGTGCAACGAACCTGCAATATCTCGCGTCCGGTTTGGCGCCGGGCCAGACTTATCACTTCCGCGTCAGCGGTGTGAACAATGCGGGCTCGACGGTCGGAAGCGATCTGCAATTCACTACGCCCGCGATTCTGCCATCGGTTGTTCTATCGAATATCACGTTCAATTCGACGCTCGGTTATTTGAGCGGACGCGCCTCCGCCGGTGGTGCCGCGACGGCTGTGCGCTTTGAATATGGTGACACCGTTGCGCTCGGCCAAGCGACGGCGTGGCAATCGATCGGTAGCGGCAACAGTTTCATTGCGGCTTCAACCACCGTCTCGAATCTCGTGATCGGGCAAACAATTTTTTATCGGCTCGTGGCAACGAACAGCGTCGGACAAACCAACAGCTCGACACTGCAAGCAATGATTCCTGCGTTCGTGGCGCAGCAGTCGAATGCGGGGATTTATCAATACGGCACCGCAGCGTGGGCGGACTACGACAATGATGGTAATCTCGACCTTGTCATCGGCGGCTCTGGAAACATTCGTTTGCTGAGGAACCTCGGCGGCGTGCTGACGGTTGTCAGTAACACGGGTTTACCGTCGATTAATAGCGGCACCGTCGCCTGGGGCGATTACAATCGCGATAGCCGCGTTGATCTGCTCATCGCTACAGCAGGAACGCTTTCGATTTATCGCAACACGGCGTTTGGCTTCGTCGCCGTGCCTCTGGCCACTCCAGCGTCGGCGGCGGCTGCGGTGTGGGGAGACTTCGACAACGACGGCGCTCTCGACGTGGCGGTTGTCGGGCCATCGATGGGTAAGATTTTTACACAACAGACCGACGGCACCTTTATCGATTCGGGTGTCTCCTTGCCGACGCTCGGCGGCAATGGATCGAGCGGCGCCGGCCTTGCCGCGGCAGATTTCAATCAGGATGGAGCGCTCGACTTGATCGTGACGGGCGCCGGCCAAACCGTAGTGCTGCTGAATGACGGCCACGGCCATTTCACCGCGGCGCAAGCGACGGGATTGCCCGGCTTCTCCTCCGCACGTGTGGCCGTTGCCGACTTCGATGCTGACGGCGCGGTCGATGTGGTGTTAAGCGGGCAGGTCTCGAGTACGCAAGTGTGCCGCGTTTACCGCAACACGACTGTCAGTGGGACCATTTCGTTTACGGAAATTCCGACGTCGTTATTCGGCGCGGCGGATGCCGCGTTGAGCGTCGCTGACCTGAACCAGGATGGCTGGCCGGATATCGCGCTCGCCGGCGCCAGTCCCGGCGCTTGGGACGCTGGAGTATTTCTGAATGCTGGCGGGACAAACTTCGTGCGCACTGCGACAACGCTGCCGCACATGTTCAGTGCGACCTTGGCGGCTGGCGACGTGCAGAATGATGGAAGGCTCGATCTGTTTGCCATGGGCTCCGACATCGCGTTTACGCCGTCGCCGGTAAACGTCCCGGTCGGCGATCTCTTCACGAACAACTTCGCGGCCAGCAACACGCGTCCCACGCGGCCGGCGCAGCTGACGAATGTGGTCAATGGTTCAACCGTGACCCTTTCATGGAGCCCAGGACAAGACGCCGAAACGCCAACAGCCGGTCTGACTTATGATCTGCGCATCGGACATAATCCCGGTTTTCCTGATGTCTCGGCGCCTCCCGCTGACCAGGCCGGCAAACGAAAAATTGCCGCCGCCGGTCCTCTGAAGGCACAGACGTTCATCTTTCAACCGAAGCAAGCAGGATGGTTTTATTGGTCGGTCCAAAGCGTCGACGCATCGTTTGCCGGTTCACAATTTTCAGCGACGAATTCGTTCTATCTGGCCTTCGCGCCTTCGATTGTTTCAATCGCGGCGCCGACGAGTTTTCAGCCGACAACTCTAACGGCGAAGGTAAATCCAAACGGCGCGGACACGGTCGGTTATTTTGAATGGGGGACGACGACGAACTACGGCCAACAAACCACGACCTTTACGCTTGGTTTATCGATTATTCCGTTTCCGATCGCCAACTCGATTGGGAATCAGCCGATCGGTAACACGTTCCACTTTCGCCTGGTGCTTTCAAACGCTGTCGGCGTGACGATCAGTCCTGACGTTGTTTACACCGTCCCTCATTTCGAAGTCGTTCCGGTCAACGGCCCGCAAACAACGATTGGAGATAGTGTCCGCTGGGCTGATTTGAACGGCGATGGCATTCTGGACGTGATTGCCGGGAACCGCGCGTTTCGTTTTCAGCCGAACGCAACGGTGAACTACGGTTGGTGGTATCCGTGGCCGCAATCGGTCAGTGCCGAATTGCAGTCAGCCAGCCAGGTGAGCGTCAGCGATGTATTGCGCTCGGGTAACCTCAGTTTCGCCGTGGGCGGGACGACCTCCAGTGTTTATCAAATCCAATACTGGGCGGCGACCAACGCCAGTGACGTGCTCACGCCACTGCCTGCGCTCGGTTATACCGGTCTCGCGCCCGGCGCTGCGTTCGGCGACTACAACAACGACGGACGCCCGGACCTGATGGTTGGTGGCTATGATTTCGGTCCTTCCGGCAGCTACGACACCACACAGTTACTTCGTCAACAGGCTGACGGTTCATTTGTTCTCGCCTTCACCAATGGATTGCCGGGAGCTGCCCAGGGTGCGGTTTGGGGCGATTGTAATAACGACGGCTGGCTTGATTTCGCCGGCAGCCGCGCGCATCCGGGGATTGCGATCAATCAAAATGGAACGAATTTCACGACGACGTTTATCCCCGTGCAGTACGGGGATACGACTGCGGGTTGGGCTGATTACGACAACGATGGCTGGTTGGATCTGATTATTGCTTCGCGGATTTATCACAACGTCGGCGGAACTTTTGTCCCGCTCGATGCTCCGAATGTTCCGACACCCTATATCTATGGCGATGCAAAGTGGGGCGATCTGAATGGTGACGGTTTCGTTGATGTCATCCTCGCTCAATCTGATTCGAACAGTTCGCTGATTCTGAAATATTGGCGTAACACCGGCACGGGCAGCTTCGTTGAGGAAAACCTCATTGTTCCGCCGGGGGCGAGAGCCGGTAGCTTCGATGTCGGCGACTTCGAAGGAAACGGCACGTTGGACATTGTCGTCGCACCGGCTTTCCGCGACTTCTACGTGCTGCGCAATTTGTTTACCGCAGTGAATCAAGCGCCAACGGCACCGACGAATCTCACGGCTACTTTGTCGCAGGACGGCTCCGTTGCCATTGCGTGGAATGCGGCTACGGATGCTGAAACCACGACGGCAGGTCTGTCTTATAATCTGCGCGTCGTGCATCCGGACGGTTCGTTGTTGTTTGCCCCCGAATCTACGGCAACCGGCCGCTTGCGTGTGCCGCAGCCGGGCCGCTGGCAGGTGACCAATGTGAATGTGACGTTGCCGCTGACGAAAGGTGTTTATCGTGCGGAAGTGCAGGCGGTGGATGGTTCGTTCAATGGATCGCCGTTCACCTCATTGAAATTCGGTGTGCTGACAAATCCGATCGCAACGACAATCGGCGCCAACAACGCTGCGCTGACGAATGCATTTTTGTTTGGGCAGGTGACACCCATGGGCGCCGCGGGCGAGGCGTGGTTCGAATGGGGATACACGACGAATTATGGTTCGGCGACAGCCCGGTATTCCTTTGCCGACAACTTCGAAACGTACGGTTTCACCAACGTCATTACAGAACTGCCGCCCGGTGCAGAAATCCAT
The DNA here is from genome assembly GCA_966112985.1 of uncultured bacterium. Classification (GTDB taxonomy): domain Bacteria; phylum Verrucomicrobiota; class Verrucomicrobiia; order Limisphaerales; family JACDHS01; genus CBHWET01. Next base: position 5,427 of record CBHWET010000079.1, on the reverse strand, counting down.
TTCCGCACGGTGGGGTCGAATTCCTTTGGCGTGAGCTACGGGAGCGACATGAGTTTCGTCGTGCCGCGAATGGTCAGTCATTCATTGAATGCATACGTCTGGTCGAGTGCCTTCTGTGCTGCTGATTTTAACAATGACGGCATTCTCGATATCGCTGCGGGCCTCGATTTCACCTTGAATGTTTTCTACGGCGATGGACACGGCAATTATACGAACACAGTGATCGATCCATTGGCGCCGTACGGTCCAATGACCGCTGTGGATCTCGACGGTGATGGTTTTATCGACCTCGTTGCAAGCAGTGATAGTGATTTCGGTCCGGTCACTCGCGCGTGGCGGAACAATGGTGACTCCACGTTCTCTCCGTACCCGATAAGCATCACGGCAGGCCAAATGTGGGGCGGTATTGCTGCGGCCGATTTCAATAACGACAATCGGATCGATTTTGTTGTCACCAGCCAAACCGCCATTGAAATCTGGAAAGGCAAAACCGACGGCACTTTCGAACAGGTCACAACCATCGGCTCTTCCGACAAATTGCTGAACGGGTTCGCGCTCGCCGACTACGATCGCGATGGCGATATCGATATTTTCAACGCAGGAGGGCAGGGCTTGTGGAAAAACCAAGGCAGCCTGCAATTCACGAACGTCGCGCTCACCGGTTATGCCGCCGCTGACGTGCAGACGGCGGTGTGGTTTGATTTCGATGCAGACGGTTGGCCCGATCTCGCCGTGGGCGACGATTACGGTCTTCACCTCTGGCACAATGATAACGGCGCGCTCACGCCGTTTGCGACGAGCGGTGTGCCGGCATTAGCGACGGTTTCATTAGCAGCAGGTGACTTCGATGCAGATGGCGCAAACGATCTTTTGGTGGCCGCCTACAGCGCCGACTACTCCGTCTTCAACGTCTTTGTCCTGTCGTGGAAAAACAACAGTTGGCAAACGCTGTCGCTGCCCGGAGCGGAAGTCGATCAGTATTCGCATTTGTTGCCAGGAGATTTCAACAATGACGGCCGACTCGATATCGCCATGGCGTCGTTGAACGGGGCCACCGCGAAAGTCATCGACAACCGTTTCGTCATTACTACCAATCAGCCGCCGGCCGCGCCGACGGGTCTCAGTGCAACGGTCGGGACAAACGGTGCGATGGTGTTTTCATGGGTGACACCAACAAACGACCTCACTCCTGTCGCGACGATGCATTACGCGATCCGCGTCGGCACGGCGCCCGGGCGTGGCGATATCGTCAATGCTTACGCGCTCACCAATGGCTCGCGCCAAGTTTTGAATCTTCCAATGTTAGCGACGAACGTCTGGAGCCCGCGCGGCATCCCGTATGGACACTACTATTGGAGCGTGCAAGCGATCGATGCGGGGTTCGGTGCGAGTTCGTTTGCTCCTGAAGCCGAATTCTTCTTCGACCCGTTCCGGCCGCGGCTGTTGAGCGTCACTCGGGCGAACAGCAATGTGAACGTTACCTTCACCGGCGCTCCCTCCACGAGTTATGGAGTCGAAGGCGCGAGTAGTTTGCAAACGCCCATGACGTGGCAAAGCTTCGGCGCGAGATTATCTGACAGCAATGGCTTCTTTGGAGTCAGTGACACAAACGTAGCAAATCGCTTTTACCGGTTCACATATCCAGCCGCACCGTAGATGTGTCAATGGCGCGCTTTTTTATCCGCGCAAGCGGGATCGGAATCACCGCGCGCCAAAGCTTTAAACCGCGAACTACGCCAAATACGCGAACGGCGAATTTCCTCTCTTCCACGGCACGTGGAGGAGAGGATTAAGGAGAGGAGGCGCTCATTTTCGTGCCTGTCCTGATCATCGTCCGCAACCCTGCCATCTCGCTCTATAACCGCCGAAAAGCCGAGTCACCGACTTCTATAAACCTTTCAATTATTCTCCGATTGCGTTAAAAAACTGCAACCAAACAACATGAAACATCTCCTTCTGGTTTGCGGCGCAGCGGTTGTTCTTCTGCTTGGCGGATGCGGCACAGGAATTAAACGCAGCGGCTATAAACTTCCTCAATACGTCGAAAGCAAAGATCTGCCGCGCTGCAAGATCGCAATTCAATGCTATCCGATGTTCAGAAAGGACGACGTGACGGTGGTCGGAACCATCAGCTCCTTCGACAAAGGTTTGTCCATTAACTGCGATGAAGCAGCCGTCCTGGAAATTTTCTGTAAAGAAGCCTGTTCGGTGGGCGCCGACATCGTTGTCATCAAAGAGGAAAAACATCCCGACGACTGGAGTACCTGTTACCGTGCGAAGGCCGACTTCGTCCGTTTCAAGGATCGCGCCAAAGCGGTCCGGCTTGTGACCGATTCAAAATTCGCCCCCGACCTGATCGTCTCCCGTTCCGAAGCATCGAAACAACGCAGCAAAGAAATGCTTCGTGAAGCAGTCATGAATGGAATCCTTGGCGGGCTCACAGGAGCCATGGTCGGTGCCGCAATGCGTTAGACCCGAAACGTTCGGAAGGGATGATCCCTTTTTACAGCTTCGATAGTTTTTGGCTCCTCACCGTTTTCGATGAAATAGAAACTGTGAGAAAAAAACGAGAAAGAGACGCGTAAAGCAAAAGAATCACCGAACGTCTGGCGACAGAACTCCCTCTCTTCGCAAGCGAAGCGCGAGGAGAGGGCTCGGGGAGAGGAGTTTCTGAGCTCTTAAATCTTTATATTTACCAAGGGTTTTAGGCCGGTTTTACGAAAAGCTCCTCTCTCCAACTCTCTCCCCGCGCTGTCGCTGCAGGGCGAGAGGGTTCGCGTTCGGAAAATTTTGCGCGCTTCGGACCGCTCCGCGGGTCACGGATCGGAAACGGCGATCCCCTTTTAGAGCTTCGATAGTTTTTCGATTGCCGGAAACGCGTTCGAAAATTTCAATGCCTGTTCATTCGCCGTCAGCTTCCCGCGTTTCAACACGAAGGTGAGGACGTAACGTTCGGTCATCTTGATCGTGTTTTTCACTTCGTCCGGTTCCATCATCGCCGCCGTTTTATCGAGATTATGTCCCGCGCGGTATTGCGTGCCTTCCGTGCCGAGTCCGCGCATGTGCGTGATGTAAAACAGTGCGTAGGCAATGGGTTTATTGACTTCGCAGCCGAGACCATCGCGGTACATCACACCAATATTGTTGTAAGCGTCGCCGTCTCCTTTGATGAAGGCTTTCAAGTACCAATCCATCGCCTTCGTATAGTCTTGTGGAACCCCGTCGCCAGTGTGATACGCCAAACCAAGGTCGATCATCGCACGGGTATCGCCTTTCTCGGCGAGCGATTGAGACTTCTGCAGACTGGCCGCATCGCGTTGCGGCTCATTCGACGCATTCGACTCGGGTGAGTTGAAGATCCAAATCAACGTGATAACTAAACAGATCCTTCTGTCGCTTCTGCTCTCCCATCATAGTCTCTGAACTAGACGTACAACCAAATCACCCCTTCAAACTACTTCGAAAAAACATCATTTGGGCAACACGCCCTGAATTGCTGGGTCTTGCGTGGAAAAGAATTAGTCCCGTCAGGGACGGAAGAAAACGACCGGCCAACAGTGCATCTTCTTTCCTCCCTGGCGGGACTTTCTTCGTTTTTGGCTTCGTACCAGCAAATGAATTGCTGGGCTATCTTCTATCGTCCTGACGGACTTTTAACATCACGCACCCTATGTTTCGTTTTCGCGTATTTAACGTATTTCGCGGTTAAAACCCCGCCCTGTATGTCGCGCCTGCAGCCTTCCGCGTATTCTGAGTATTCTGTGGCTAATTTCCCGTTTTCTTTTCTGACGACCGTTTAATTCATGTCCAACCACCGTGCCCCGTCTTCTCCAAAACGAAAAAATATTTTCGCATTTCCGACCAATAAAGACGGGCGTGTCAAGGGGAGGACACGGCTTGGTACCAAAGCGTGTCCTTACGTAGCCTCACTCGTTTTTGGCAGAAGTATTCCCGTTCGATTGATTCGGATTCGTTACCGGACAATGGCTCGCAGAACCGGGGTGTTCCCGGTGACGCGGAAAAAAGATCGATTCTTCGCATACCAATAAGTCGAGGAAGTCTGGCCACCCGGAAATTGAACCGCGTCGGTTGAACAGAAAGTTAAATAAATACATGAAACAAAATAAAATATTCACGATTAACGCGGCCTTATTGGCCGGTCAGTCGATCGTGGCGGGCATCTCGGAGGTCGGTGCCGGCATCACGCTGTCCTATAGTTCGGCAGCGGATATCAACGCAGACCTGGTTAACCTGATCACGGCACGTAACAACCATGAGCAGGCAAAGCAAACAAAAGCCAATCAGCGCGAAACGTTCGACGAGGCCATGGTAGAAGTACGCAAGTACATGCGTGGCACACGTGACCTGTTCACGCTCAGCTGGGGAACGACTTATTCATCTCGTTTCACTGCCCTTGGCTTCAACGATAACTCGCTGGCATTGCCAAACGCACTCGAGGACGTGCTGGGCATGTTGCAATCGATGAAGGCGCAGTTCGCTGCGAATCCAACGCAGGAATTGCCGCCACTCTTCACCGCGGCACGTGCACAGGAGTTGTATGACTCGTTGGTCGCGAAAAATAGCGCGATCGATCTGCAGGATGCGGAGATTACTTCGCTGATGCAAATCCGTGACGAGAAATACCGCAACATGGTGAAACGAATCAGTAGCGTTTACCAGGAGCTGCGCATGCAACTCGGACCACTGGACGCACGTTGGGGCAAGTTCGGCTTCAATATGCCGGGCGCAGATGAAACGCCGGAGATGCCGACAGGCCTGATCGCAACGTTGATTGGACCGACGGCGGTGGCGTTGAAATGGGAAGCGGCGGAGCGCGCAGCTTACTACCGCATCTACAAGAAGGTCACTGGCGTGGATGAAAGCTATGTCGCGGTTGGTTCGCCAGCGGATCTCGATTTCACGATCGAAGGTTTGCCGGCGGGTGCGACGGTTGAGATTCAGATCACGGCGGTTAATACGGGAGGTGAATCGTCACGAACGGAGGCTGTTACAGTGATTATGCATTCGTAAAACGTGATGCGTGATGCGTGATGCGTGATGCGTGATGCGTGATGCGTGATGCGTGAAAAGGGAAAAGGCGAAAGGGAGCAGAGGGGAAAAGGGGAAAAAGGCTAGAGGCCAGGGGCTATGGGCAATGGGCGGAGTCGTCGAGAGGCGGCTCCGCTTTTTTGTTGGAGTTCACGCTTTAGCGTGTCGGTCGGAGCGCGGCTGTGTTCGAAGAGTCAGCCGCAGCAGGGTGCATACTGGGCGATGAGCTACGGATTGAGATCAATCCGGATCGAGGACGTGGCTGCCCCTGATCCTGCGGACACAGGCGCGGTCCGTTTTTTTGTAGCGGCGTGGGTGGGTCCGGCGGGGGTGTTGAAACGCCCGGTCAAATGGGAAAGGGACAGGCCGCCCCGCCCG
>CBHWET010000078.1:0-15420 GCA_966112985.1 uncultured bacterium | reverse complement strand
TCGCAGCCTTCGGTTCGTAGCTCGATTGATAAAACGCATCCCCCCTCCTCCGCACTTCGACGAACACTGCATTGCAGTTCGCCTCCCGCACATCCGACACCAACTGCTTCACTTCAGCGCTGTTGTGAAAACCGGGATGAAATGCGTCGGACCAGAAGGCGTGCGTCTCGCCCAATGCACTAAACTGCGTTAACATTATTGTCGTTACAAAAACGGCTCGATGTCCGCGACGACACCTAATTAAAGCAATGGCTTCGAACCAACGATTTCTGAGGAGCCATTGCGATCGTTCCTTCCAGTACCTAATGGCAAGCGCTGAATTCAAGCTCATTACAGGTGTTTCTCGGTTATGGCTTAAGCGTCAGTTCCACTGCGTTTCCACACCAATTGAGGGGCAGGGCGAGCATTGCGATAGAAAAAATCGGCCGCGCAAATCACGGCATCGTATCCCACAACTTCGGTGGCGGGATAATTACAAACCTGTCCACCAGTCTTTAATTGAATTGTGCCTTCGAATTCTTCAGAAGATAATAAAGTAAATAGATCATCTTCAGTCATCGCTATCGAAACCACGTATTGACCTTTTCCGCCCCCAATCAACAATTCCGCGCCCTCGTTTTCAGATGCGAAAACAAGGGTGTGACGGTCCGCGTCAAGCATATCAATGGTGACCTTCACATCATTCCATGTCGGGTTCCTTACAGTGGTATCTTCGACAGAGCGTCCATTCCAGCTGTCAATTGTTAGCTTATTGATCGGCATGTCTTTTCAGTTCCTCGCGTTTATGGTGCATCATTTTCAGACAGCAATAAGCTAATTAGACCAAAAGGAGAAATAAAACCCGTCGCGGCTGATATTGTTGCATCAATTGTGACCACGGTTTTCCCACTAGGCGTAACAATAGTAAGCTCCTTAATTCCAAGTGCCTTTGCCATACTTTTGACGCCTCCTCGCGTGCCACACGCTCCACAAAGTTCACGGTCGACCGTTAACAAGGCGCGCTCGGCTGTGCTTCCCGCCCAAGCCGCTTGATTGAACGCGTCAGCTTCGGCGTGCTGCCGAGTTATAGCGTTCGGGTTTAATGCTGGATGCATGCCGCTAGGATCGTTGGGGCTTCGTCCTTTAAAACGGCTACCAATCCAGAATTGGTCTTGAATCTCCAATAGAGCAGTCGTCACGGCATCTCCCTCTGGGGTGCCAACTGGCGGAATTTTCAAATCTGTTCTCCAGCCGGCCAATGTTTTAAAGGCATCATGTGCCAGTATCGCGCTCCGGGTTGCACGAAACATTTGTGATCCCGCTCGCATTAGAGACACAAAGTCTGCGGCAAGAATGTCCGGTGCGCCTGCGGGGCCCATAGAAACATACATTCCAGGATCGGATACAAAGGCAATCACATTTAGGGTCGATATAGCGTAACGAAGCGCGATTGCGTATGGGGAAGCGCTGGCCGCCCACATGCCCGCACGCATTGCGAATCCCACAACCGCTCCAACAACGCCTTCATAATGGCCCGTGGGATCCACACGGTTTAATGCATTGCCGTGGCAATACAGATATTTATGCAACGAAAGCGGATCGCTAGCACTCCCCTCATAACTATCCATCGTCCAGAAGCGTCCGAGTTCCGGTTTGTAGTAACGCGCACGGAGATAGTACATCCCCAGGTCTGGATCCCATTGTTCGCCGGTGTAGCGGAAGTTGTTGAGCGTTGAACCGCTGCTGGCGATCAGGATGCCGAAGGCATCGTAGGTATAGGTGTCTGTGGTAGCACCATTGATATCGGTCAGATAACGCGTGCTGCCGAGGCCGTCGTAGCCGAAGTAGCTGATGTTCGTGCCGCGGCTTTGACTGATCAGATCGAGGCCGTAGACATACGAGCAGCTCAGTGTCGCAGCCGCGGAGTCCGTCGACGTCCATTCCTCCATGACCTGCGCGTAACCCGTTGGATTACGATCCTCAACGAGATAAACAACGGTGTTCGTGACGCTATTGGTCACCACCGTTTTCCCAACGCGATTACCATCAGCGTCGTAAATAATCGTCACCTCGGACATCCCACCGCCACTGCGTTTCACCAAACGGTTTTCGTTGTCGTAGGTATAAACGGCTGTGTTCGCATCCTGCGTCGTGTTACCGGAACTGTCATAGGCAAAGCCACCGTTCAACACGAAGTCACGCGCGTTATACTCGTAGTTCGAGGACGGAACCTTCGTGAGCACATCCCCCGTCACCTGGCGCGAACGCCGGTTACCCACGAGATCATATCCTTCCGTCGTCGAGTAAACATTCGTCGTCCCGTAGTAAATCATTCCTGCGGGAGACGTGCTGTTCGTGTCGGTAATATTCTCGGTCACGAGACGCGACAGCCGGTCGTACGCATAAGTGACCGTGCGTCCAATCGCTCCATAACTCTCCTGCGCACTCTGCCTCTGGCCGGTCGCGGACAGACGGAACTGCGCCGCCAGATCCGCATTGTCATAATCAAACAACGCCACAAGGTTGGTCCCCGTGACCGTCCTCAGGTTCCGCAACCAATTACGGTTGTTGTAAGTATAAGTCGTGACCAGACCGTTGCGGTAAGTGGTCGTATTGAGGTTGCCAACGGCGGTGTAAGTATAACGCGCGTCCGCTGTCGATCCATCGGCATTGACGGTTTGTAATCGACCGAGCGTATCGTAGGAATAATTCCACTCGGCGCGATTCGTATCGGTGGCGCTGACCGAGAGATTGCTGAAGGGCGTCGGCGTCGTCGTCAGCCAACCCGAATAGGTCCACCTCGCGCTTATCTTCGACAACGCACCGGTCGCATCATACTCATACGTCAACGTCCCTTCCGGCGAGTCCTTCACCCGCAACCGGTTCAACTCATCATACGCATAACGCACCGTGCGGCTCGTCCCTCCCGATTGAATCACCTCCGCACGCTGGCCGTTCGTCGTGTAATGGTAATCCACTCTCGTGCGCTCAATCTGATCCACCGCAATGGCGTCCCCATTCGTCGCCGTGTAAGTGTTCGAAGGAATCGATGCCACCAACCGATCGAGAATGTCATAGCTGAACGTCGTGGTGCGCCCGCGAAAATCCTTCACGACTTTCGCCATGAGACCGATGCCGTTGGTGGTAATGGTATTGTAAACCACCCGTTCCAGGTTGGTATTCGCCGCGTCATCCGTCAGAACACCGCCCGGCAAAATGCGATAAACCCGCCGACCCAGCGCATCGTATTCGAAGCGAGTCGTATTTCCATTGGCGTCAGTCTGCGCAATCTCATTCCCAAACGCATCGTAACTGTAAGTCGTCGCGATCGGTGTTTCGTTGGCGTTATAACCGGTCCGCCAATCATTCGTCACACTCGTCAACCGTCCGAGCGCATCATAACCAAAGGCCGTGATCACACCGGCTTCATCCGTCTCACGCACACGCCGGCCCAGGGCATCATACGTCGTCGTCTTCAGTTTCCGGTTCGTCTCACCGTCCAGCTGCGGGAAGCGCGTGATCGTGCAGCGATTCAGGCTGTCGTAGAAGAACTCCGTCCGGTGATGCAAGGCATCTTCCGTCCATGCCTGGTTCCCGTTCGCGTCATAACCAGAGCTGGTCGATGTGTAACTTCCCGACGGCGTCAGGTTCGTCGCATCAATGGAGATCGGTGTCGTATAGACCAAGACATTCGTGCGACGACCGGCATCGTCGTACTCGTACTCCGTCACAATGCCCCGTGTATCCATCGAATACTGCACGCGCCCGCCAAGATCATATTCGGTGCGCGTCACGGAAACGGCGTTCGTGGGAGCGGACACAAACTTCATCGTCGCCTGCGACACACCAGAGTCTCCACTTTTACGCCGGAACTGCGTCGTGCTGTCGGTGACTGTTTCCGTTGCGGTTGCCATGCCTTGTTCCAGCACCACATTCGCGTAACGTTTCACGGCCAGCACACGACCGGACGCATCGTATTGCGTGAATGTCGCCGCGGCAGTGGATTGCCCGCTACTGACGGTTGTCCGTTCCTGCTGCCAGATCGCACGGCCTTTGCCGTCGTAAACCGTCCGGCTCACGGTTTGATCCGGATAGCTCGTCTGGATCAGGTTCCCGCGCACGTCATAGGTCATGAACGTCTGGCGATGATAATGATCGGTCGTCGACGCCACTTTGCCGGCGCTGTTGTAAACCGACACACTCGTCTGAATGGTCTCCGCCGTGTTTTCTCCCGTGGCTGCCGTCACCACTGTATTCGTCAACCGGTTCTGCGCATCGTAGGCGTAGGTGGTCGTGACGGTTTGTAAGGCCGCATAATCGGTTACCGTCCCGGTCGAACCACGCGCCACCACTTCGCGATAACGTTTTTCGGTCAAACGATTGCCATTGGCATCGTAGGTGTATTCGGTCGTGTAGAGTTTCGACGTCGAGTTAGTAACGTGTCCGGGCCAGAGCGGTTCTTTAACACATTTCAGATCGCCGAGGCTTCCTCCCGTCTCATTGGTCGCATAATACTCGTAACTCGTCGTGAACTTCTCGCCCGTGATCGGCAACACGCGCGTTTCGGTCAGGACCTGGCCGCGGTTGTTGTAGGTGTAGGAAGTTTCAATCCCCGAAGCATCGGTCACCGACTTCAAACTGCCTTCGGGATTATTGTCCGCGGCGGAGTGACCGTTTGGATACTGGTAATAAACATACTTCGTCGTGTTCCCCTTCGCATCGGTGGTGCTCAACGGCTGATCCAACGCGTCGTAAACCACTTTCGTCTGGTTCCCGAGTTCGTCCGTGACCGCCACCGGACGATCTTTGTCGTCGTATTCGTAAAACTTGAAGTCACCCGAAGCATTCTGGGTATAAGCCACATGTCCCTGCGCATCGTAGCCCATGCCCGAGGGACGCCCGGTCTCATCGACCACACTCACCGGCCTCCCTGCACTGTCGAACAACGCTTCACTCGTCGCGGTCGTGCCGCTGCCGGGAATCGATTGCGTCACACTGCTGGCGATGTCGCCGGTTCCCTCGTCCGGATCATGCGCGAGGTTCGCCGTCACGCCCACCGCATCCACCTGCGCTTTCAGAAATCCGTCATACGCCGCAAACTGCGGGAAGTCGCCCGCGACAGACCCGAAGTAATCGTTCTCCAGCAGAATCACCCCTTCCGGACTGATGATCCGTTTCAGCAACCCATTGACGTTCGTGCTCGCCGTCCCCGTCCAATACTCATATCGATTGGTCTCGTATTGTGCTAAACCGCGATTGGTTAATCGCGCCACTTCCGTCAGCAACCCGCCTTCAACCTTGTAGCGCACCACCGCCACGCCATTGGTGAGCGGTGACAACGGATCATAGAGTTTGACGTAATAGTTATTCGTGTTGCTCGCAACCGGTTCCACCGCGACGCTGATGCTCCGTCCATCCGAGTGCGTCACACTCGTCAGCACGCGCACATCGTTCGTGATCGTGGAATTAAATGTGACCTTGTTGCCGTTGCGATCGGTGATCGAAAGCAGGCACATCTGACGATCCGAAGAAGAACCCGTCACCGACATGGCCTGGCCATATTCATAAACACTCCCGTCCGAACCTGTGTAACGGAAACCATTCGGCGAATAAACGGCTCCATCGGCTGCGAGGATATTTACCTGTTCACTATTTCCGGGACCGTTTACTACGTCCTCTGCACCGACCTTCAGCGTCAGTGCGCCAACCTTATCTTCGAGCTGACCCGCTGCGCCCGCTTCCGGATAGAATGCAAACGGTAACTCAAAGTTTCCGTCCTGCTCGTCGTCCAGAAGCCAGTTCAGCGAAACACCGGCAAATCCCATCAAGCCACCCACACTATCGCCCGGGTCGGCACTTGGCACTGGAGTCATGTGGAAGTATTCCGTTCCACCGCCCGGCAGCGTGACCTGCACACGGTGCGGCGTCTTCTCCTGCAGATCGAACGGATGCGTGGAAAGAATCTGCTTCTTCGCCGTCCAATTCGTCGCCAGATCAGGCACCACCACGCGCGCACTGTCCCACGCCGTCTTCCAACCTTTGCCGAGCAGACCCGGACTTAGATCCTGGCTGTTATACGAACGCGAGAAACTCAGCGGCACTCCCGGCGTCGACACCTGCAAATCCGTCGCTGAAGTCGTGTAAGCATTCAGGGCCGGCTTATTATATACCTTCGCGTAATAAACATCGCTGTCTTTGATTCGGCCGAGACTATCCACCGCACGGAGGACGAACTTATAAACCTTCCCATCAATGAGCCCGGCCGGATTGCCCCATTCATAAGCGTAAGGCACCCCGAGGAACACCGTCATCAACTCGCCATTCGCGTAGAGCTCAACCCGTTCCAGGGAAGCAGCGTTGTCCGTGGTAACATACGCCACGCTCGCGCGCAGGCTCAGGTTCGTCGGCGTCGTGAAGTGCAACGCCGCCGCTGCATTCGTCGCCGCTTCAAACTCGAGCAGCCGGATATCAATTGTTCCATCCTGAATGTTGGAACTCGTATTGACGTGAAAGACATTGGCGGCCGGCGGCGGCAACTCGAGGTTGCTTTCGCCCGAGACAATCGTTGAAGGCACCAGTGGCTGACCGGCGGTTTGGTTAACAATCGGGACCACGCGATATTGCGCACCGTCAGAGATGCATTCGGTCTGGACATCGACATACCGGAGATACGTTGTCTCTGCGATCGGAATCCAGTCAGAAGAACACTGGCGCTCAACGCGGAATACGACAAGGTCAGGGGAAGAATTGGTCCAGGTCCATTGCAGGGGCTGAACGCGAATGGCGTTGGTCAGTCCATGACGCGCCGCAATCGCACAAACATCGTACCGATAAACCGCGTTACTGTCGCCGAGGTGATCCGTAAACTCAGCGAAACCTGAGCTGGCAAAGTTTGTGTAGGAATTTGTTCCTGCCCACTTGCGGATCTGGTATCCGGCCGCTCCATCGATCTCCTGCCACTTCACGAAATTCTGTGCTACTTGGCATAACAGAGGTTCATTTGCCTTCTGAAGCACTGCCTAGCTCCGCAACGACCTTGAGTTCGTCAATCCAAGCATCCACTTCTTTTTGTTGTATCACCGACAAGCGGGCAAACTCAGCGCTATCCTTTAGGCTACGGAGATCGCGTCGAAGAGGTTCAGCGTCGTTGCCCACAAGCTCGGTAAAGAGCGTTGCCCGGGACGTGTCGAGTTTACACGAAAGAATTATCACGCGGAAGAAGGCGAGTCGGTCTCGTTCCGGCAGCGTCCAAACAAACCGGGTCCTGTCTTCCATTTCGTTTTCCCAGTAGCTGCCACTGATTTCACTCCAGAGTTGTGCGCGCAAAACTGCTTCCGCTGCCGGACGCACTGCGGGAGTGAGCCCAGCAGTCTTGCGTCCAAGCCACACTTTGAAACAAATAGCACAGCAAAGGAAAGCCATCCCAGTGACCAAACACAAAGCAAGTAGCGTGCGTTTCATTGCTTGCTGCTGTTACTTGATGGTAAGTGTTCCATACTTGGTAGTCTCTCCCCACGGATTCCACCAGTGAGGGCCTTGGATAAATTTCAACTTCTCCTTCTTCGTGTTTTTAATTATGTCCCGGATTTCTTTCCATTTCTTAGCTGCATCCGGCTGGCATCCGGTCACGGTCACACATCCGTGACTTAACCGTCCAGAATGCAAGCGAACGCCGTTGCGCTCTTTGCCGTTGTCTTCGAAGTAGTCGTCCATTCGTTCGTCCTGTTTGAACAGTCCAAACCAGTCTTCGGTTCCCGACCTCGGATTGGGGTTATCAACAATGTTGTAAGCGCCGCCCGGCGCCGGGCTTTCTTCGCCAGTGCCAGGCGAAAGAATGGAGCAACCCGGGTTCACATGTCCGCCGCTGAATGCTTGAACGGTCAAGCCCATCTTGGTGTCATCATCCGTGATCGTCAGCGTGTTCGCTTTGGTATCCAACACCGCCGTAACCAGCAAGCCGAGTGGATCAATGGAGTTGATCGGATTATTCCCAACATAGTTGTAAACGTTGAGCCCCGCCGCCTCCACCAAAGGATCTCGGGCAAGCCATGCGCCAGCCAGAGAGTTGTAAAATCGGTAATTGTAGTAAGTAAGGCCACTTTCTTCCTCGGAGTATTTCGTAGAAAAATGGAACGCGTTGGATTTCGCTACGACTCCAGTACGACGCATAGTCCGCCCAAACGGGTCGTATTCGTACTCGGCGGCCGACGTAGCATTGTCGGCACTAATAAGAGCTGCCACGTCACCGCGGCCTTCAATCACATAAAAGTACGTTTTTTCGGTTGTGCTTCCAAAATCTGACAATGAAACTAAACCTCCGACTCCGCCAGCGCCTTGCAGCGTTCCACTCAAGTCCGCTCCCCATGTAAATGTGGACACTTTGTTGCTATGACCGTCAAACACAGCAATGAGATTCCACCCATCATAAACAAAGACGTTGGTATACGAAGCGACGTAGCTTGATCCATTGTTTGTTGAAACGAGCTTCCGCGTCCTTCGTCCATACGGATCATAGGAGAATTCCAACTGATATTTCGATGAAGTCGGAGCACTTGCGAAGCTTACCATCTGGGTGAGCTGATTCTCGCCGTTCCAATAGTATGCGAAACGACCATCGTTCGTCAGATTGCCGTCGGGATCATAAGCAAAGATTTCGGGATTCTGTGCCACGAAAATGTTGCCGATATCAGTCGTGACAATGTCCGAATTTGTTCCCGTTCTCAGATCGGCAACGTTGGTAACACTTTGATACACAGCCGATGTCGCATTATCGACTGGCAACGCCTTCCAGAAGTAACTCCCAAACCGGTACGTCGGCTGATTGTTCACGGTGACGGTCGCAGTATTCGTCGCATTACCCGTGATGTCAACCGCATCCCAGACGCTTCTTCCAGTGTACTGATTCCGGCTGTTCACCGTGTAATGGCTGTATCCCAATCCCATTCCGTATTGATCTCCACCAGAACCCGCATACTTGCGATTCCCGATATCGTCGTAGCTGTAGACATTTTTTTGACCTGCTACAATTGTCCCGTCCGACCAATATTTAACCGCAGATTTCACCTGACCGAGTGAGTCGTAGGCATATACCGTATACGTGCCGTCTTCTCGATCCATCCGTGTCCTCTGATTCGCGCTGTTGTATTGATACGCAAAACTGGAAATCACAGTGCTCCCGACTTTCCACACAATATTCGTAACGCGGTTCAAAGCATCGTATTGATTCGTTCTAGTCATCCGGTTCGTTCCATTCTGAGCATAAACAACGCCTCCAATCAGCGTGCTATCCGGCACATAGGAATACGTTGCTGAATTCGTCCCATCCGAAACCGTCGCCAGCCGCGAGAGATCATCGTAGCTATATGCGGTCATGGCTTGTATCACACCGTTTAAAAGAACCGCGTTCGTTGACCTACGATGCAAGGAATCATAGGCATTCGATACAGTTATACCGGCCAGAAAACCTCCTGAATAGCTTTCGGTCGCGACTTGCCGCGACGACGTGAATGTAAAGGTGTTTGTAATAGCATTATGCGCGACGCTCTTCTGTCGCCCGCTGCGGTCGTATATCGCGGTAATACCAGGCGTTCCGTCTGAATAGGTGATGCTCGTCACCTGTCCTGCGTTATTTCGAGCGTAACTCGTTGTTGTCCCCCGTGCCCAACGCCTAGTCAGAACACGGCCCGCAAATGTATTGGTGTAATTTGGACCGGTATTATCGTCGTACCGTTTGGACGTGAGGAACCCTCGTTGGGAGTCATAATTCCACGTCGTCACGGCGGAGCCGGCCGAATGCGAGAAGTCTTGCCAGGTAGTCAGCGTCTTCGTCCGCCCTGCCCCATCATACGTAAACTGCGCTGGATATACTCGTGAACCGTACGTTTTCTTGATCTCCCCTGTGTTTGCAAATTCATTCGTGACGCTCGTTGCATCGGGCATAATCGATTTCCACATCTGCCCCATATTGTTGAACAAATTGCTCGTTACCTGCTGGCTTTCTCCGGCGCTTGGAATTGGGCTGATCGTCGAGGTGATTTGATCAGCACTGTTAAACGTGTTCGTCGTAGTCCCATTTACATCGGTGATCGTGTTCCTTCGTCCATGCGCATCGTACCCGTACAACACTTGCTGCATCTGGCTGCCTCCGGGGTTGTATCGTGTCACAGATGTGATCCGACCTCCTTGATACACAGTAGTCACATAAGAATCGTCCGCAGCCGTGTTCTTCACTGTTCGAGTTCCGCCGCCATAAGTCGTTTCCACCTTTGTCGTCAGTCCAAATCGCGTCTCCTGAGTCGCCGGTGTGCCGATCGATTTTTGCAGCATGGAAATGAGAGTTGGCGTGTCGCTATTGTCCGTAGCGTAGGTATATGTGTAGGTGCGCTGCTGAATGCCGCTAACGTTCGTGTATTCCGTCACTGAACGGATCACTTTATTTGTTCCACTTAGGTGCAGCGCTCCGTCGCCATGGAAATCAATCGCGGTATATTCAGTTTCGCCTTTACCGTTGTAGAAATATAGCGTTGTGATTGCGTCTGCGTCTACGCGCCCTCCGAATCGCCCGGTATGATTGTACAACGTCAGCTCAACCGCTCCGTCCGGGTAAACCACCTTCCAAGGACGGCCGACAAAGTCAGTGTAAGTCTTCTTCCATTCGCTGGTAGTCGCTCCGTTTGCGTCTAACACTGTCTCCTTCACGTAATAGTTCGTTACATTCTGGCCCAACATGTTTGTTCCCGCGGCCTCTATCCCGCATTCCCGAACGATCCCGTGCACTGCGTTCCCGAACACTTTCACCAACGTGTCATCTTGAGCTGTGACCTGAACATTCGTCGTCAGGTTGGGGAATGTCTGGGTGATAACGGTTTCCCCCGAAACATTCGTTGAATAAGCAACTCCCGTCACCTGCAACAATGCATTCGTCGAAAAAACCAGGCGATTCGCCACGTCATAACGTCGCCCTTCGATAAACATCGAGGTGCCATCGCTGCCGATGCGCGTCTGAGCGACGACATTTCCCAACGCGTCATAGACGTTTGATGTGGTGATGCTGTTCCGTGTAACGGTCAGCACTCTCTTCAAGTCGTCATATGTGTACGAAGTCGCTGTCCCGTCACGGTCGGTGTAAGAGATTAAACCGCAACAACCGTACGTCGATGTTTCAGATGTTCCATCGGCATATGTGATCGTTTGTGGACGCCCGAGGTCGTCAGGATTTCCATACGTCTCGTTCTCGATTTCCAGATCACTGACAATGTCTACGACCACCCGTGAGACCATATTCCCAGCTGGATCAACTGTCGTCGTTGTTTTTGTGCCATCGATGACAGCACTGTAATCGCCGTTTGGTTGGCCAGAGTATACGATTGTAATGTGATTCCCACCGCCAATTGAATACTGATACTTTATCATTGTTCCATCCGGCCAAACGGTGATGTACGGCTTACGATAGAAAAACCCGCCCACATACAATCGATTGGTCGTGAATAGGTTGTCTGTTGCGGTAACGTCCGCGCCGGGAGATTGGCATTGGATATCAACGGTCCTGTCACCGTATTCCAGTTTGTAACTGCGCGAGATTTCGATTCCCAAAAGCTTTTCGACCTTTCTCACGGATCGATGGGTGCCAGTAACAGCATTGTTTTCGTATTCGAACACGCGAGAGGAACTGTCGCCCGAGTAGGACGGTGCATTGAGAAACTGTTGCACCTCTTTTTTTATCAGACCGTTCGTGTCATATTCGTAACGCGCCCAGAAACCAGAAGGTTCGGTAATCGCCATCAGTTTGCCATAGCTCGCTCCATCCGTGTTTATATTGTCGTAATACGTCCACGTGTTGGTGAGCTTCGCACCGTCGGGATCGACAATTTTTTGGATGAGCGCGCGGCCGACGTTCGTAATGTTTTGATACCTACGGACTTCGTAATAACTGATAGTGCCGTCGCCATTCTTGATAACGTTTGTTTCGAACAGGCCGGTGCTATCCCGCAGTACACTATCAATTCGAAGTCCATTCCCGGTGGTAAGCACCCACCCCTGAGTGAAATCCGACCAAATAAAATCGTTTGTACTCGGCGTGCTGGTGTCCAACGTAACTCTCAAATGGTTCGTGTCGCCACCAACATGCTCGATTATCGCCTTCGAGAACAATCCTGTGGGTTGATACCACCCGTTGGTATCTTTGTCCCCAGAATCTGTGTAAAGTTGTATTTCATACTTATCCGCCGCGACGACCGCCATCTGTGCAAGCGTTTCAGGTGCCTTAACCTGATAAAGATAGCCGTCCTTGTACGTGCGATCTACGTTCGTGAGATTTCCCAAATAATGAACCAACGCCGGACGTGCCAAATTGGTAGTAGGACGTTGCGAGTAAACCGCCAAAGCCGCTCCCGAGTTGCCGTAATCGCCTCTCCCCAGAGATGCCAAGAGCAAAACGCTGTTGTTCAAGAGCCTGAAACCACCTGGTCGTTGCGAGCAATTTCCAGACGCACAATCGCCTGCAGCGCCGGTCCCCATCGCGACGCAATCCATTTGCACCGTTTTTGTACCGCTTATGTAGCTGGCGCATTGCGATGGACAATAGTTGGTCCCATCTTGCACTCGTCCGATGAGTGGAACCGCAACCTCCTCTTCGCCCGACTCGGGCCAGTATTGCACGTCACCGGTCCCCATCGTAACGACGTTTTTTTCCTCAACGATATTGGTGCAGCCCGATGAAAATACTAAATTATACTTGAAGGTCACGAGCTTGCCCGGCTCGGCAATGAAACTCAGGCGATATTTCATCTTGCCAAACGATGCGGATTGTTCGCTATCGGCTAGCTGCAAAAAAGCTCCCCCTGAACTTTGCCATTCGCCGGAATAGGACAACTCGCTGGTGTCCAGAAGTTCGCCGGTAGTAAACTCCTCCGATAGCCCGACAGTTCGGCTGCTGTTACAGCTCTCAAACCCCGTAAACCCTTCATTGGTGCACGTAAAAGACTTGGAACCTATTGATTCGCTCAACTCGGAGGTTTCCGTCGTTGAATAAGAATTCGTAACGGGCGCGTCACCACACCGCAAACGCAAATCTTCTGCTGGATCACTAAAACAACTTGGGTTACTCCAAGTATACTGGCCTGTCCGTGTCGAGGAACAAAACGACGTATACGCAGGACCATAGTTTGTGATGGCCTCAGAAAAACTGCCTGTAAAGCTGGTCAACGAAGCCAATCCAGTCGCTAAATTCCAGTCCCATCGTTCTGTGCTACTATAGGTAATTTCTTTGTATGAACCGTTGCTGCTACTGCACATGTCAAACTGCATCTTGTACAAATATTCATCAGCGATATTCATTCGCTTATACTTCTTGACGACGTCGCCGCAGTTTGTGTGCCCATCCCACCCCTGCTTGCTTCGATTTGTTTGCGCCACTTGATACTCTACACATACCGGCGTCAGCAAACCGGCTTGTGCGCTGCCGATCGCCGCAAGAAATGCGACCAACCCAACGAAGATTAAAAGAGTTGTTTTCATAGGGGTTATTTCAAAGGGGTGAATACTTTCAGTTGGGTGACGCCATTCGTGTCTGACGTTCTTGATCCGTGCGACGTGCCGCCTTGGAGCCATTCTATCCAGTCTGTGACGCCGTCACTGTCGTTATCGACGATTGCCCAGCTTGATTCATCAGTATCGGCGACACCATTTTGATTCGTGTCTTCTAAATAATCCGCCAGCCCGTCACCGTCTGAATCGGCGATTTTCCAAACAGTCGAAACCGTTCCGGCGTAGTCCCAGGTAACCGAAGCATTGTAGAGTGAAAAGCTCATGCCGTAGATAGTTCGGCCTG
The DNA here is from genome assembly GCA_966112985.1 of uncultured bacterium. Classification (GTDB taxonomy): domain Bacteria; phylum Verrucomicrobiota; class Verrucomicrobiia; order Limisphaerales; family JACDHS01; genus CBHWET01. The sequence continues at coordinate 1,613 of CBHWET010000078.1, read as the reverse complement.
CCGTGTTCACGCGATCACTTGGAATTTCGAGCCTTATCCACGAATCGCGAACGTCGGGTAGCGGTCCCATCGCGAGCTGAGGCATGAAGGCGATTGAATCGCTTCCCCAATAGGCACGATGCTGAAACCACGTTGCGTCGGTGCACTCCCATTGCAGCATCATCTCCGAGGGAAGATTTGTGCTGCTCAGATAAGCGTAGCAAATCATCGTGTCTCCCGGATTAACCACTAGAGTCGCGCTGGCGTTGTCGAACTGGTGCTGATGGAACCCGGAATACGTGTCGGACTTGTGGGCATAGCTACCCGAGTACGGCGTGGGATTGCTGCTTACCCAATTCCAAGTGTCATGAATATTGTCCTGCACCGCGCCGGACGGCAGAGAGTCCTGAACATAAATATTTGTCGTATGAGTTCCAGTGAGCGCGATGTAATGGAGGCCAATGTCTAGCATGCTGCCAGCCTCCTTTGCCTGGTCGGGTGTCGTTGTATAGTGATACATTGAAGCGTTTGTTGCGCGCAGGCTGCCTGCGTTAATCAACAAACTGTTGGTGGGGAGATAGTAGCTCCCGAGGGGGCCAAATAAATAGTAGCGGTTAGTCAGGATAACGTCGTGGGTTCCGTTTGCGGTCAGACGATCCTTACCGGAAATGTATCCGTTGTAGTCATGTAAAACGGTGGCTCCGTTCTGCGCGATCGTCGTGCAATCGAACAAGTTGTTTGTGAAACGGCAGGAGTAGAGGGACGCATTCGTGTAAAAAACAATGTTGTTGCTCAGGAAAAGGTTATTTAGCGCGTAAACGAACACGTTATCGTTGGTCGTCGGCCTCACATTCAGTTCAGTCCGATCGAACAAGCAATTCGTGAAATAAAACCGGCTGTCGCCCAGCCCCAGTGCCCCGTCCGGCCCTTTGCAGTCAACACGCCCACCGATAAACTGACAGTCCTGAAAACGATAGGTCCCAAGCAACCCGAGGCCGTCGTCAGTCACGTAACGCATGTATCCGGGCTTACTCATGCGCGTAAATTCGGTGAACCTGAATGCCACATTGCAGATCGGGCTGTAGGAGTGGTCTCCGACGATGAATTCACCCGGCGATGACGAACTCCAATTTGTTGAAGCCTGCTCCTGGACTGTGTTGTACCAGACAAATCGATTGAAGTTGGTCGGTGAACCTTCGCTGATTAGCGCCGTCGAATCGCTCACTTTGATGCCATCCACGGTGACCGCACTCGTAAGATCAACAGACGAGCTTCCGTAAAAGGCAACACAGGCACCGTTCGTGAAGGTTAACGAATATAAAGGAGGCCCTTCGGTTCCAGGAGTTCCATGGGTTGCCCCTATCAAATCAATACGCTTAATCGCGTAGTCGATGGCATCATAATGATATCCCAAATCCGGATATGCACCGCCGCGGCGCACCAAAGGTGGCAAGACCGCATTCGCCGGGAGGTTCGTGTTGTTGATGAGCGCAGGTGGGTAAGTTGTCTTTTTCTGCAAACTCGCCATTAACGCCGGATTAATGTTTGTTGCCCCACAGTGCCTGTACGGACTTTCATCAACGAGGTAGTGACTACCGGCTCCTACTGTTTGAAAAATATTGGAATCGTCGGAC
>CBHWET010000077.1:0-15546 GCA_966112985.1 uncultured bacterium | reverse complement strand
AAAAATCGCACTGTGAGTCTTACATCGCGATTTTCGGGCACAAAAAATCGCGATGTAAGTCACATTCCGGAATTTTGACGCCAAAAAACGCATTGTAAGTCTCACATCGCTGTTTTTTACGGCAAAAAAGGGCAATGTAAGACTCACAGAGAACTTTTGTGACACAAAAAAGGGTGATGTGAGACTCACAGACCATTTCCAATGCTCTCGAAGACAACGGCTTATGCTCTCCACAAGGCTTATGCGGCGGTTTTTGCCGGTGTTAATCGAGCGTGGGTCCTGTGAACGGCGGGGATGTGCGTTGTGGTGAAGCGACAGGCGATTTCGTAGCCATAAAGACAGGAAAAATCTCGCTGCGACTTACGAGTTGGCGCTCGATCGTTTCGATAACACTCCGATAATCTCGCGTTTAAAAAGAACTCGCTAATATTTCAGCGGTGCGGCAGGTTTTAGCCATATGAGCGATGTACAAGTTCTGCGGAACGCTCTCGAAAAAGCGGCGTGGCGTCGTCGCTGGCAACGCGGGTGGAACGGTCTTTGGCGCGGGCTTCTGGTGGGCAGCTTGATTTTCCTCGTGGCGCTCGTTGGCTATAAACTTTTTCCCATTCCTTTCGAGGTCGTTGTTGGTGCCGCGATTGTTGGCGGCGCTTGTTTGCTCGTTGGATTTATTTACGGATGGATCCGCAAATTGTCTCTCACCGAAATGGCCCGCTGGCTCGACGAGAAACAACATCTCGAAGAACGATTGAGCACGGCGCTGGAAGTTGCTGAGAAGCCGATCGAACAAAGATGGCAACAACTCGTGACGGCCGATGCGGCGCAGCATGTGCAGGGTTTTGATGCGCGGAAACTTCTTCCATTCCATTTGCCAAAGGCGAGTCATTGGGCCGCGCTGGTGCTGGCGCTGGCGGCGGGGCTTGGATTTGTGCCGGAGTATCGCAGCAAGGAATTTGTTCAGCGGGAGAAAGAAAAGGAAGTCGTCAAGGATGTCGGTCGTAACCTCGCTCAGCTGGCGAAACGGGATTTGACGGTGCGTCCGCCGGCGCTTGAGCCGACCCAGAAGAGTTTGGAATCGCTCGAGCAATTGGGCCAAATGATGGCGAAGGCTCCGTTGACGCGCGATGCGGCGCTGAAGGAACTCGCAAGCGTGACGGATAAGTTGAAAAACGATTTGAAGGAACTCGGGAAGAATCCCGCAATGAAGCCGTTGGAACGCGCGGCACGTAATGCGTCGAAGACGGGCAGCCAGACGCAAGGCGATTTGCAGAAGCAGATGGAGAATTTGCAGAAAGCCCTCGGCGACAAGATGGGATCGCCGGATGCGCTCGAGAAAATGAAGGAGCAGCTCGAGCAGATGAAGCAGACTGCCGCCGGAATGCCCGACAAGAATACGCCGGAAGGACAGGCCGCTCGGGAAAAGATGTCGCAGCAATTGGCCGACATGGCGAAGCAGATGAAGGACATGGGGCAACCGCTCGCCGGTTTGGAAGATGCAATTGAAGCGTTGCAAGGGAATAAAACCGATTTGTTCCTGAAGGATTTGGATCTTGCGACCAACGACCTCGAGAAGCTGCAGGAGATGGCGAAACAACTGCAACAGATGCAAATGCAAGCCGGGCAGAAACTCGGAAAGGATCTTGCCGAACAGTTGAAGAACGGACAGGCCGAAGCGGCGCAGAGCACACTTAAGAAGATGATGGATCAATTGAAGTCGGCGAATCTTTCGCAGGAACAGTTGAAGAAAATTTTGGAGGAAGTTTCAAAAGCAGTCGATCCGGCAAGCCCTTACGGAAAGGTCGCTGAGCACTTGAAGGATGCGACGGGACAGATGCAGAAGGGTGATAAGCCTGGTGCGTCGGAGTCCCTGGCCAAGGCAGCCGAGGAATTAAAGAAGTTGATGGACCAGATGGGTGACGCGCAATCGCTCATGGCGGCGCTCGAAGCATGCAAGAAAGCGGGAATGTGCCTGGGCAATTGCACGGGATGGGGACAATGCAAAAACGGCGCGCCGCGTTTTAAGCCGGGCGGCAAGCCGGGCAAAGGCGTCGGCACGTGGGCGGAGGAAAACGGTTGGCTTTATTACCCGGAGATTACCGAGCGTTGGGATAACAGCGGCATCGAACGGCCGGATATGGACCCGAAAGGGCAGACCGATCGTGGCGACGGCGCGCTGGCTGAGAATTTAAAGACGGAAAAGATCCGCGGACAGATGAATCCCGGCGGTCCGATGCCGAGTGTGACGTTGAAAGGCGTTAGCATCAAAGGGCAGAGCACTGTCGGCTATGAGCAGGCGGTGAGTGCAGCGCAATCAGAGGCGCAGGCCGCTATCAATCAGGATCAAGTGCCTCGCGCCTATCGAGGCGCGGTCCGGGATTACTTCGACGACATCAAGAAGTAGGTTTGAGTTCTGCCGCAGTTCTTTTTTCGGCTGCTTTGTCCCAAAAAGAAAAAACTCGCCGCGGATGAGGCGGCGAGTTTAGCGAATCAGAAAACGTTCTGTAATTACTTCACCGTGTTCACCAGTGGCGTGAGGCCTTGGATGCGAACTTCCAAACGATCGCCGGATTCAATCGGACCGACGCCGCTTGGTGTGCCCGTCAGGATGATATCTCCCGGCAAGAGCGTCATGTTCGTTGAGACGAAGCTCACGATATCGAAGCAATTGAAAATAAGCTGGCTCGTGTTCGAGTTCTGACGGAGTTGACCGTTCTGGAACAGCTGAATCGTCAGATCATGTGGGTCGATCTTTGTTTCGACGTAGGGTCCGAGCGGAGTAAAGGTGTCGAAGGACTTGCAGCGTGACCACTGGCTTTCCGAGTTCTGGATCGTGCGGTCGCTAATATCCTGCGCCGCCGTGTAGCCGAAAATGTAGCGGGCCGCAGCTGCGGGAGTGACATTGCGGACACGGCGTCCGATGACAATCGCGAGTTCTGCTTCGAAGTCAGTGCGATGATTTGCGAAGGGAATCTCGATTTTCGAGCCATCTGGGATTAGAGAGGTCGTCGCTTTCAGCCAGAAAAGCGGTTCCTTCGGGATCGGTTTGCCGGATTCACGGGCGTGATCGGCGTAGTTCAGCCCAATCGCAATGATTTTCGATGGGGAAACAGGGGTTAAAGTTTTGAGCCCTTTGAAGGACGTTGGTTTTTTATCGAATGAGGGGGAGCCAAAGACATCACCACGTAAACGGTAAATTTCGCCGTCTACAACCTTGGCGTAGAATATCTCATCACCTTTTTGAAATCGGCCAATTGCTGCCATAAGCGGCGCGTTATTAGCAAAATTGAACGTAGAGCGGCAAGCTGAAACTCGATTAATAAAGGCTTCTTCAAGGGATTAGGCATGGAAATTGCGAATCTTTCGTTCCGCTGCTACAGGTAAGTAGGTTGTTTCCCAGCAACAAAAACTGAGTGAAATGGTTCGTTGCCATACTGTTCCCGGTCATTGTGACAGCTGCATTTGCGGCTGACCGGGATACCATTGGATTGACGTTACTCCGCCAAACGGATCCGTTTCTGACTGGAACCGGTGTGCCGGTGACGCAGGCAGAAGGAACGACGGGCGGCACCGACTTTGAGGTAAATCCTTCGACTGTGGGACAACCAGCCGGGCTATTTACGTGGGAATCTGCTGCCGGGACAGCTACCAATTTCCCTAACGTTGTTGGAGTGGAATCTTTCCACGCGGATGCAGTAGGCCAGAATTTCTTTGGCACAAACGGAATGGCGCCCGGAGTCAGTCATGTGGAAAACATCGAGGCGGATTACTTTTACAATTCAATGATCGCAACGTCGCTGGCGTCTTTTGCCGGAAAGGTTGTGAACCAAAGTTTTGTTGCTGATACGGAGTCCGCGATGACGGATCAGAACTACGACGATTATGCGGTGCAACATAACACTCTGTTTGTGACGGCGGCGGGGAATTTCGGTCCGGTATTATCTCCGGCGACGGCATATAACGGCCTGGCGGTCGGCGTGTATGGCGCAAGTTCGAGTGTTGGGCCAACGGCGAACGGGCGTTGCAAACCGGACATTACGGCACCGGGCGGAGCGACGAGTTTCTCGGCGCCGTATGTCGCAGGGGCGGCTGCTTTGCTGTTGCAGGCAGCGAATCGTGGTGACGGTGGGCCGAATATAACTGCCGCCAGCGACATGCGAACAGTCAAAGCACTCCTGCTCAATGGCGCTGTGAAGCCAGGTGATTGGACGAATTCAGCCGCTCATCCGCTGGATTTGCGTTACGGCGCTGGGATTCTCAACGTATTTAATTCGTGGAAACAAATGGGTGCCGGGATGCGATCTTTCGTCGAGGCGACATCGAATTCCAGTGGCGGCGCGCATCCACCCGGGAGTAATACGAATAACGTACCGCTTGTCGGGTGGGATTTCAGTGCGATAACCAATTCGAAGACCGGCCCCAACTTTCAGGATCGGGTGCACCATTACTACTTCAATGTTGATGCGACGAATGGGAGTTCGTTTGCATTTACGGCGACCTTGGCCTGGAACCGTGAGAGTGGCGCGGCGTCGGTCAAAGATTTAAACCTGTTCCTTTATCAAATGAACGGGACTTTGGTGGCATCGAGCACCAGTTCCGTGGATAACGTTGAACATGTCTTTCAAACTAAGCTGTCTCCAGGCCGGTATGATCTGCAGGTTGTAAAATCTGGCAGTGGCGCCAGTCAGTCGACATCAACGGAAACGTACGCGGTCGCATTCGAAGCGTTCGCGATGAAATTGAACGTTGCTCGGACAGACAACAGCATAGTGATCTCATGGCCGGTTTCGCCGAGTGGATTTACGCTGCAGGCGACCAGTGACCTGGGAACCACCTGGACGAACGTGCCGTCGACGGTTGTTGTCTCCAACGGATTTAATGTTGTTGCGGTTCCTGCAGGCGGCTCTCGGCAGTTTTTCCGTTTGCAACGCCCGTAGTTTTTCGCGACTTTTGGTTCGTACCGGTTTTTTACATCTAGACAATGCGAAAACTTCTTCAACGCGCGGTCTTTCTCGTCGCTTTCGCAGTCTATTCGCTGCATGGAGCCGATTCGCTTGTCTGGCACACCAATGATGTCGACGCTGAGATTGGCAATTGGCCGTTGCCACGAGTTTTAGAAGAGATTTCAAACGTGACCGGTTGGGAAGTCTACGTTGAGCCCGGCACCACCCACAACGTTTCGGTAAAATTTAAGAATGCCCCTGAAACCGATGCGCTGAAACGGCTGCTCGGGAACCTGAGTTTCACGCTGATGCCGCAGACCAACACCGTTCGGAAGTTATACGTCTTTCAAACCACGATGGGGCAGGCGACTCAGCTGATCAGGCCGACAGCTCCCGTCTTGGGGACTGGACGTGATGGCCGGATTCCGAATGAACTGGTCGTGACGTTGCATGAAGGCTGTGGCTCCATCGACGATCTTGCCAAGAAACTGAACGCGAAGGTGCTCGGTCGCTTCGAGCAATTCCATGTCTATCGGCTGCAATTCGGGAGCGAACAGCTGGCCAACAAAGCCCGGGCGGACCTGAATGCCGATCAATGCGTGGCAAGCATTGAATCCAACTACGCGGTCCCGGCTCCTCCGACGCCTCAGGCTAAACCGCTGGCGGCGACGAGCATGTTGCCGTTTGACCTGAAAGCGAATCCCGATCCGAATCACGTGATTATTGCATTAATTGATTCTCATGTGCAGAAGCTTGACCCGGCCATGCAGCAGTTTGTTTTGGAGGCGATTGCTGAGTCGGGTGAATGGAGCGGCAATCCAAATGACCCAACGCACGGGACGTTTATGCTCGAATCGATTTTGCACGCCGTGCAGCAGCTGGAAGGTGCTGGAACAAAGTCATCGGTGCGAATCCTGCCGATCGACGTTTACGGAAACAATAGCTCCTCAACGATGTTCGACATTGCACACGGAATGGCTGACGCCGCGAAGGGTGGGGCACGCATTATTAATCTAAGCCTCGGTAGTTACGGCGACAGTCCTCTGGTTCAAGAAGTGATTGCGCGTTTGAGTGCTCAGGGGATTGTTTTTATTGCGGCAGCCGGGAACCAACCTGTAACGGCGCCAACGTTCCCGGCGGCATACAACGGTGTCCTCGCAGTAACAGCTGCGGATGCAACAGGCAACGTCGCCCCCTACGCCAACCGTGGCGCCTTCGTTGACGTGATCTTTCCAGGAAGTGATATCGGTACAATTGGGACCACAGCGTATCAGGTTAACGGGACGTCCACCTCTACAGCGCTTGCCAGCGGAACCGCCGCGGCATTGATGGAGAAAAAAGCGCTTTCGCCGTCGGGCACCATTTCATACATGACTTCAAAGTTTGCATTCCAGCCGAAGTGACGATTTCGGGTCTCCGGTCTCGACTGAATTGCAGCTTGCAGGCTTCCGCTGCTGAATTACCCTAGTTCCGTGTCATGGTTTACTGACAGGCACTGTTACCTGCTCGCCGTAATTTTTTTCGGCGTCAGCATGATTTATTCGTTTTTTCTGTGGAGGAGGGGGTTCCGTCAGGATAACCGCATTAATTACCTCCTTCTTCTTTCCGGATTCATTTTGAACATGACGGCCCTTTATTTGCGTGGGGCGCGGTTTGGTCGTTGTCCGACCAGCAACCTTTACGAAGCGATGACATTCGTAACGTGGACGATTTTGTCTGTTTATCTTGTCATTGGTTTATGGGCTCGACTTCGCTACCTCGGTGCTTTTGCGTCTCCATTTCTTTTCGCGATGGGAACGTTCGCGTTAATGCCGGGCCTCGACACGCACACACCGGAAAAGGCGAGCGGTATCACTGATCTTCATGCTGCGTTGAGTCTTCTTTCTTACGGCGCCTTTGGGTTGAGTGCAGTCGCAGCAAGCATGTACGTTTCGCAGGAGCGAAATTTAAAATTTCATAAGGTCCGCGCCGTGTTCTCGCTTATGCCTCCAATGGAGCGTCTGGAAAAGGTAATGACCCGCCTCTTGCTTGGTGGTTTTGTTTTGCTGACTGCGGGTCTGGCGGTCAGTCCGTTCTTGATGAAAGAGCGGTACAATACCTATGTGACCGGTAACCCGGAGATTGCGCCCAAGCTCATTTGGTCGATCATTGTGTGGTTGATCTACGGAACATTACTGTTGTTGCACGGACGATTTTCGCAGACCGGTCGCCGGTTTGCTTACGGGTCGATTGGAACGTTTGTTTTTGTTTTGCTTACGTTCTGGGGGGTAAGTCTTCTTTCACCGGCACACCATTAATATGCCGATTGTTGTTATAGGCTTAAGCCATCACAGCTCGCCGGTCACCGTGCGAGAGCGATTTGCATTTGCCGAAGCGACGATTCCATCAGCTTTGCAGAAAATCCGCGACAACGGGTTGGCCTCGGAGGCAGTGATTCTCTCTACGTGCAATCGCGTTGAAATTTATGCTTTTTCCGAAGGGACGGAAACGCAAGCGTTTGCCGGTTTAAGGAGATTTCTTCTCGAGCATCACAATTATCAGGACGAAGTCGGTACAGAACTATACAGCTTGGGTGAACCAAAAAGTGTCGAACACCTTTTCAAGGTGGCGAGTGGCCTCGATTCCATGGTTCTGGGTGAAACGGAAATTCTGGGGCAGCTAAAAAAGGCTTATGACCTCGCGCTTCAACACAAACATACTGCTGGGCGGTTGAATAAAGCGTTTCAGCGGGCGTTCAATGTGGCAAAGCACATCCGCACCGACACGAACATTCAACGTGGGAGTATTTCGGTGGCGTCGGTGGCTGTTGAACTTGCCGAAAAGATTTTCACGTCGCTTGGCGACCGGCAGGTGATGGTGCTCGGCGCGGGGGAAACCAGCGAGAAAGCTGCTCGTGCTCTGCTTTCACGGGGTGCCAACAGCATCATCGTTTCGAACCGCTCTTATGATAAAGCGGTGGCTCTCGCGGGAGAGTTGAACGGCAGGGCGATTCACTTTGATCAGTGGGATACAGAGTTTGCGAACATCGATATCGTGATCAGCAGCACCAGCGCACCGCATTATGTCCTCGATCGAAAGAAACTGCAGCCGCTGATGAAACTGCGAAAAAACCGTCCACTGCTTTTAATCGATATCGCTGTTCCGCGTGATATCGAACCCGAAGTGAACTTTCTCGAAAACGTTTACCTCTACAACATTGACGATTTGCAGCAGATCGCGGCGGATTATCTAAAGCAGCGACAGGAGGAGATTGCCCGCTGCGAAGAAATCATTCGCGATAAAGTAAAGGGACTGTTGTCAGCGCATGAAAAGCGTCCGATGTTTGGCACTTCCGACCTCGCTTTGGAATAATGGCAACCGAAAAGATCATCATTGCAACCCGCGGCAGTGCTTTGGCGCTGGCGCAGTCAAATATGGTGGCTGCGCAATGTCGGGAAAAGTTCCCTGGCGTGGAAGTCGAACTTAAGATCATCAAAACGACGGGTGATAAGATGCAGACCGCCTCTATGGCGCGCATCGACGCAAGTTTACCGCGCGGACTTTTCACAAAGGAATTGGAGGTCGCGTTATTGAACAACGAAGCGGACCTCGCAGTGCACAGCTTAAAAGATTTACCGACCGAATTGCCCGCGGGACTGAAGCTTGGTGCGACGCCGAAGCGTGAAGACGTTCGTGATGTTCTGATTTACCGCAGCGCGGTGAGTGGAATGGTCGGACGTGGTTTCAAACCGAAGATGTCACTCACAGATTTTCCGGAGGGCATCGTCATTGGCACGAGCAGCACACGGCGTAAAGCCCAACTGCTTGCGATTCGTCCGGATTTCAAGGCCGTTGAAATCCGTGGCAATGTGGCGACGCGTCTGGAGAAGCTCGCGAAGAATCCGGAGTTGGATGCGACTGTTCTCGCTGCCGCTGGGCTAGCGCGGTTGCACTTTCAAATTACCGACAGCGGCGAATTGGAAGGCGAGGGGATCCCCAGCGGTCTTCTCGCAACGGTCGTTTCAATCGACGACATGTTGCCATGCGTCGGACAGGCGGCGATCGGCATTGAAATTCGGGAGAATGATCCGCGAGTCGACAAAATCTGCGCCGGTCTGATCCACTACGAAACCTTCCAGGCGGTTACCGCAGAGCGCTCATTTCTCAATGCGATGGGTGGCGGGTGCCAAAGCCCCGTAGGCGCGTACGCGCGGGTTGTGGATGGTGGGTTGCATCTCCGTGCAATTTCATTTTTAGCCGCAAATGTTCAACTCGCCGAAAAGCAAGGAGCACTTGCCGAAGCGGCAGAATTGGGTCGCGACGTAGCGGGGAAATTACAATTTGCTGGAGGGCAACCAGTCGCCACTTAGGGAACGTTTAAGGCTTCTTCTTTGTTTGCGGTTCTGGCCACGGTTTGACGCCAACCCTTTCGCTCCACGCAGAATACTTTTCAACTAATTCGCGCGTTTTCTCCGGGAAGGTTTTTGATAAGTCATGCAATTCGGTTCGATCCGTCTCTATGTCGTAGAGTTCCCAGGGGTCGTTGTGGCTGGCGACCAGTTTCCATTTACCGTCGCGAATAGCGCGATGCCCTTCGTGTTCCCAAAAGAGCGGCGCGGTGCGTGCCAGGTCTTTTCCTTGAAAAGCCGGCGTTAAATTCACGCCTTCTAAATTCGTGGTGCTTTCTCCGTTCATTGTCTTGGGAAACGTCGCTCCCGCGATTGCCAGACACGTTGGCATCAAATCAATGATATGAGCCGGTTGCCGAACCAAAGAATCGGATCGCATTGCGATGCCTTCCGGCCACGAGGCAATAAACGGAGGAGAAATGCCGCCTTCGTGAGTAAATTTTTTCGTTTTGCGAAATGGACTGCTACTCACGTGTGCGCCAGCGAGGCCGTATCCTTTGTAGCTTTCGCGTGTGCCGAGGCGGGCTTCTGGCAAACTGCGATTCGGATCTTCTGAAGCTCCGCCGTTGTCCGAAAGGAAAAGAATCAACGTATTTTCATCGGCCTTAATCTTTTTTAATGCCTGCAACACTTTTCCTACGCCCGCATCCATCTCCTCGACCTGTGCAGCGTAAATGGACATCTGTTCGTCCCAACGAAGTTGTTGTTCTGCCGTCGCTTGTTCCCATGCGGGGATTTGCGGTGGACGCGGCGCGAGAGGCCACCGTCCGTCGATGAGCCCGAGCTCCTTCAAACGCTCGTGACGTCGCTCTCGCAATTTGTCCCAACCGACTGTTTTATATTTACCGCGATAGTGGGCGATCGTTTCGAGGCGGGCATGTAAAGGCCAATGCGGTGCGTTGTAAGCGAGATACAGAAAGAACGGTTGACGGTTCGTTTTCGCTTCTTTGATAAAACTCACGGCGTATTCGGTAAAGGCATCCGTCGAAAAGAATCCTTCCCGCGGTGGAATATACACTTGCTTATCCAAGGCCATGGGCGGGTTCGTAACCGCGCCGGTGTGTTGCATCCCAAATCCATAGTAATTCATCGCGCCTTCGATTACCGCAAACGACCGGGCGAAACCTCTGGCGCAGGGCCATTCGTTCGTGCGATAGCCCAGATGCCATTTGCCGGACATGCCGGTGCGATAACCGCTTTCGTGCAACGCTTCGGCTATTGTTGGTGCATAAGGATTCAGATGATCCGAATAGGCGCGACTTTTTAATTGTTCGCGAGCAGGGCGCGCATATTCGTCAACCATGTCCCCAACCCACGCCTGATGCGGATACAACCCTGTCATCAGTGCGGCGCGCGAAGGGCAACAGCGGGCACAGTTGTAGAATTGTGTGAATCGAAGACCGTTCTTCGCAAGACGATCGATATTGGGAGTGCGAATTTCGCTGCCGTAACAGCCGATATCGCTGAAGCCCATGTCGTCAGCCAAGATCAGGATGATGTTGGGACGTTCCGAAGCTGCCATTGATGGCAACGAAAGGATAAACAGAAGTGCAACGATTACATTTTGGCGATTGGGAAAAAGTTGTCGCATCGACTTTTTTTTACCTTCATTGGCGGCTTATCCCTTCGCGTGCTTTTTCGCCGCATTTCCCTTTTTATCTTTCGAAGGGCCGTGCCATGCACCTAGCGGCAAGACATTGGCGCGTGCCGCCCACGCGTCCCACTGGGCTGCCATCTCTTTTACCTTCTTTGGATTCTGCGCGGACAAGTCGTTCATTTCCGGCCGATCCTTCTCCATGTCGTAAAGTTCCCAGGGCTGATTTTCTTTGGCGACCAGCTTCCATTTTCCGTCACGCACAGCGCGGTTGCCTTCGTGCTCCCAGAAGATCGGCTGCTTGCGCTTGATGGAACTGCCTTTGAACGCGGGCTGGAGGCTGACACCTTCCATCGGCTTGATTTTATTTCCGTTCAATTCAGCAGGATACTTCGCCGCGGAAATATCAACGCAGGTCGCCATGATATCGATGAGATGAGCAGGTTGCGATTCCAGTTTGCCATTGCGGCTCTTCGGAATGCCCGCGGGCCAATGAACGATTAACGGCGTGCTGATGCCGCCTTCGTGGACCCAGTGTTTATATTCACGGAACGGAGTATTGGAGACGTTTGCCCAGCCTTGACCGTATCCCATGTACGTATCTTCAGGTCCTGGCATCACACCGACACCGTTTCGAACCCAGCGGCCGTCGCGGGTTTGCATCGGGGGCCAAATATTCGGTTGAAGATCATTTGGACCGAGCGGCTTTGGGTTCGTCGCGGGATAAGTGGTCGGCGTGGTTCGTCCCATTAACTCTGCACAACCGCCATTGTCCTGAAGGAAGAAAATCAAAGTGTTTTCGAACTGCCCATCTTTCTTCAGCTGCGCGATAATTTTACCGATGCCTTGATCCATGTTGTCGATCATCGCCGCATACACCTCCATGCAACGTGCCTCCCACGCTTTATTTTCTACTTTGTCCCAATCCAGTGCAGTCGGTGCCGGCATCCACTTGGAATCGAATATTCCGAGTTGCTTCAGTTTCTCGATGCGAGCTTTGCGAACAGGTTCGTAACCGGTATCGAACTTGCCTTTGTACTTCGCAATGTCCTTTTCCAAGGCGTGCATCGGCCAATGCGCCGATGTGTAGGCGAGGTACATGAAAAACGGTTTGTCCGGTGATTCCTGTCCGTGTTGTGAAATAAAACGAACGGCATTATCGCTCAAGGCCTCCGTGTAATAAAACTTTTTGGGCTTATACTCGGAATCATTCTCTGGCGTGATGTAGGTGTTCTGCCGGCACAAGGTCGTTGGGTCATAAAAACTGCCACCGCCGTTGACTGTGCCATAATATTTTTCAAACCCACGTTGCAGCGGCCAATTTGATTTGTCCCCATTCGGATTAATAAATCGCGTAACGTGCCATTTACCGCACATGTAAGTGCGATAACCATTCGTTCGCAGGACTTCGGCGATCGTCGCACAGTTCTGATTCAAGTTGCCGCGATAGCCTTCGTGATTTCGATCCTCCATCATGTGGCCGATACCGGCCTGGTGCGGATACAGGCCTGTCAGTAACGATGCACGCGTCGGGCAGCAGCGGCCCATGTTGTAAAACTGGGTAAAACGAACACCCTCCTTTGCTAACGAATCGAGATTCGGCGTTGCAATGCCACTGCCGTAGCAACCCAAATCCGAAAACCCCATATCATCCGACATGATCAGCAAAATGTTCGGACGATTCCCGGCCACGGAAGCGAAGCAGGAAAGTGCCAATAGAGACAGAGTGAAAAATGAATGACGGAATAAATTAATCATAGCGGATCAATGTGCTGGAGCGGCAGACGATGCTGCTGAACGGGAGGTTTCGATTTACTTCTCTTTCGATGACGAAGCCTCAGGTTTTACGAGTGTCGGGGCTCCCTTCAACCAGCCTAACGAGGCAAGAAATCGATCCGCTTGAAAAACCGTTTCGTAAAAGTATTTCCCGTTCGCGTTGTATTTCCCGTAAAAGCCGTGCTTTTGCCCTTCGTAGAGATGGATGTCGCAACGGACACCGACCTTCTTCATCTCAGATTCGAAATCACGAACCGTTTGTACCGGAATCAAATCATCCTTGGTTCCAAGAAAGACAACTGCAGGCGGATCATCACGCGTAATATTATGCGCTGGAGAAAATTGTTTGTAATGCTCACCAACGCGGCTGTTACCCCATTGGCCGGGACCATTGTTGAACACGGGATTGAAGAGAATCAGCGCATTGGCCTTTGGAGAAATTGATCGATCGTCCTGCGGTTCGTCACTTCCTTCGACCATTCCCGTAAAAGCGGCAAGATGTCCGCCCGCAGAACCTCCTCCCGCAGCGATGCGTTTTTCGTCGATGCCCAGTTCCTTTGCATGCGAACGCACCCAACGCATTGCTGATTTTGCATCATTGATGCAAGCAAGCGGCGTTTCCTTCTTTGTTTTGTCGAGCAATCGATACTCAACCGTCGCTGTGACGAGTCCGCGCGACGCAAAGTATTTACAATGATCATTGAATTGGGACGGTGCGCCTGCGACCCAACCGCCTCCGTGGAAAAAAACGATGGCTGGCCGTTTGTCGGATTGCTTCCAACCTTCAGGTTTGCTCACGTACATGGTGAGTTCCCGTCCTTCGACCTTTTTGTAGACGAACCGCTCACCAATCGGGTCAGCGGCATGGAGCAGGGGAACGAAGACTGATAACAGAAAAGTTCCAGCGAAGAATCTCATCCCTTAGCAGATATCGACTTTCGGACGCTTTGTCGAGATAAGCGCCACACCTGCTGTTGCATTCGCGGTCGGGAAAGAGTTTTATGGAGTGTAAATTATGCCCGCCGAAGTATTCACCGCCAGTCGCTGGACGAAAGGCAATCTCCTGTTCCCAACCGTTATTGAGATTACGGACAAAGCCGTCATTCGACGGAAACGCGCCTTCTTCAGCACCGACGAGATGAGCATCAGCATCGCGAAGATTGCCTCGGTTCACATCAAGACAGGAATCATCTGGTCGGAAATCCTGATTGAATCTTCTGGCGGTTCAGATCCGCTGGCCAGTCACGGTCACACCAAAACCGATGCACGCCGCATCAAGGAATTACTGGAGCAATACCAGGCGCGACTCGTTGTCGCTGCGTGATTGAACATCACGTTGACTCTTGCGGGACTTTGGTTTTTTGGCCGGAGCCTCCGCTGGTTCCTCAAATGAAGTCTTCGTCGGATCGATTAATTCAAACCGTGAGAAAATTGTGGTCGCTTCTTTCTGCACCTGCTCGCGATCCTTCTGGCCGCCCCAACACATTAATTGATAGGCGTAGCCGTTCGTCGTGATGACCCAATGCACGTAATACACATTTAAGTTTTTCAACTGCGCTTCGGTCTCGAGTCGAATGCCTTCCACGCCGTTGTGGGTCTCCGGCACTTCCTTCACAAACTTCGCCGATGTCGCTGCGCTTTCGAGGTTGCCCTTGGCAATTTCGGCGAGTTGACTGGAGGTCGCATTCAGATCAATCCCCGCGCTTTCCGCAATCAGGATGAAAAAGATCTGGGGCTTTGCGCGCATGTAACCGAGTGTGGAGAGCGGATTAATTTTCGTCGCATCGATTTTGGCCCAGGGCTTTGGCAGGCTTTTGAACTTATAATTCATTTCGTCGAAGGTGAGCATGGCTTCGAGGGCTGGTTGCTTCGTTTCCAATGCTTTGCGCTTCGCGCTTGCAGCCGAAAAACCTTTCACGAATCCGGCCCCAAAGAGCACGAGGAAGATGGAGCCAAAGACCAATGCCGTGATTGCCTGTCCTTTGCCCTGTATGTACAGCTCACGATTCTTTGAATATTCGATCAGTCCCATGATCGCGAAGACGATTCCTGTCACAAAGCAACCGAAAATCAGCAGACCGAGGACTGGACCAGCAATGAGGGACATATCGGGTACCATTGCCACAATTGCCTGCAATGCCGAAGCGAGGGCGAACGTGCCAAGCATCAGGGCGAGAGATATTGCGCACTTGGCGTTGCAATTCGGTTTCCGTGCCAGCGAAATGCATTTCAAAATGCCGGCTACAATCAAAAGGACAAACACTGTCCGCCCGGTGTAATAGCCATATTGGTAGGCGGTGTCGCGCGCCGCGACGTTCAACGTTTCGTTCATAGTAGAATAGTCTGAGGACTCCCGTTGAAAGACAGTAGGCCGTCAGAGCCCGGTGCGGCAAGCAGAACCGGGCTCTCAAATCAGTATCGACATTCCGACCACCCCCGTTGTAGCCTACCCTGCGTTCGCATCATTCAACACACCCCTTCGGCTGAGTCGCCGCAAGGCTTTGCGTGGTGAGTGAGGCGGCAAAGCCCCGAGAATAAATGAAACCGGGGAGACAAAGTTATATGAAGCTCATCAAATCGTTGTTGGTTGCTGCGTTCGCCCTCGCTCTCGTTGCTGGAACGGTCATGGCCGAAGAAGGTAAGAAGGAAGGCAAGAAAGAAGGCGCCAAGAAGTCCTGCTGCGAAAAAGCCAAAGCCGCTGGCAAAGATTGCACGCACAAGTGCTGTGTCGAAGCCAAGAAGGAAGGCAAGAAGTGCGAACATTGCAATCCGAAGGCTGAAGACAAGAAGTAATCCTTCGCGTTACTCTGCAAACGGTCGTCTGAATTTCAGGCGGCCGTTTTTTTATTTT
>CBHWET010000076.1:0-15558 GCA_966112985.1 uncultured bacterium | reverse complement strand
ACGATTTCACCGCGGTTGGTCATTTTTGGGTGATCGCCACGGTGTTTGCTTTAATTCTTCCGCTATTTGTCTGGAACGCTAAACAGGAAGAGTAACCCGTCTCCGACGTAGGTACTGCCGTTATTTCTGCGGAACGTTCG
The DNA here is from genome assembly GCA_966112985.1 of uncultured bacterium. GTDB lineage: Bacteria > Verrucomicrobiota > Verrucomicrobiia > Limisphaerales > JACDHS01 > CBHWET01. The sequence continues at coordinate 15,418 of CBHWET010000076.1, read as the reverse complement.
ACCCCGCGGCCGACAATGCTCCATCGCGTCTCGTTCCCGCATTCCACAAGCAAGCGATAACTAGTGCCGCGACGAAGCCGCAGGCCGACCAGAATCGCACCGCAAAAGTCCAACCATAATCCTGCGCGAGGTGCCCAGTTACCTTATCACCGAGGGCTGATCCCATGCCGCCCATGAAATTCACAAACCCGGCTGCTGCTGCCGCTGTTCCTCCTCGAGCGATGTCAACCGGAAGCGTCCCGACCAGCAACACTTGAGGCCCATAAATACAGAAACCGACGACAAACAGGCTCAACATCGACGCTCCTACGCCCATCCTGATCACATGATCGTAGACCAATGTCGCGATGCCGAGTGAGAACAGCAAAATGGAAATCGCCGGAGCCGGCCTGCCGCCAAACAGCTTGTCCGTCATCCAGCCTGCTGCGATCGTTCCGCAAATTCCACCGAACGGAAGCATTGCGTAGGTAAACGCCGCCGAACTGATTGTCCCGTGTTGGACCTCTTTCAAATGACTCACTCCCCAATCCGTAAAGCCATACCGGCACGCGTCTAACAAGCATAATGCGAGGGCGACCAACCAAAGCGCAGGATTGGAAAGGGTTAAAATCAAATTTTGACTAACCGTTCTCGAATGAATCGGTGGCAACTGCGCTGATACTTCGTGGGCCGGATCCCTTCTGGGTGAATCTTTGAGAAAGAACAACATATGAACGGCGCTCGCGCTCACCAATACCGCGGGAATGTATAATGCGCCCCGCCATCCAAATTTCTCCGCCGCCCAGCCCGCCACAACAAACACAAGGGCACCGCATAATTGATAACCGGTCCCGATAATCGAAATCGCACGACCTCGCTGCTCGGCAGGAAACCAATTGGCCGCCGTCCGCATCGTTGGGGGCCAGCCAAGTGCCTGCACATAACCGTTACAAGCCCACACAAAGGTCAGAAAGTAAAGTGACGTTGCCCATCCGAAGAGGACGTTCAGAAAGGCCGTTCCAAATAAGCCGATGGCAAGCAGTGTCCGCGGACGGAAACGTTCGGCGAGTTGTCCATTAATGAATTGTCCGAGCCCATAGGCGAGCTTTAGCGACATCAGCACAGTCCCCATCTGCGCTTTCGTGTAGCCCAATTCCGCTTGCAATCCCGGGAGCGCGATACCGAGATTATTACGGCAGAAGTAAAGCGAGCCGTACGTCAGCCACAACACCCAAAGCACCAGTTTCTGGTGGGAGGAGAACGTCGTTGTTTTCGAAACGTCGGCGGTGGAATTCAACCCGGATAGAGAGCCTGAACCGGAGGATGGCGTCAACATCTAGAATCACCTGTGATCAAGCGGCGTGATTGAATGATGCAAAGAACATCCGACCGCTCATCAGCAGGATGGATAAGCATTTTGAATCTCGATGACCCAATCGGAACCTGCTTATCTTAATAACGCTGAAATTCCTGAATGTAGAACCCGTCAGAGCCTTTTTTCTGTCCGTGGAGAATGAAAACCGCCGAAATTCGTCAGTTTCCGTCGGGAAAAGCGTTAAAACATCGTCTTTTTTCGATTTCCCGATCGGGAAACTAATTCTGGTCCGTAGTTGCATAAGTTCCCCGATGGGAAATCAAAAAAGGAGCGTCCGAAATCATTTTCCCGGATGGGAAACTGGTTTAAGACCGTGCCCAAACGATTTCCCAAATGGGAAATTAGTTTTGGACCGTCCTTTTTTGCGTTCCCATCCGGGAAAATAGAAAAGGACGGTGGAAAAACGTTTTCCCAAACGGGAAACTGATTTCGGACCGTTCGAAAACCAATTCCCATCCGGAAAATCGTTTTCGGAGCATAAAAAATCCATTTTCCTGATGGAAATCGGAATTTAGCCCTCAAATTGGCTCAAAGCGAAAGTTCGTTTTTTGGCCGCTTACCTACTTATGCACATGGAGAAGCGTTTAATGATCCAAAAGGCGATTCGGCCTCGGGTGCAGCCGGTTTGGGGGTATCTTGCCGATATATTAGTTGATCTTTTGGAACGGCATGGATGATTCCGGGTTCCATGCCCCGGGCTGGAGTATAAATTCCACTTGTCATTTGGAGGAAGACTGGTAAGTTTTCCGGCCTTTTATGAAAGCTGACATTCATCCGAATTATCAGGACGCGGAAATTCGTTGCGCGTGTGGCAACGTCATCAAGACGCGCTCAGTCAAGAAGACAACCATCATCGGTATTTGCAACATGTGCCACCCGTTCTACACAGGTCAGCAGAAGTTCGTCGATACTGCCGGTCGCGTGGATAAATTCCAACAGCGTATGGCCAAGACGCAAGCCGCTCAGGCTGCTGCTGCCGAAGCTGCGACCAAGAAAAAGAAGAAGTAGCTCTGATTTTCGAAAAACCGCCCGCCGAAGCAATATGCTTTCGCGGGCGGTTGCTTTTTTCCAACGCGTAACCTGTACGCGGAAGCGTCGACTGTGTTCCGCGTTCGCCGTTCAGAGTTCCACGTTTAAATAATGGATCTACGCCCACACATTCAGAAATTTCAGAATCGCTACGCCGAAATCGAAGCGGCCTTAAGCGATCCGAAGGCTTTTGACAACCCGCAGAAAGCGCAGGAGTTGTCGCGTGAATACTCGCGTCTCAAAGAACTCGTCGCCTGTGGACAGGCCTATTTGAAAGCGGCTGCCGAACTCGAGGAAAACAAAAAGCTCGTCGCCAGTGAACCCGCAGACTCCGAGATGGCGTTGATGGCACAGGAAGAAATTACCCGCCTCGAAGCGGACGAAAAACGCCTCGCGCAGGAAGTTTACCGGGGCATCGTGCCGCAGGATCCCAGCGACTCGCGCAATACGATCATTGAAATCCGCGCAGGTGCCGGCGGAAATGAATCGGCATTATTTGCGGCGGATCTTTACCGCATGTATACGCGCTACGCTGAAGAGCAGGGCTGGAAAGTGGAAGCGATGGATTCCAGTCCATCCGACCTCGGTGGGTTCAAGGAAGTGATCTTCAGCGTGACGGGTACGGACGTTTTCAAACGTTTGAAATACGAAAGCGGCGTTCATCGCGTGCAACGTGTGCCGGCAACAGAAGCGTCCGGCCGAATTCATACGAGTACCTGCACCGTCGCCGTTCTTCCCGAAGCCGAAGAAGTCGACGTCGAAATTAAACCCGAAGATTTAGAAATTAACGTTTGTCGCGCCGGGGGTCACGGCGGTCAGGGTGTTAATACGACCGACTCTGCGGTTCGTGTTTTCCATAAGCCGACGGGCATCGAAGTGCGCTGCCAGGACGAGCGTTCGCAGATCAAAAACAAGGCGAAAGCGATGAAAGTCCTGCGTTCGCGTTTGCTCGAGGCAAAAATCGCGGAAGAAAATGCGAAGTATGCTGCGCATCGCAAATCACAAGTTGGCACCGGCGAACGCAACGAACGCATTCGCACGTATAACTTCACGCAGAACCGCGTAACCGATCACCGGATTGAACTAACGCTCTACAGCCTGACAACCTTCCTCGAAGGCGATTTGGACGAAATGATCCTGGCACTCACCAATAATGACCTGAACGAGAAGCTCGCGGCGTTGAAGGCATGAGTGGGGCGATAGAATCCAGGAGTCAGAATTCTATGCAAATCAAAGGTCTAGTTTTCGATTGCGATGGAACCCTTGCGGACACGATGCCACTTCATTGGCGTGCGTGGCAGGTTATTAGTCAGCGTCACAAATTGCATTTCCCAGAAGATCGTTTTTACGCAATGGGTGGCGTGCCCACGCGAGACATCATCAAGATGCTCGGAGAGGAGCAAGGGCTGACCATCGACCATCTCAGCGTGGCAAAAGAAAAGGAAGCGCTCTACCTCACGACACTGGAACATGTTGGGCCGATCGAATGCGTTGTTGAAATCGCGCGGGCAAATCACGGTAAGATTCCTATGGCCGTCGCTTCCGGTGGGTCGAAAAATGCCATCGGAATGGTGTTGGAGCACCTGAAGATACGCCATCTTTTCGACGCCGTTGTGACAAGTGAAGACGTGAAGAATCAAAAACCCGCGCCGGACATTTTCCTCGAAGCAGCCCGTCGCATCGGTGTGCCCCCGCAATTTTGTCGTGCTTACGAAGACACTGACCTCGGCATGCGCGCCATTCGTGCCGCAGGCATGGACGCTGTAGATGTCCGCGAGATGCTGAAAGCAAATCGTTAATCTTAAGTAGCGGCGGTCTCTGACCGTCGCTGGCTTTTTGTCACATCAGGAAATTTAGCTTTGCGCCTTTGCCTCTTTGTTGTGCAATCGGCGCCACTTTATGAGCAAAACCGCATTGTTATTCGCTGGTCAGGGCGCCCAATACGTCGGCATGGGCAAAGATCTTTGCGATCAAATCCCGACAGCTAAAAACATTTTCGACAAAGCCAACCAGGTGCTTGGCTACGATCTCGCGAACATCTGCGTAAACGGACCGGAAGCGGAGCTCACGAAAACCGAGAACTGCCAGCCGGGCATTTTCACGGTGAGCTGGATTGCTCTCGAACTTTTGAAGGAGCGAGTGCCGAATTTCCGTTTCGAAGCGACGGCGGGCCTTTCGCTCGGGGAATTGACAGCTCTGACTGCTGCTGGCGCTTTTGGTTTTGAAGATGGTTTGAAGATCGCGCGTCAACGCGGCCGCTTTATGCAGGAAGCCTGTGAAGTAACGCGTGGTGGCATGGCGGCTATCCTCGGACTGGACGAAGCAGCAACTGCCGAGGTCTGCACCGCGACGGGTGTGGAAATGGCAAATCTAAATTGTCCTGGCCAGATCGTTATCTCCGGTGAAGCCGATAAAATCGCGCAAGCGGTTGAAGCCGCAAAAGCAAAGGGCGCAAAACGCGCGGTGTCGCTGCCCGTTGCCGGGGCATACCATTCGAAGTTGATGGCCAGCGCGCAACCTAAAGTTCGCGAAATGCTTGCGAAAGTGACCACGAACAGCACCGCAGTTCCCGCAATTTCCAATGTCACGGCACAGCCGCACACGACGGCCGCCGACATCCACACGCGACTTGTTGAACAGGTCACCTCGTCTGTCCGTTGGGAAGCGTCGATGCGGTATTTACTTGCGCAAGGCTTTACTCGTTTTATCGAACTCGGCCCCGGCACAGCACTCAGCGGATTCATGAAGCGTATCGATAAAAATGCGCAGATGCTGAATGTCACGGATCTCGCGAGTCTTGAAGCGACCGTGAAAGCGTTGACGAGTTGATACTTGCTCGGAGCGTTCGCGTCTAATTGCATATGCGTTTTAATCGCTGTCGGTGGCTGCCGACATTCGTGGCCATTGTCTTCGCAACGGCCGTCTCCTCGTTGCGCCTTGTCGCACTGGAAATCGAAAAGCTCGTTCCGTTCGCGTGGACGAATAATGTCCGGCTGGAAATCGCCTTCAAATCGATCGAAGGAGTGCGTGACGCTGATATCACCGCAGAAATTGTCGATGCTTCGGATCGCCCGTTCTGGTCTGGCAAGCTTGGAGATGTGAGTGTTCCCGCGAATGGCAATGCTTCGCTGAGCAAAACGATTTCAAATCTCAGTCCGAAGCTCTGGAGTCCGTCGGCACCAAATCTTTATACTATTCGACTCTCCGTCCACCACGGCACAAATGTGCTCGCGACGAAATCGGTGAGATTCGGTTTCCGATCCTTTGAAAATCGTACGGGACAATTTTTCCTGAACGGACATCCGATATTTCTGCGAGGCATTGCTATCAATCCTCCGGGAAGAACGGTACCGGATGAAGTCGGCCGTTCTCGCGCGTTTGCGGAATCATATGTGCGGTTCATGAAAAGCCGCAACGTGAATGCGATTCGATTGCCGGAGGACTCGCAAGTCTGGTTCGATGTCTGCGATGAGCTGGGAATGATGATGTTCCAGGGGAATTATGGTTCGCCACTTGAAGCGCCAAGGAACAAACAAGGAGCGCCGAAGGATTACAGCAAAAGCCTCATGGCCTACCAACAGATGTTCGAGACTTATGCACGGCATCCGAGCATCATGATTTACATTTTGTCGAATGAACTTCCGACATCGGGAGAGCGTGGCAAAGCATTTCACGAGTTCCTCACGAAGGCGTGCAATGACCTGAAGCGCTGGGATCCGACACGCCTTTATATCGGTAATGCGGGTTACGGTGTAGGTCGCGAAGGTGACGTCAAAGATGTGCACCGCTATTGGGGTTGGTATTACAACACGTTTCTCACGTTTCTGAATCTGCGGGATAAAAAACTATTTGGAGATCCGAACGCCATTCAACCGGTGACATTTACCGAATGCGTCGGCAATTACACCGGGCCGCGCGGTGACTACAACATCATCATGAGTAAACAGCTGGGGGCGCAGTTGAATTGGACCGGTCATTCTACAAACCAGATTGCCGACGCTCTGCATCAGCAAACGTTTACAACGCAGCAGGCGACGGAGGCGTTTCGTCGACTGCGCCCGATCAATCCACGGCTCGCTGGCGTGATGCCGTTCTCGATCTTTTTCTATAACTGGTCAGGAATTAAATCATTCGAGGACATGGATCCGAAACCGGCAATGGAACAGCTTCGCGATTCTTACTCACCGGTGTTGTTGAGCTGGGAAATGTGGACGCCGAATGTTTACGCGGGAACCCGGATTAAAGCGTGGGCGCACGTCGTGAACGACGACGATGCCTTTCGCGATATCACGAACGGAGTTCTTGCCGCAGAAGTTCGGACGAAGACTGGCAAAGTGGTTCTGCGGCGCGAGGTGAACCTCGGTTCAATCCGCTATTTTGGCACAGCACGGCAGCAACTGCAGTTGGAACTGCCGGACGACATGGCTAAAGGTGAATACGTTCTCGCGGGTGAAATCCTTGAAAATGGAAACAGACTGGCGCGCAACCAAATCGATTTCTTTGTTTCTCCTCGAAATAACGGACGCACCGCTAATCTCGAAGCAGAGCTGGTACTGTTTGATCCGAAAGGAGCAACCAAGCGCGCACTACAACGACTGAAAATCCCGTTCCACTCGATTCAAAAATTGGAACAGTTATCGTCGAGTTCCGCGTTGGTCATCGGTGAGGAATCGGTGAGCCGATTGTCGACCGGCGAGACGAAGGCGTTGCGCAACTTTATCGATGCGGGAGGACGCGTCCTTTGTTTACGACAGGACAGCGCCAAATTTGACGCAAGTTGGTTACCGGTAGGGATCGAGTTCTTCAAGGGGTCGGCCAATGACGAGCATTATCCGCCCGCAAGCCGTCCGTTCCGAGACAACATGAACATAAATCCGGAGCGTCCGAATCACCCGGTTTTTAGTGGAATTACCCGCCGGGACCTGTCGCTCTGGTCTGATTACACAGGCTACAACTTGACCAAGCGCGGGTTTCCGCGTGTCTATCCTGTTACCGATGGATTCCAATTGAAACACACGGACGGACTCGCGCATACCGCGGTGCTCGCCAATTACGACCGCGGCTTACAAGGCGTCGCACTCGCAGAAATGTTTTCGGGCAAGGGATCGGTGGTTTATTCGGCATTCGATATTGTCTCGCGCGTCGGCCTCGATCCTGTTGCGGATCAGTTTTTATTGAACCTGGTTTCCTATACGACGAGCAAAACAGGTCACGAGGTTTATCCGGTGATCACGACGCCGATCGTTTGGGGAGATTATGGCAGTGAACGTGGCGTGATCACGGGACCGCGCCATGGGATGCTCGTGAATGCCGATTGGATTGTCCCTCCCGAGAATCCAAAAGCCAAGCCGTTGACGCAGGAAGAAGGCGCGTGGAACACTCGGCCCAGTGATCAATTCGTCCCGCACGGGCGACTTCTCGGTGGCCACTATGGATATTCGACAGGCTCGTCCGTTCGTGACCTGAGTAAAGATTCAGACGAAGGATATGGCGTGTTCTGGCTGCGCCTGCCTTCGACCAAGAAAACGATTCGAACGAGAGCGGAAAATCGGTCCGGGGCGCCAACGACGCTAAAAGTATTCATCAATGGCAAACTTGCAGGGGAACGTCGATTTGGTGCCGGAGAAACGGCGACCTTCAACGCATCGCTTCCGGACAATGCAGAAGGCATCGAGGTGAAATACACCGGGAGCAAGAAACTATTGATGCTCGAAACTGCTTTCGAATAATCAGCTGCGTTTTGCGGCTTCCACGAGATCGGGGAAGAGCGTTCGGGCAATGCCGAGTTCGAGGCCGCGCAATTCCGCTAATCCGCGCAAACGTCCGATCGCAGAATAACCCGGAGTCGGCAGCGGGGGCTTCTCCAGATCATCGAGCATTACGAGACCGTGATCGGGACGAAACGGAATTCGCCAATCAGGTTGGCCAGCGTCTTTGCGGCGCTTCGCTTCCGTGAGTGCCGCTTTAACGATCGCATACATGTCGACGTTACCTTCGAGATGATTTGCTTCGACAATATTGCCTTCGTCATCGGTTGCGGTACTGCGGAGATGCAGAAAACCGACCCGATCGCTTGAGAGTTGAAAGAGTTGCGGCAGATCGTTGTCGCGACGCGCACTAAATGAGCCTGTGCAATAGCAAATTCCATTCGCCGGGCTATTCACCATTGATCGCAGATCAATAACATCTTCTGCGTTACTGAAAATGCGCGGCAGCCCCAGCACAGAAAATGGCGGGTCATCGGGATGGATGACGAGGCGAATACCATTCTCTTCGGCGACGGGAACAACGTCCTCAAGGAACAATTTCAAATGTTCTTTTAACTTCGCGCGATCAATGCCGGCAAAAGTCGCGAGACGATCGCGGACCTGTTGCATCGTGGTGCCTTTCGCGGTCCCCGGGAAATTATCGACTATGTTTCGTTCGAGCAGCTTGGCTTCTTCGGATTTAAGAGTCCGAAAATATTCCTCAGCCTTCGCAACGAGCTCGCGCGGATAATCTTTCTCTGCTCCGGGACGTTTGAAGATGAAGACCTCAAAGGCGACGAACTTTACAGGTTCATAACGAACGGTGCGTGCGCCGTCGGGGAGTTCGTAATCCAAATCCGTACGAACCCAATCCAGCACCGGCATGAAATTGTATGTAACGATCTTTGGCCCGGTCTGCCCGAGATTGCGCAGTGATTGGCGATAGTTGTCGATCCACTGTTTGTATTTGCCGGAGCGCGTTTTGATCTCCTCGTGAACCGGCAGACTTTCGATGACACTCCAGCGCAACCCGGCTTTTTCGATTAAGCCATGATGCTGTCGGATTGCTTCAATGGACCAAACTTCGCCGACAGGAATGTGATGCAACGAACTAACGATGCCCGTCGCACCGGCCTGGCGGATATGTTTGAGCGGAACCGGGTCTTTGGGACCGAACCAACGAAATGTTTCTTCGAGAATCATTGAACGCAAAGATCATTTAACCACGGATGGACACAGATAAACACGGATTACGAAACCCGCCGAAATTCCGCATCCGTGTGCATCTGTGTCCATCCGTGGTTAAATCTGCTGTTTAAAATCCAATACTCACCCCACCATCTACCACCAACTGGTGGCCGGTAACGAATCGTGCGGCGGGCGAACTCAAATAAACAGCTGCCCAACCAACATCTTCCGGCTTACCGAATGCCGCCATCGGTGTGCGGGATAAAATCTTCTCCTTACGTTTTGGATCACCTTCCATCGCTTTACGACTCATCTCGGTTTCGATCCAACCCGGGGCGATCGCGTTAATGCGCACGCCTTTGGAAGATACTTCTACCGCGAGCGCACGCACGACGCCCAGCAAAGCAGACTTGGCAGCGGTGTAAGCAATGACGTTCGGAATACCAAATACTGCCGCCATCGACGTAATGAACAAGACACTGCCGCGTCCGCTCGCAACCATTTCTGGAACCGCGGCGCGCGTTAACGCTACGCCGCCGAGCAAATGTGTGTTCAACACGTTTTGAAATTCTGCTTCCGTGGTTTCGACAGCTGGTTTCTTCAGGTGAATGCCGGCGTTATTTACGAGAATTGTCGGGGCGCCGACTTTGTCTTTCATTGCGCGAATCAACTCCGGCGCTTTGTCGACCGCCGTAACGTCATGGCACAGAAATGTTGCGCGTTTGCCGATCTCGTCGACGGTTTTTTCAAGTTCTTCTTTGCGCCGTCCAACAATAACAACACGGGCGCCCGCTTCCGCCAGGCATTGTGCAATTGCTTTGCCCAGGCCGGTTCCGCCGCCTGTAATTAGTGCAGTTTCGTTCGATAGATCGAAGGGTTTCATTCAGATATGGAATTTGTATTACGCCTGCTTTACGGAAATGGGTTCGAAGCGCGGCGCAAGCAGATGATTCAAAATAAATGCGATGACGTAAGCCGATGCGCAGATGGAAAACAGAATAGCGTAGCCGCCTGTCACATTCCCGGCCTTCTCAAAATGATCGAGCAACCGCCCTGTCAGGATCGGAAACATAAAACCTCCCAGGGATCCAGCGAGGCCACCAATACCAACCACTGACGCCACTGCTTTCTTTGGGAACATGTCCGAGACGGTCGTGAACAAGTTTGCCGACCAGGCTTGATGCGCTGCGCCTGCCAGCCCAATGAGAAAGACGGCAGTCCAATCGCCAACTTTTGTCACCATCAGAATCGGCGCAACGCACAATGCAAAAATGAACATGCTGGTCTTTCGCGCACGATTGACGGTCCATCCACGTTTTGCCAGATGCCCCGCAAGCCAGCCTCCAATAATGCTCAATACGGTGATGATGGCGTAAACCGTTACGAGATGAATCCAGCTCTTCTTCAGATCGAGGCCGCGTGTCTTTTTAAAATAATCCGGCAGCCAGATCAGGAAGAACCACCAGACTGGATCCGTTACGAATTTGCCGACGACAAATGACCATGTCTCTCGATAACCGAGCAAACTGCTCCATGGAACTTTTTCCTTTGTCCCTTCGTCACGATCGCTGCGGATGTGATCGAGCTCCCCTGCGTTGAGCGATTTGATTTTCTCCGGAACGTTGTAGAAGGGAATCCAGAAGAAGAGCCAAACGAAGCCAGCGATACCTGCGACAACAAATGCCGAACGCCAGCCCCAGGTTAGTGCGAGCCATGGCACAATTGCAGGCGCGGCGATGGCGCCGACATTGGATCCTGCATTGAACAGACTCGTGGCCAAAGCACGTTCCTTTTTCGGGAACCACAGTGCGACCGCTTTGATAGCCGAAGGAAAGTTGCCGCCTTCTCCGAGGCCAAGCGCCACACGAGCCGCAATAAAACCGCGGAACCCACCAACGAACGAGTGCCCCATCGCCGCGAGACTCCACGCGGTCAATGAAACGGCATATCCAACTTTTGTTCCAAACCTGTCGACAAACCATCCGAACCAAAGGAGTCCGAGGCCGTAAGCAACTTGAAAGGCTGAGTTCACCAAACCGAACTGCTCATTGGTCCAGCCAATTTCCTTATCGAGCATTTCTTTCAATAACGAGAGAATCTGTCGGTCGATGTAATTGATCGTTGTGGCAAAAAACAACAGCGCACAAATAATCCAACGATAATTTCCGATCCGGTTTTCAGCCGCAGTCGTGTGTTGTGTGCGCGTTTCGTTTAACATCGGTTAAGAGGATGAGAATAGCAGTTCAACGGGCGCAATGCACTATTGTCAATCGGAACTTGTCATCGCATTGACCAACGTCACAGCCAAGGGAAAACAAATGAACAATTCTCCACCATGTTCATACCATGGCCATCGGATTTTCAATGCCATTGCAAAAGCGCGTTCGGAGGGTTAACGCTCTCCCGATGAATTTGCCTACGTCTGCGCTTTTGCTCCGAACGATTGTCGCAGCCATAGTGTTCTGTCGGATCGGACTCGCTGAAGCCGCCGATTCTGCAATTGGTTCAATACGATTCTCAAACAACCAGCCTTTTTCGATTCGTGTTCCTATTGAGATCCAAGGCATCAACGTTCAAACGGCGTCCGATTCGTTTATACAATCAGACGGGACAAACCTGGTCTTGATTGCCGATGTAGCTGCGAAGGCAAATCGCGAATTTCAGCTGAAGAAACAATCGGCACAACGGCGTGATCGCGTGGTTCTCACCACCTCAGCTGGCGAGGTGCAACTTCTCGTCGATGGCAAAAACATTGGCGGATTCTCCTGGGACCTGATCGTTGAACCGGTCCGAGGCAAAAGCGCTAAGGACGGTGGATCGACGAAACGAGACTTCGCGCAACATTTTCAGCCAATTGCAGTCGCCTTTAAGAAAGTGGGCAGCGGACCGGTGTTCGAACGTTATCGCGGAACAGGGAGTAAACAAGGAGTGGATGTCACAATCGACATTCGCTTGTTCCGTGACGGGTTCTTTGACTGGACAGCACACCTTACGAATCAGACCGCAAAGACAACGGGTGTTTACGCCGCTCTCGTTTGTCGTTGGAAGCATCCCCCATTGAAAGATCAAACGATGTGCTACGACAACCGTCGGACAAATTTTCCACCAAACACGTTTACAGGCTTTCGCGAAGACGACGGTCGGCACTGGCATATGCAGCATGGGATCGATTGGGTGCTCAGCCATCCAGAGGACGGTCCGGACATCGTTTGGGTAAACCCGTTTGATCCATCCTTTACGGTGAAGTCTGAGGCGACCTCCAAGACCCCCGCGCGCTACACGAGCGCCAGCCAGGCTCAGCTTGCACGTGAGGCACAAAGCACGCCGGACGCGTTATATATCGTCACCGAAATCGCCCGCGAAAATGTTCGTTCGTTCCGCGATCGTGTGAAAGAAAACGTCCTGCCGCAAAAGGGCGAAGGAGTTTCCTGTTCAGGGCGGTTATATTTTGGTGAACGTAAAATCACAGACGATGAGGCCGACCAAATCTTCCTTGGTTACACAGGTCTCCATCAACAGCGACAAACAGGGAGTGCGGTTGAAATTACCTTCGGAGTTCCGTATGTGCGTTTTGGCACGAGTTACTTTCCATATTCGACGCTCGGAGAGAACTTCGATGGAATTAGTATGCCTGGCATGGACCGCGACGCGTTTTGGCCGCTGGCGGCCGACACCGTGACGCAATGGGAGTTATTTGCTGACGACATCCGACGCGATCTTCGACTCATCAAATGGATGGGCTTCGAAATTATTCGTCTCCACCACCTGGAACTTCTCGCACCGATCGACAAAAAGATCCGCACCGAATACCTCAATTTCCTGTTCAAGGAAATGCGGCATCTCAACTTGAAGGTTTTGCTGGACGTTTATGCCGGACCGGAACAGATCGTGGAACTCCTGAACAGATATGGCGACGTGATCGACAGCGTTGAAATTGAAAATGAAATTCTCATCTGGGGAATACCGGTGGATAAACCAGCAGCATGGAAGGCGCTTTACGCCGCGATTAAGAAAGCGGCACCGCACGTGCGCGTGCATTGGACAGGACAAAACAACACTGGAATTTTCGATCGAATGACAGCACTCGGCGTCCCCTTCGATCGCGTGGGGCTGCATTCGTATGTCGATTCGATCGATGCGATTCCGAGCGCGCGCGGATGGGCGCTCGCTGCCGCTGGTTACGCCGCCAAGACCGGCAAGGAACCGGTGATCACCGAATGGAACTGGCGCAATCTCACGCGTATGTCCGAACAAGAACGCGCAAAAGTTTATCCGGAAATTATTGAGGGCGCTGTCGGAACGCGTTCCATTCCTGATTTTTATCAATTTCAATTCAACGAAACCCTTGCTCCTAACCCTCGCATCGGCCGCGGCAACATTTTGCGGCATTACGAACTTATCGACTTGAGCAGACATCCGAAGCAGGACGCTTTTGTTCTCAAAAACATTATTGGCCGCTATGCGAGTCCGCAAAGCGGTGTCGGGAAGATCGGTGTTGGTTTTACAGAAGTGAAGCTGGATCAGAGCGGCTCTGCAACCGTCACGCTTTCTGTCACGAACATCAGTGAAGCCCCCCTTCAGTTGACCGCGTCAATTGAGGATCCGGCAGATTTTCGGACGACGATTACCGACGAAACATCATTTTCCCTTGGTGCGCATCGCACGAAGAGCCTCACGTTACAGGTCCGCGCGAAACAACCCGTTCCTGGCTTTTATCACAGTTTCATTCGCTTTGAAGGAGCTGGCGATCCGCGCTACGCAGTGATTGAAGGCCATTTAATCGGTCCACCGAAACTCGATCTGGAGCGCAAATCGACAATCGCCTATCCAAACGGCATTGCAAAGGAACTCGGCTTCGATCTCACAAAGATCGACGCCGTCGTTTACGGGACGGATGCGCCTGTTATTGAAGCAGAGACGGCGATTGCGATTGCTCAAACCTTAGAATCGGCAATTGGTAAACGAATTCCCTTCTATCAGCTGGATACTTTGCCCGCCACTTTGCGCAATTCTGGAAATTTAATTCTCGTCGGCACAACCAAGTCAAACGAGCTTCTTGCCAAGGCGACACCATCGCTGGCTTCAAACGAAACGGCATTTGTCACGCGAGGCCACGATGCGTCAGGTCCGATCCGTCTCGCCGTCTGTGGTGCGGATTCCGAATCGGTCGAACGGGCTGGAATGGATTTCATTTTACGCTATTGGCTGAACGCGCGAGCTTCCGGAATCCATAAGGTTGGAATGGTCGAAAAGGCACTGCCACGTGGACTCGATCCGACGAAGCTGCCGTAGGTCGGAGATATACCGCCCGCTCCTGGCGAATTGTCGCAAATGACGTTCGTCAAAACCATTAACGGCAAATCCTTTTGACAGGATGTGCGCACGTTTGGCAGGTTCTCACGCGCATATATGTCGCAATTGAACGGAAATCTCCTTGTCGCTCAGTCCGGCGGACCCACCGCCGTCATCAACGCCAGTGTCGCCGGTGTCATCCAGGAAGCTGGAAAACACGAATGCATCGAAGAAATTTACGGTGGATTGAACGGTATCCTCGGCATCCTCAACGAAGAACTCATCGATATCAGTGAGGAAAAAGCCAAGACGATTGAAGCCCTCAAACACACGCCAGCTGCTGCACTCGGCACCTGCCGTTACAAAATCGATTTCAAGAAAAAGCCCGAACGCGCCGCCCGTGATATGGATCGCCTGTTTGAAGTCTTTCAGGCGCATAACATCCGCTATTTCTTTTACGCCGGCGGGAATGATTCACAAGACACTGCGGACAAGATCAATCAGGAAGCAACCCGCCGTGGTTACGAAATGCGCGTGATTGGCGTTCCAAAAACGATCGACAACGATCTCCCTCACACCGATCACTGTCCCGGTTTCGGTTCCGTTGCGAAGTATAACGCGACGACCGTCATGGAAATCGCCGACGACGTCAGCAGTATGGCTACGGACGACGGCGCGTGTTGCATCATCGAAGTGATGGGCCGCGGCGCCGGCTGGATTTCTGCCAGCTCCGTTTTGGCCAAGCGTGCGCCCGATGACGCTCCGCACATTATCCTGCTGCCGGAAATTCCGTTTAACGAAGAAGCAT
>CBHWET010000075.1:0-15667 GCA_966112985.1 uncultured bacterium | reverse complement strand
GGGACGACTTTTCGCATGACGGTGACCGATATGCGGCGATTGATCAGCGAACTCGGCTACGAACCGCATCAACGGGACAATTGGTATCGTTTGTTGAACTGATACGCGAATGTCTGCGAGCCACGTTTCAAAAATCTCCGAAGATTCATTGGCGGGCTCTGACTCACGAGGCTTTTTGTCATTTTTCACGCGGAAGCGCTTTTTTCTTCTATTGTTTTTCTACTTCGCGCTGCACACCCTGTTGCGCGGCCTGATTTCTGAAACCGCGGGTATCGACGATTGCGACCAGATCGTGCGCGCGCAGATTTGGAGCTGGGGCTACGGACCGCAGCCGCCGCTTTACACATGGTTGTTGAAGATCTTTCTCACAGTATTCGGTTACAACATTTACACCGTTACTGCACTGAAGGAGCTCACGCTTTTCGGGATATATATTCTGGCCTACGCAAATGCACAAATTGTGACACGCAGCCACATTTGCGCCGTGGCGGCTGCTGTCGCAATGCAGTTCAATCCGTCGATCTCATGGGAATCGCACCGTGAACTGACGCATTCGATTTTGACGTCATTGTTCGTGATGGGAACGCTACTTTGTTTTTTGAAACTAAAAACAGGCGAGTGGGAATACTACATCGGCTTCGGTATCTGCGCGGCACTTGGAACTCTTTCGAAGCCAAACTTCCTTTTCTTTCTCGCTGCTCTGGGGATGGCGGCGACCAGTTTGAAGCAAACGCGTGCCTTAGTGATGAATCGCAAGATGATTGTGGGCGTAATCGTCGCCGTGGCCCTTTGTTCGGCGAATATCTATTGGATTATCGAACATCGCGAACTTGCCACATCGTCGATGCACAAATTCAAAATGGGAGACGGGAACGCGGTCGCGTCATCGATGGGAAAAGCGCTTTTCAAATGGGGGACGGATCTGATCGCACACATTGGACCCATGATCGCCGTGCTGGCCTTGATCTTTTGGAAGGTGATTCTGAAGCCGAAGGCCGATTCCGCTGAAAGTAAGTTACTGTGGCGAACCTTACTCTTCGTCCTGGCGTTGACGACGGCTTCGATCGTTATTTTTAAGGTCACCGGGTTTCGTGATCGATGGTTACAGCCGCTGTTTGTTTGGTTGCCGGTGTTATTCTCGGCAGTTTTCCGCGAATACATTGAAGGAATAAGACTTAAGGTCGTTGTCATGCTCGGGGCTGTCATTGCTTTAGTTGTGTTGATCCTTGCGCCGGGCCGGATGCTCCTGACGGACCGATTGAAGAAGAACGAAATCCTCAATACTCCCTACGCAGCCATAGCCAATGATCTAAGATCGGCAGTTCAAAATGCAGACGTCATTATCGCTGGCGATTATCGCATCGCGGGTAATTTGCGTCTTCGCTTTCCCAATAAGTTCGTTACTTCACCCGAATTTGCAGATCTGTTTCCGAGAGTTGATGGCAAATGCGTGCTGGTTTGGGACACGGCGGCGGGCGCGAAACCAACGAGGGAATTGCTCAAGTTCGCGCAAACGGTCAGCGGCAAAGCCACGGTTGGCGTAATAACGCGATCGAAGGAAGTACTGAAGTATCATCGTGATCGAACAGTAGAATTCGGGACGGCATCCCTGGACTAAGCCGCACTGGGTGAACCTCCCGATTACTTTCCCTTGCTGCAACCGGCGTTTTGTTGAAAATGACCGCGAAATTATTCTGAATAACTGCCATGACCAAAGTGTTACTGCTCGGAATCGGACGCTGGGGTGCAAATCATCTCCGCGTTCTCAGTTCGTTGCCAATCGAATTTTACGTCACCGATCTCGACCCGAAGCGGCTCGATGGTGCGAAGAAGCTCGGCATTCCTGAGGCCCGCATCTCCACGAATTATAAAGATTTTGCCGGTAAAGTTGATGCGGCAGTCATCGTGACCCCGGCCCAGAGTCATTTCCCGTTGTGCAAAGAATTTCTTGATGCCGGCAAAGACGTGTTCGTCGAGAAGCCGCTTACGCTCGTGCCGCAGGAATCGAAAGCGCTCGCCGAACTGGCGGATAAACAAAAAAGAATCCTGCAAGTCGGGCACATCTTTCGATTTGATCCGGCGACAGCATGGATTCGCGACGCCGTCCAGTCAGGCAAGTTCGGGAAAGTGAATATGCTCCGCGGACATTTCGGCGGATTCAAACGGCCGCGCAACGATAGCGGAGTCATGTTTGCAGACGGCATCCATTTCGTTGACCTGTTCAACTACATACTAGGTGCCGTACCTAAAGGTGTTCACGCCATCCACCACGATTTCATGGGGCGGGGAATGGACGATATCTCATTCGTTTCGATGGAATATGAAACCAAGTACGGCAACACATGGGCGACGGTATTGAACGATTACTTCATCCCAGGCAAGTTCCGCGATGTCACGGTTGTCGGCGACAGGTTAAGCGCGGTTTGCGATTACAACGTCGCGCAATATAAGATTAAGACTTACGAGAACAGTCACGTCCGCGAAGGAAACGATTTCAAGGGAGTTGAAGGAACGGTTACGCAAATCGAGACCCCACCCGAAGAACCGTTGCTCGCGGAATTGCGTGCATTCGTAAAATCGATCGAAACCCGCGAGAAGCCGTTGGCCGACGGATGGGCCGGGTTTGATTCGGTGCGCGTTTTGGATGCGGCGATGGAGTCTGCGAAGACGGGGCAGACGATTAAGATAAAGTAACGACCCAAGTGCTTGTACGGCGAAGAATTTAATTTCTTCGCCGTGTTCACGTACAATTTAAGCACTTAACTGAGTTTCCATGAAACGCCGGGTTAAGTTCGGCACCTGATCATCAACCCAATTGGCCATCGCCATGTCCTCTTGCAAGTTTTGGCGGCACGCGTCGACAATTTGCGTCTCACCGAGCCGTTCAGCAGCGGCGATCAGCGACTTGTATGATGCCACTTCGAAATGCTCGGCAGCCGACTCGCTTAACACATCCTTAACTACTTCATCGTGGAAAATACTGCTCGAACGTCCCTGAAGCATGCCGAGCACTTTGCCGAATCCAACCTTGCTGCGGGAAATCTTTGCTCCTATCGCTTCGATACAGCTTTTTATCCGCGCGGCATGTTGCCGGGTTTCGCCAAGGTGTTGTTTGAGGCGCTCCTGAATTTCGGGATATTCACCCATGTCTTTGATGTGTCCTTCCAATATTTCGATATTGCTGACCTCCATCGCATAGGCATCGTTTAGCCAACTGATTAATTCGTCTCGTTGTCGCATAACAACCTCCTGAATTAACCTCAGTCTTCGGATGCAAAACGCACCCTTAAACGTTTACGGGGAAAATCCTCACGTCGGAATGCAGATGAGCGGCTTGCATTGCGGAGTTCAGCAAAAGCAAGCCGCTGGTGGAAAGAAAATGATGATCAGGCGCTTTTTGGTTTGGTCTCGTTGTCTAGAGCCTTGCGAACAGCACTCGCGAGTTGGCGTGGATGGTACGGTTTTGGCAAGAAGTTGTATCCTTCTTCGAGGAGCATATCTTTGCCGAAAAGATCCCGGCTATAACCGCTGCTGAACACAACTTTGAGATTCGGGTTTTCCGCCAGAAGGACCTTTGCGAGGTCGCGTCCGCTGACTCCTTCAGGCATCACCATGTCAGTGAGCAACAGTTGAATCTCACTCTGATGTTCACGCCAGACCTTTTGGGCTGCGATACCCGTTTCAGCCTCCAGAACGCGGTAACCGAGTCGGGTAAGGATTGTTGAAACCAGATTTCTTACTGGAGCCTCATCTTCAACGAGGAGAATCGTTTCGTTGCCACCGACGACTTTTTCCTGAGGCGCCGCGGCAGAGTTCATGCTCGCGCGCCGAAGATACGGCAGAAATACTTCAAACGTGGTTCCTTGTCCGCTGACACTTCGGACATTAATCCAACCTTTATGCTGTTTCACGATGCCGTAGACAGTGGCCAAACCGAGTCCCGTTCCTTTTCCGGCGCCTTTTGTGGTGAAAAAGGGCTCAAAAATATGTGGCAGGTCTTCTTGTGAAATGCCGGAGCCGGTGTCAGTGATGCGAAGACAAGCGAATTCACCAGTTACCTGTCCTTCCGCCTTAACGGAAGTTTCTGATACATCCACCACAGATGTTTGCACCGTGAGCGTCCCGCCGTTTGACATAGCGTCGCGGGCGTTCACCGCAAGGTTCATCATGACCTGTTCCATCATCCCGATATCCGCGTTGACCAGCGTAGCATCAGGGGCGAGTTCGATTTGAAAGACAATATCCTCTCCCAAAACACGACGCAGCATTTTGCTCATGTCACGCACAACTTCGTTAAGGTCGATCGTGACCAGTCGCATTACCTGCTTACGGCTAAAGGTAAGCAATTGACGCGTGAGATTGGCAGCGCGTTCTGCCGCGTCGTAGATCTGCTGGTGTGATTCGGCGACTTCGGACGAAGACTCCATGCTCAACAGCAGCGCAGCATGCCCCTGCATGACGGTGAGAAGATTATTGAAGTCATGCGCAACACCGCCCGCAAGGCGGCCAACCGATTCCATCTTTTGAGTTTGTCGCAATTGTTCGGACAGTTGCTCCCGTTTTGTCACATCGCGATAGCTCCAAACCCGGCCGACAATCCGTTTAGCGAGTTTTTGTGGCTGGGAATAGCGTTCGAATATCCGGCCATCCTTCAGCTTGATCATTTCAAAATCGACTCGTTCAGGATCAGAGTAAATTTCAAGAATGCGTTGGAGAAATCCTTCAGGATCCTGCACTCGTGCAGCAATAAACTGCAGGATCTGGTCGCGATCGCCGGCTTCAAGCAATTCCGCTGGCATGTCCCACAGCTCCAGGAACTTTTTATTTGTTCCGACAATCTTGCCTTCGTTGCTTAACGCATAGATTCCATCAGCTGTAGACTCCAGTGTCGCATTCAATAGCGAAACGGATTTCTCGAGGTCAGTTGTCCGCTGGGTTACGGTGGTCTCGAGATTATCTAAATGACGATATAATGACTGTGCGAGACGCCATTTTTCCGTCATCGAATAAGCGAGTTGCTGGATTTCCAGAATATCAAACGGTTTTTTTAGAATGACGAACCGGTCGGTATGCCCCAGTCGATGCACGATGTCGTTCCAGGAGTAATCCGAATATGCCGTGCAAATAACGACCTGAAGATAAGGGTCCACTTTCCAGATTTTCTCGATGGTTTCAATCCCGTCCCATCCAGGAGGCATGCGCAGATCAACAAACGCCATTGAGTACGGCCTGCGTTCCGCGCACGCGCGCTTGACGAGTGCCAGACCTTCCTGGCCCTGGAACGCTGAATCGATTTCAAAAGCGCGCAGCTGAGCTTTCGTTGTCGATTCGCCGAAAATCTCTTCTTCGAGTTGATCGAACTCAGTAGACGTGCCATTTGGTTGCAGGATTTTCTGATAATCGCTGTGGATTGCCTGGTTATCATCGATTACAAGGATGCGATATTTAACATTACCTCCGGCGAGATCGGAACTGAGCGCCGGCATCTCGCAGTTGCCATGCAAACGCTCGTGCTCGCCGTTCAAGCAATCATCGAAATTACAATTGCCGGTTTCAGTGCCGCCGTTGTTGGAAAGGACAATATGAGGGTTCATATTAAAGTTTAAAATAGTGGGATGGGGATGTTGTTGGTTGCTACTGAATCAACTTTGTTTACGCGGGCAGTAAACGGAAGTTCTAAGACAAATTTCGCGCCACGGTTTAAGCCTTCGCTATAGGCTGTAAGTGCCCCGCCCATCTCATCGGCCGCAAGTGCTCCACTGTGGAGGCCAAAGCCGTGGCCTCTTTTCTTTGTGGTAAAGCCATGGCCGAAAATTTTCGTGAGATTCTCAGGCGGGATGCCGATTCCATTATCAATGACGCTGATGTGGACAAAGGCGCCGACGCTGGCCGAGCGGATGATAATCTCTTTTTTATCAGGACTTCCTTCGTCGCACGCATATTTGGCGTTCCTGATCAGGTTAACAAGAATCTGTAAGACCTTATGTTTTTCGACGCTGATATCCAGGCCGGGTTCCAGGTCTCGTGTCACATGGATCTCATGGCGAATTAATGCTCCGCCATTCATTCTTAGTGCATCCTCAATCAGTTCACTGACAGACACCGTCTCGATGATTCCCGAAACCTTTGCATAGGTTTGCTGCATCGAAACAATATCTTTGATGTGCTCGATGTTTTTTCGAAGGAGGTCGATTTCCCGCAACATATCGCGATGCTCCTGCGCGAGATGGCCTGCGAGGCTTTGCAAATAATTGGGAAGACGTTGTCCCCGCCGGTCATTTTCGATGAAGCGGGCAAACTGTTCTTTGTGCTCCTCAATCAGGGCGCATACTTTCGAAAAATTTGCGAGCTTGGACCGTCGAAGCTGATCAGAAACAAGGGTTGCCGAAACGTTCACGCTATTCAGAACGTTGCCGACATTATGCAATACGCCCGTTGCGACTTCCGCCATGCCGGCGAACCTGGAGGTCTCGACCAACTCGCGATTGGCGAGTGCAAGGCGTTCTTCAGCCTGTTGACGTTCAGTGATTTCGCTTTTCAGTCGCTCGTTACTTGCCAGTAGATCCAGCGTGCGTTCCTGCACCCGTTTTTCGAGGTCGTTATGTGCTTTTTGCAGCGCGCCATCTCGAATCTGGATTTGCGCCAACATATTATTGAAGCCATCGATGACAGTGCCCAGTTCGTCATCGTTTTGTTTTGTTGCGCGCAAGGCGTAGTTGTTCTGTTGCGCGATTTCCTTAGCGACGGCCGCCAACATGAAAAACGGCGCGAAAACAGCCCGTTGCAGTTTATCGGCGATCAGGAATGCAACGAATGAAACAACGACAATCACAATGAAAATCACCGCTGCGTACTGCATTAATCGCTCGCGTAAACCGCCGAGATCCGTTTCGACGTAGATTGTTCCTATTGGTTCGTTCGCGAGAACGATTCGTTTAAAAACCCCAAGACGATTATCACGGAACTGATGCGAAACGCCGGAAGGAGACGGGGGAACAAACTTATGGCCTGGTTCAGGGCGTTCGTAAGTTGCAAAAACCTGATTCCCCTTGTCGTAAACACATGCGGCAACGATATGTTGATTGGCACCCAGGGACGCAAGGATACTGCGGGCGGTATCAGCATCCAGGAAGGCGAGCGCTGAAGCCGCGTTATCACCCGCCATTTGCGTCAATACGGAGACTTCTCTTACCAACGCGCTACGCCATGTGGTGCGCTCAAACACGAGCAATGCCGCCGATGCCAGCAACAAAGCAAGACAACTTGTCGCCATGACAACAATTGTCAGTTTGCGCTGGATGGGAATGTTTCGAAGAAAGCGCATTTAGGCTTTGCTGAAAACCATATGAACGGGGCGTGCCAGCGGTGTCCTCTTTTTGGAACTGCATGTCAGCGTTTTATCCAGAAAACGAGGATTGTAAGCGGCCGCATGCCCTATGTTCGCCGACCAAAAAGCGCGATTGCTGCGAAAAATAGGCCGTACATGCCTCGTTCCGCAGCCCAGCTGCTTCCGTTGCAAGGGGCATTTCACAGGAAATTCAATGCCAAAGCGTGCTCCACGCCATGGCAACATCTACTTAGCAAGCATCGCGCCAACGACTTGGAACGATATACACCCCGCCAAGGTTGAAAAAAATTCTGTTCATTTTTGAGGTTCTACCTGACACTCCAGCCCCGTTTGTTTATGCAAAAAATCCCGCTCTCGAAATGTTTCGTAAATTCCGAAGTTGAAGAAGCCGCGCTCCGCGCATTGCGTTCCGGGCAGTATATCCTGGGCAAAGAGTGCCAGGCGCTCGAAGCCGAATTGGCGGCACACACCGGCACAAAACATTGTGTGCTGGGCACATCATGGACGATGATCGTTTACATGATGCACCTCGCACAGGGCATCAAACCTGGTGATGAAATTATTGTTCCTTCACACACTGCGTTTCCAACGATGGAACCGCTGATTCACTGTGGTGCTATCCCCGTTTTCGCCGATATCGATGACACGTTCTGCATGGACGTTGAGCAACTGGAGTCGCTGATGACGCCACGCACTGTAGGTATCATTCCGGTTCATTTGTACGGACACGCTGCAAATCTTGACCGTGTGTTTGCAATCGCCGCAAAGCATAAGCTTTGGGTGTTGGAAGACTGCGCGCAATCCCACGGAGGTTTTTACAATGGCAAACGCCTCGGCTCGATGGGCATTGCTGGTGCCTATTCGTTTTTCCCTTCGAAGAACTTTACCGTCTTGGGCGATGGCGGCTGTATTTGTACGAACGACACGGTGTTGGCCGAGAAAATTCGCATGCTGCGCAATCACGGTCGCAAAGACAAATACCTGCACGAATTTACGGGATTCAACGTGCGCTTTAACGAGATTCAGGGCGCGATTGGTCGAGTGATGTTGAAACATCTGGATGGGTTTAACGAAAATCGCCGTAAGATCGCGGCACATTACAATCAACGGCTTGCTGGCGTTGTGACGCCTCCGCCTGAACGTCCCTGGGCAAAACACGTCTACCACATGTACGTTATTCGTGCGCAACGCCGCGACGAATTGCAAAAGCACCTTAAAGAACTGGGCATTGAAACCGGTATTCATTATCCGGTGCCGAATCACCAGCAGCCCGCGATCACCAGCAAGTTCAAGCAGGTTAAACTGCCGAAGACCGAAGAAGTGGTGAAAGATATTCTGTCGCTGCCGATCCACGGCGAAATGGCGATCAGTGCTGCTGATGCTGTTTGCGATGCGATCATCGGTTTTTACAAAAAGTAATCGCGACGAACCTCTGATTTTGTCAATCTACCCCGAGGGGCGAGCACCACTCGCCCCTTTTTATTAGATGAGCGATAAACATCCAATTCTGAGTCTCGTTATTCCTTGCTACAACGAAGAGGGAAATCTGCCGAAGCTGATCCAGGCCATTCGTGAATCGGTCGATCCTTTGAAAATTCCGTACGAAGTCGTGATTACTGACGATTGCAGCAAGGACAACTCATGGAAGCTGCTGAAGGAATTTGCCGACAAAGATCCGCGCATTCGCGTGCAGAAGTTCGAGTTTAATTGCGGCGAATCAGCCGCCAGTTTTGCCGGAATGAAAGCGTCCCATGGTAAGTATATCGTGACGATGGATGCGGATTTGCAGAACGACCCAAAAGATTTGCCGAAATTTTTGGAAGCATTGCAGCACTATGACTGCGTTTGCGGAACGCGAGTGAAAGTCCGTGGTGAAGGCGACAACTTCATTCGCGTGGCATCATCCAGAATCGCCAACGCTGTGCGTAATAAATTGTCAGGCGAAAAGATATCTGATGCTGGTTGCACCTACCGCGCGTTTAAACGCGAGTGCATCGACAATCTGAAATTTTTCAAGGGCATGCATCGGTTTTTACCGACACTGTTTAAGATCGAAGGACATACCGTCACCGAAATCGAAGTGAGCAATAATCCGCGCTTTGCCGGCCAGAGCAATTATGGCGTCTGGAACCGACTGTTTGCGTCGTTTTACGACCTCCTCGCCGTTCGCTGGATGAAAAAGCGGATGTTCAAGTACAAGGTTGCGGAGCGAATTAATTAGTAAAAAGCGTTCGTCCGCTCGATAGAGTCCTGGACGAAGCGACGGGAGCTAAAAGGGCAGAATTCTCCAGCAACACCTTGGCTCTGTGAACTTTCAGCGGCCATTTCGGGAGTAAAAATGTCCACCGTGCGGCGCGCAACGCTGAGTTTTGCTCCCGAAATCTCCATTGTGTGCGTTGCGGTGATGACTTTTACTCTAAAATGGTCACTGCGGGTTTCGCAGCGGTCGGTTTGATTCCCAAAACGTTCAGTGCGCGCGGTGCAGCACCCGTTTTGGGTCCCAAAATTTCCATTGTTCGAAAAAAATGACCGTTTTCGGTCTCAGATGATCACTGCGCGGCCCGCAATGGACAATTTTACTCCCAAAACGACCACTGCGCGGCGTGCAGTGATGATTTTGATTCCCAAAGCGACCGCCGCAACGTCGCGCCGGAGAATTTTGGTCCCAATAACACCATTGCGCGCCGTGCAGCGGAGAGTTTTATTCCTGGAATCACCACTGCGCGCGCCGCAACGCCTATTTTACTCCCGAAACGTCCACTGC
This sequence comes from uncultured bacterium, assembly GCA_966112985.1. Taxonomy (GTDB): domain Bacteria; phylum Verrucomicrobiota; class Verrucomicrobiia; order Limisphaerales; family JACDHS01; genus CBHWET01. The sequence continues at coordinate 5,555 of CBHWET010000075.1, read as the reverse complement.
GTTCCGCGCAATGAAAAATTTTGTTTCAAGAACGCGCACCGCACGGCGTGCAATGGATAATTTTACTCTAAGAAGGGCCACTGCGAGCGGCGCAATGTGCGTTTTGGGTCTCAGAATCATCGCTGCGGCGAGGCAACGAGACCTTACGCGATAGCTAGTCTTTGGCGCTTTCGAAGAGGCTGGCGAAGATTACTTCTTTGATTTTCCAAATCAGCGTCATCGTCATCGCGAGTGGCATCAGGAGGAGAAAAAGAACGAGCCAAACGCCAAGCCGCTGGCCAACTTCAATCAGGCGCGAAATAAAAGGTGAAACGTATTCAACCTCAAGCAGAACAAAATAAATTGCTACAATCGCTGGCAACGCCGCCAGTAGCGCTCGATTAAAGCTGGTAAACATCCTCGTTTCAATCCGAAGCGTTTCGTCAGGCAGCATGGCTGTGAGGCGTTGTAACACGTAATTCAGGTTAAACAGGAAGAGAATACTTGAGCACGCAAGGAGGGTTATTGCGAAGTTGTAAACGCCCACCGAAGGTAGTTGGTGCCACCAATAAAGAAATGGTGACAGGCCGATATTGATAAAGCTGACAATCTGCGCCCGATCAAGTGCCCGGATCCAAATGCGCTCCTGTCGTTGAAACGAATGCATTTGGGTCAATCCGTAAAACAATACCGCGGTAATCACGACGGGAGGCAGCATTGCGGCCCAACCGAGAGCATCAAACCAATCGGTTCGGCTCGTTTGTACGTAGATGAGTAACGTCGATGGCAAGCCCCAGAACAACGCGGAGAGTCCGCGGACCACTTTACCGAGCGAACGGAGCAATTCGGCTCTGGTCTGGTCCGTCGCGTTCATTGTCGATACGCCGGAGCGATAGAGATTCTGGGAGAATTCTTGACTGAGACCTTCACGGTTCAAAAGTTATCCTCTTCGCCTCTCCGATTTGGAACTTAAATGGTAAGATAGGTATATTCCTTCAAACCACGTTCGTAATCGTCCAACAGTCGCATGCCTTCCGACGGTTTCAAACGATCCGACTTAATCGCCTCGTCGATCTGCATCTTCATCTGACGGGCCAGTTCCTTTTCGTCGTACTGAACTGCCGTTAACGTTTGAACAATCGTTGAACCTTCTATGATTTCCTCGACGTAATAGCCCGCGGCTTCATCCGGATCGAGGAACACGTGAACTTCGTTCACCCGACCGAAGAGATTGTGCAAGTCACCCATGATGTCCTGATAGGCGCCCATCAAAAAGAAACCGAGATAATACGGTTCGAGTTGCCCATTGCCATTGGTATTCAACTGGTGCATTGGCAACGTGTCACGGACATCACGCAGGTCGATGAACTTGTTAATTTGTCCGTCTGAATCGCACGTGATGTCGACCAGTGTTCCTTCGCGCGTTGGCCTTTCAGTGAGGCGATTGAGTGGCATGATCGGAAAGAGTTGTCCGAGAGCCCAATGATCGAGAAGCGATTGAAAGACTGAAAAGTTGCAGAGGTATTGATCGCCCAGGCTGTCTTCCAACTTCCGAATTTCCTCCGGCACGTACGCTTGTCCCTTGAAACTTTGCACTACTTCGCTGCTGATATCCCAATACAGCGTTTCGATCTTCGCTTTGTCCGGCAGGTCGAGCATGCCGAGCGTAAACATATTATGCGCGTCTTCCTTGCGTTCGAGCGCGTCGTGATAGGCTTCGAGTTTGTTTAGTTTGCCGAGGTTCTTCTTGATGTCCAGGAGCTCGCGGACAAGGGCGTGTTCGTTATCGCCGTAATTGAATTGCGTGGCGGCACCAGTCTTTTCAATCGCGCCAAAAACTTCGACGACAAGAACGCTATGGTGAGCGACGAGAGCCCGGCCGCTTTCGCTGATGATATCGGGATGCTTTACCTTTTCGGCATTACAGATATCGGCAATGTAGTAGACGATATCGTTCGTATATTCCTGGAGCGTGTAGTTGGTCGAACTGTCGAACGCCGAGCGGCTCCCGTCGTAATCCACGCCGAGCCCGCCGCCGACATCCATAAATTCGATGTTGAAGCCCATCTTCGTCAGCTTCGCGTAGAAACGCGCTGCTTCCTGGACAGCTTTCTTCACCGTAAGAATGTCAGGGACCTGAGAACCAATGTGGAAGTGAACCAGCTTGAAGCAATGCTCGAGTTTTTCAGCGCGGAGAATTTCGGTGGCTGCGATCAACTCAGCGGTGCTTAAGCCAAACTTCGCATTTTCGCCGCCGCTTTCCGCCCACTTGCCGGCACCTTTGCTGAGCAACCGGGCGCGTATGCCAACCAAGGGTTCGACCCCGACTTGTTTCGAAATCGCAATGATTTGCTTAAGCTCGGACAACTTCTCGACCACCATGATGATCTTTTTGCCAAGCTTGATCCCCATGAGCGCCATCTTCACAAAAGCGCCATCCTTGTAGCCGTTGCAGATGATAAGGCTGCCTTGTTGGTTCTGCAGCGCAAGAGCAGCAAACAGTTCAGGTTTACTGCCGACCTCCAACCCAAAATTAAACTGTTTCCCGGCCTCGAGAATTTCCTCCACCACTTCGCGGAGCTGGTTCACCTTGATTGGGAATACGCCGCGATATTTGCCCTGATAGTTGAATTCAGTGATCGAACTTCGGAAAGCGAGATTCAAGGCTTCAACGCGGTGCCGCAAAATGTCCTGGAAGCGAATGAGCAAGGGGAACTTCAGGCCACGCCCTTTTGCTTCTTCGATGACGTCCGTGATATCGACGGACGCGCCGGCATCATGCAACGGCTTGGCCACAACACGGCCAGACTCATTGATATCGAAATATTTCGCTCCCCAGCGATTGATATTGTAGAGATTGCGTGCCGACTGGATGTTCCAGCAGTTGCTCACGTCTAGCGGATCACTCATCTTTTGGTTTTTTTCAGTTTGCGAATGATAAGGATGTCGACAGGGAATTCAACAAACTGATGCAATTTTTTTTCCCGAATTGATTGGGTTCTGCCTGAAAATGTGGAACGCGCTCACCGAATTTCAAATTTTATTTCCGCCCAAATCGAAAGTCCCTGTTTAGTCCTGCCATATGAGCAATTTTCCGTGCCCTGAAAACCGAAAGGATGATTAACTCTTTATATGGCCACCGCCTCTCTCAAAAGCGTCGTCAGCTATTGCGACAAAACACTGCGTACAACAGAAATCACAGATTACGACGGCGCGGTGAACGGCCTGCAGGTTGAGAATCGTGGAACCATCTCCAGGATCGCGGCGACCGTCGACGCAACACTCGCGACTGTCAAAATGGCCATTGAAGCAAAAGCCGATCTGCTGATCGTTCACCATGGATTATTTTGGTCGCCAACACACCCATGGACCGGCAAACGCTACGAGATGATTCGTTTGTTGATGGAGAACAACCTTGCGGTCTACAGCTCGCATCTGCCGCTCGACGCTCATCCGAAACTGGGAAACAACGCACAGCTTGCGGCAGCGCTCAGGCTGAAGAACTTGAAACCGTTCTTTTTTTCTAAGAACCAGTTCATTGGTTTACAATCGGCGACCAAAATTTCCCGCGAGGAACTGAATGCCCGGCTGACAAAAGCACTCGGCGCGGAGCCTACGCTATTGCCCGGGGGCCCCACGAAATGCCAGCGGATCGGCGTGGTGACTGGCGGCGCCGGGGCCGACCTCAAGAAAGCGGCCGATGAAGGAGTCGATACTTTTATCACCGGCGAAGGCCCGCATTGGACCTATGGGTTGGCCGAAGATCTCGGTATCAACGTTTTTTACGGCGGCCATTACGCCACTGAAACATTCGGCGTGAAAGCTCTCGCTGCGGAACTCTCCAGGAAGTTTCAACTGCCGTGGGAATTTCTTGATCATCCGACTGGATTATAAATCGGACCCTTCGCTGTGTGACGTGTGGATCGAATGCTCTTCGTTCTCGTCGTGTCGGCGATTGCGGCGCGCTATGGCCGGCAGGTGTGCTCTCGAACCAGTCGCTCCGTGCCCCCGATCATAAGCCGTTCTGCGACTGCCTCGAAACCACAACGTGAAGGCCACTAGGCAAGCCATCGCCAATGCTGCAATTTCCCATGAAACCATAACTCCTCCTTTCCGCGTTAATGTCGCCCCGGCTACGCGGAATTGCGAGTGATGGCCGCTGTTTTTTCGAAATTTTTTCGAAAGACGCCCTCGGAATAAATGGAGAGCTTGCGCAGTGAACAAAGATTGAGAACTACGCCTTGCCCGGTTCCGCCAAAATGCTCGCTACATCCATCTCAACTTCTTTCACCCAGTTTTGCATCCAGGCGAGTGGTGCAGCGGAATCCGTCGTCAGCTGAGGATGAACCTGGATGACGAGGCTCAATTTGTTTTGAAAAGTCATGCACCCCGTGCCGAGATGCTGACAACGCAATACGGGCGGCGCAAACAGCCAGCTGCCATTGCAGTCGGGACTCGTAATTTTCTTCTCTGGATCCCAATCGCCAAGATTTGAAAATGCGCCAATATGCCAAACAGGCATGTAACGTTCGCTGTCGACGAGATAACGCAAAATGCCTTTCGAAAGAAACCGGCTCGAATCGTAGGCAAACCAATTCGCCCAGTGATTACCCGCGGCGAGTTCTTCATACACCTTCCGATGCACGTCCCGCAACGTGTCGTAAGACGCGATTTTCAAAGTAATAAAGCTCGAATGATTCTCGACATCCGAAGCGCGAGTGATCTTGCCACGCAAATTGACCGGAATCATCCATGGCACCGTCGCTGATTCATCCTCGAGATACGGGCGAATGGCTTTAGTCAGATGCTTTAAAAGGAACGAATTCACCGTGATGCTCGCCTTTCGGCACACACGCCGGATCTGCATGGTGGTCGTCTCGCTAAACACATGCCACGCCACTGCGGATGGTGGTTCGGTCGCGGTGCTCGGGCGGGTGGAACCTTGCAGCTTCCGCCATTTAACTTTGTATTTCGGCTGGAAAAATTTCGGAAGCGTTTTGAGAACCGCAAGTCGAGATGCCGGAGACGGATGTTTGATCTGGGGTAAGCGACAAAGATCAACGCCGCGCTTGCGCAGAATCTCGGCAAAACCGCCAATTCCATCAACAGCACTGTGTGGCAGGAAAATCCATTCCGGCTCTGTTTTTCCGACGGGAACGCGGCCAAACCGTATGCCGATATACTCGCCCGATTCTTCTGCCGCGGCGAACCACGGTTTGATGGGGTCAAAAGGTAATGCCATAGTTATTTCTTCTCTTTACAACATTCTATAAAGCTTAGGGCGCCGGGCGACCAACAACAATCCGTGTCAAACTTCCGTTGACAAAAGGATCAACAAAATGTCCCGTTTTGCGTCAAACAGTGTCTTGCTCCGCGTCGAAAGCCCTGTGAAATCTACCTGCAAGTGGTATATGCAAAACGCGTACCATAGGAAAATAAACGCGACGGGTGTCGTGCAGACGAAGAAATTTTGTAGGTATTTCCTCCTGATGAATTTACTACAAAACCTAATTACTTCCATCAATTGCCTGAAGTAATGTCGTCGGCTCTATGGGCGCGTTGATGAAGCCGGATGA
>CBHWET010000074.1:0-15700 GCA_966112985.1 uncultured bacterium | reverse complement strand
TTGATCCCGCACGCCATATCGCCACAACTTGACATTTAACACTGTATCTCTCCTCACGCTTCGCTGTGAAGAGAGGGAGTTCCGTCAGGGTTTCATTCAGCCCCTTTGCGTCTTTGCTGAATTACGTGTCTATTCCACTGAAAACCGAGAGGAACCAAGCATACCGACTTTAAAACCTTGAACAATTTGAACTTACGCCTGCCTCGGATCCTGCCTTTTCGATCGTGAAATTCATTTCCGGCGGCGTCGGAAACCGACTTTTCTGCAAAAAAACTGCCGCAAAAAGCCTTCCCGAGCCGACTTTTCTGGAAATCCGGATGAAAAAAACGCCGTCGGAAGGGAGAAAATAATTTTCTGCTCACTTTCGACGCCGTCGAAAACGAAAAAATAATTTTCCGCTGCCTTCCGACGTCGTCGAAAATGAAAAAATAATTATTTCCTGACTCCCGGCGCCTTCCCAAACGAGATATTTTTCATATTTCGTTATTCCAACCCTTAAGTCGGCTCAGCACTTCTCTGATAACTGATTACCAGCAAGTGCCACTGCCGTTTCAGAAAACCTCCGCATTGCGATTATGACCACCCCTGATGTGGTGATGTGAAGCAGACAGCTATAAAGGAGGCATGACAAACTCTGAAACGTTAGATAGGAATACCGCACCAGTGACAACGGGATATTCCGAATCTTCGTCAGAGCTGGACGGCGAAAGTTTTTCCAGCTTCGACGGCGATTTGGCTGAACCTTCTTTCGAAGCCGACGCCGTGATCCGTAACGATTACTGCCCGCTGAACGAGTGGTAATTATAAGGTGGGCAGGGGCGCGACAAGAACTTCTACACCTTTTTCCCGCAACGCCTGCAGCATGTCTGCAGGAGCCCCGCTGTCGGTGACAAAGGTGTCGATCGCGTCCAACTCACAGAGCTGCGAGACGGACTTTCGGCCGATCTTCGTATGATCTAGACAGAAGATCACCTTTTGCGCCGCGTTGATCATCGCGCGTTGAATGTCGATCAGCAGGCCGTGGGAATTGGTAATGCCTTCGGGAGTAATGCCGCCTGAGCTCATGACGGCGACATCAGCATTCAACTTGGAAAACGATTCCACGGCGAGTGGTCCGACCAGAACGCCGAGCCGCGGATAGATCACGCCGCCCGACATCACGACTTCCACGCGCTGCGAAGAAGCAAAGTGATTTGCGACGGGCAGGGAATTCGTAACGATCTGTAATGTCTTGTTTTCCAAGTGGCGAGCAACGTGATACGGCGTCGTGCCCGCATCAACGATTACTGTTTGACCGGGGTGAATTAGTTCCGAGCAGCAACGGCCGATCGCGTCCTTTTCCGTTAATTGATGCGTGTCGCGATTGGAAAAAGTGAATTCGTCCGAACGCGGATTTGCCAATCGAGCCCCGCCATGGGTGCGTCGCACCAAACCTTGTGATTCCAAGGCGGTTAGATCGCGGCGGACAGTGGAAACCGAACTTTCCACCTGCTGGGCCAGTTCTTCCAAAGAAGCGAATTCCACCTTTTGTAGATATTCCCCAATTCGACGTTGGCGTTCCTCAGAAGACATGGTTTTGGTAGATTTCTGGGAGACTTTGGGAAGTTTTGGAAGATTTTGCAAGATAATAGTTGACCCGTGTGGAAGATTTTGAAAAGCTGCGCGCAACTTAACTGACAAATGGTCGCGCCCAGTCCAGCTACACATCGAGCAGTGGTCGAGCACATGGTTCGACAAGCTGTTTATAAGAAACTCGGTAAACCGTTGCCGCGCACCGCTTCCGCGCCGAATCCTTTAGTGGTCAATGTCAGTGCCCGCCATTGTCATCTGACGCAGGAAGCTGTTGAGATTCTTTTCGGGAAGGGCCACAAGCTGCAGGTTCACAAGTGGCTTTATCAGGATGGGCAATTCGCCGCGAAGGAGACTTTGACCCTGATCGGACCTCGTAGTCGCGTGATTTCAAATCTCCGCATTCTCGGTCCTTGCCGCAATTTGAATCAGGTCGAGCTCGCATATACGGACGCGATCGCGCTCGGTTTTGAAATTCCTTTGCGTCCGTCTGGAAGTATTGAAGGTACGCCCGGCGGTATGTTGATGGGACCCGCTGGATTTTTTGAAATGCCGAATGGAATCATTCGCGCTCTGCGTCACGTGCATATGCATCCTGATGACGCGGCTTATTACGGCGTGCAGCACGGACAAGACATGAAGCTGAAGATCGGCGGACCGTGCGCATTGACGCTCGATAAGATGCTCGTGCGCGTCGACAAGAGTTTCAAACTCGAAGTTCACATCGACACCGACGAAGGCAACGCGTGCAATCTGCAACCAGACACGCCGTGCGAACTCGTTAAATAATTTCGTAAGTAACAAAATCACTGATCAAAAACTATGAGCGAAGCAATCGGAATGATTGAAACCAAGGGCTACACCGGAAGCATCGAAGCAACCGATGCCATGGCTAAAGCCGCAAACGTCACCATCGCAAAAACGATCGCCATCGGCGGCGGACTTATCACCGTCATCTGCCGCGGCGACGTTGCCAGCGTAAAAGCTGCTGTCGACGCCGGCAGCAAAGCCGCGAGCAAAGTCGGCGAACTCGTCGGCTCGCATGTCATCGCGCGTCCGCACGAAGACCTCGCGAAAGTGTTCCTCGGCGAAAACGGCGCTCCTGCAGCTCCAAAGAAATAATAACGTTTAACCCTCGATAAAAATTTTATGGCTCAACAAGCAATTGGAATGATCGAATGCAAAGGTCTGTGCGCTGTTTTCGAAGCGACAGATGCTGCGCTCAAAGCTGCTAACGTCACGTTCACCGGTTGGGAAAAAATCGGCAGTGGTTATGTCACTGCGTTTTTCCGCGGCGACGTCGCGAGTGTTAAAGCGGCTACTGATGCCGGCGCTTCGGCTGCGTCGCAAGTCGGACAAGTCGTCAGCGTGCAAGTGATTCCACGTCCGCACGAAGGCCTGGCTGGTTTGGGCAAGTGGTTGGTGCAGTAACAACAAGATGCTGGTTACTCGATTCTGGATGCTAGAAGCCAGAATCTGAATTCATCCAGCATCAGGAAACAAGCATCCCGCATCCTGTGAAGATCTTAGTCGCCAATCTCGGTTCCACGTCACTCAAGTGGCGGTTGTTCGATTTCTCGAACGGCCAGGAACAGATGTTGCACAAAGGCGGACTCGAACGTGTTTCGGATTATCCGAAAGCGATCGAGGAATGCCTGGCGCAATTGCGCGACGCAGGACACATCAACAGCGAGAAAGACCTGGCAGCGATTGGTTTCAAAACGGTAATCGCAAAGAATGTAAATGGTTGCGTGCGTCTTGATGAAAGCGTTGTGAAAGCCATGGAGGCTTACAATGGCATCGCGCCCGCGCACAATCCGCCTTACATCAGTGGCGTTCGTCTCTTCGCTCAGCGAATGCCCAAGACACCGTTGGTAGGTCTTTTTGAAACCGCTTTTTACCAATACGCGCCGGAAGCTGCGATGCGTTACGCAGTGCCGGAAACGTGGAACGAAGCGGGTGTTCGTCGCTGGGGATTTCATGGTGCCAGTCACAAGTTCATTGCCGAACGCTCGGCGGAGTTGCTCGGACGCGAAGATGTTGCTCAACGCGCCCGCAATCTTTATGTCGACGGTGGCAAGACCGCGGTGAAGAAGCCGGATTTCCGGGTGATCTCGTGTCATCTCGGCGGCAGTTCTTCGATCACAGGCATCCTCAACGGTGTCGCGATCGGGAATAGCCTCGGCATGAGTCCGCAATCTGGTCTGCCGCACAATAACCGTGTCGGTGATCTCGATGCATTTGCGCTGCCTTTCATCATGCGCACCATGGGACTTTCGCTCGATGAAGCGGAAAAACTCATGTGCAAGGAGTCAGGACTGAAAGGATTGTCCGGCGGCTACAACGACATGCGCGATGTCGAAGCGCAGGCAGCGCAGGGGAATGCACGGGCCAAATTGGCCCTGGATGTTCTAGTTCATCAAACGCGCCATTGGATCGGTGCGTATCTCTTTGATCTGAATGGTGCTGACGCGCTCGTGTTCACAGCTGGCATTGGTGAACGCGGCCATGAATTTCGTGCCGCGGTGTGCGCGAACCTCGATCAACTCGGAATTGTGTTGGATCCGGAGTTGAACGTGAAGACGAAGAACGTCGAAGCGGTAATCAGCGCACCGAACTCCCGCGTGAAGGTAATGGTGATTCCAACCAATGAAGAGTTGGTCGTCGCCCGCGAGGTGAAACGCTTTTTGCAGAAATCGTAATCTGAAATTTTAATCTCAATTCGAAATAAAATTATGGCACATCAAGCAATCGGAATGATCGAAACGCGTGGTCTCGTCGCCCTTGTTGAAGGAACCGACGCCATGCTCAAAGCAGCGAACGTCGAACTCGCCGGTCAAATGACCCAGGTCGGCAACGCGCTCGTGACGGCTGTCGTCGTTGGCGACGTTGCGGCTGTGAAAGCTGCTACGGACGCCGGTGCGCAAGCGATCAAAGCGATCAAAGGCGACCTCGTCAGCGTGCACGTCATCGCTCGTCCGCACGGCGACGTTGAAGCCGTTTTGCCGCGTAAAACGAAATAATTGGAGAAGGGAAGTGAGGAGCCGGAGTGGTGAGTTGCCATTCTGACTTCTGGCTTCTGACTCCTTAATTCTACTCACCATGTTCCTCGCCAGAGTCGAAGGTTCAATCGTCGCGACGAAGAAAGAAGCGAGCATGAGCGGCCGCAAGCTGCTGTTGCTCCGCCCGCAACTCGTCGATGACAAAGATCCCACGAAGTTTCGTCCCGGTGCGAACACGATCGTCGCCGTCGACAGCGTCGGCGCCGGCATCGGTGAGTTGGTGATGTTTTGTCAGGGCAGCAGCGCGCGATTGGCCGCTGGATTGAAAGACGCGCCGGTTGATGCAGTGATCATCGGCATCGTCGACACCGTTGACGTGATGGGGAAACAGATCTTCACCGCACGGTCTGAAAGCTGAGTTTTTAGAAACCATTTGTCCGATTTGATATGAGCGCCGTTAACGAAACTTTGATTCGCGATGTCGTGCAGGAAGTTTTAGGCCGCCTCGGCAGCAGTGCCGGTTCTGCGTCCCGAAACGGATCGCCAGCACCTGCGCCAGCTCCGACACCAAAAGCTGACTGTGGTTGTAATGGCAAATCCCACGCGACTGTGAGTGGTAGCAGCCGCGGGAAGTTCGGCGTGTTTCAAAACGCTGACGAAGCGTGTGCCGCTGCTCATGAAGCTTACCTTCAGCTCTCCGAAAAAGGTGTCGCCGGCCGCGTCAAAGTTGTGCAGATCATCAAGGATCTTTGCACTGCAAACGCGAAGGAATGGGGTCGCATTGAATTGGAAGAAACGAAGATCGGCCGTCTCGATCACAAGATTGAGAAGCTTTTAGCGCAACGTGGTATCCCGAGTGTTGAATTTCTGAATCCGTTGGGGCTCAGCGGTGACCACGGTATTACGTTGGAAGAATACGCTCCCTTCGGTGTGATTGGTGCCGTTACGCCGAGCACGCATTCCATTCCGACAATGGCGTGCAATATCATTAGCATGGTTTCAGCGGGTAACTCCGTTGTCTTCAATGCTCATCCGGGAGCTTATAAATGCGCAGTGATGGCGGCCCGCATCTTCAATCAAGCGATCAGCCGCGAATTAGGAATCGAGAATCTCGCCTGTATCGTCGAGCCGCCGACGCTCGAATCGTTTGCTGCTATTTCGAAAAACGAAAACGTGAAGTTGCTGTGCGTCACCGGCGGTCCCGGTGTCGTGAAGGCGGCGATGGCGAGCGGTAAACGTGCGATTTGTGCCGGACCTGGAAATCCACCGGTGTTCGTGGATGGGACGAGCTGCCTGAATAACGCGGCGAAGTGCACGATTTTCGGTGCCTCGTACGATAACAATCTTTTGTGCATCGGTGAAAAGGAAGTGTTTGTTCTCGATCATGTCTTCGACAAATTCATGGCGGCCATGGAAAAGAATGGCGCTTATCGGTTGAATGATGGACAGGTTGAGCGCCTCGCCAAAGAGGCTTTCACATTCCCGCAAGGGCAGGGCGCAGGATGCGCTGCTCCCGTTGTGAATCGCAATATTATCGGTCGCGATCCTCAAGTGCTGGCGCAGATTGCCGGTGCAAACATTCCGGGAGGCACGCAGTTGTTAATCGCGGAAACGAGCGCCCACCATTTGTTTGTGGAGGAAGAGCAGATGATGCCGTTCCTGCCAATTGTTCGCGTGAAGTCCGTTGAAGAAGGCATCGCTGCAGCGAAGAAGGCTGAACATGGCTACAAACACTCGGCGATTATTCACTCACACGACGTCGAACACATGACGGCAATGGCGAAGGCGCTTGAGACGACGCTCTTTATCAAGAACGGTTCATGTCTCGCTGGTCTCGGCGCGGGTGGTGAAGGGTATTCGAATTTCAGCATTGCGACGACAACCGGTGAAGGCATCTGTAACCCGAAAACATTCACGCGCGTTCGTCGTTGCGTGATGGTCGATAAGCTCCGCATTTTCTAATTTATGCTGCTCGCCCGTGTTGAAGGCAGTCTAGTCGCCACTCGCAAGCATCCGAGCTTCGAGGGGTGGCGGCTGGTCATCTGCCAACCAATCAACAACGCAGGCGATCCGGAAGGCACTCCTCAAGTGGCTATCGATGCGCATGGAGCAGGCATGCATCAGCGCGTAGTCATTTCTTCTGACGGTTCTGCCGCGCGCAAGGCGGTCGGGGATGACAAGAGCCCAGCCCGCTGGATGATCGTTGGTATTGTCGACGAAAAAGAACCGGGGGTGCCGGTATGAAATCACCAAGCATCAACATCCAAGCTCCAGAGGACATCCAAATTTCAAACTGGCTGTTTGGTTATTGGAATTTCTCTGGAGCTTGGATGTTGGAATTTGGAGGTTCTATCATATGAGACTCGGCACTGTCATTGGTCGCGTCACCTTGAGCGTCGTTGTTCCAGAATTGGAAGGCGCTCGTTGGCTGATTGTTTCTCCATTTACCCGCGAACATTTTCAAAGTGGTGCCGAAACACCAGCCGGTATGAGCAAAGATCCCAGCCTGGTTGTTTACGACAGTCTCGGCGGCGGAGTGGGGCAGACGATTGGATTCGTCGAGGGCCGCGAAGCTGCTCAACCATTCGAAAAGTCACCACCAATCGACGCGGTAAACGCCGCACTCGTCGACGAAATTTTCTATTCTCCTTTTAGCAAATGAAAACAGTTTTCTCCGCTCGCGACATTGAAGAGTTGTTAGGCAAAGGCGGCAGTGTGAATTCCATTCCCGCTGACGCCATCCTGACGCCGTCAGCCAAAGATTTGCTGCGCGATCTCCAAATGCGCAATGGACGTGCAAACATCGTCCCAGTTTCTTCAAACGGAAATGGGGCGAGCGCGGCGCCGACGAAGCAGCTTAATTCGAAGAGTCCAAAATCCGAACTCGAAGCATTCTTCAACTCTCCCTATTGCCAGAACCTGAAAGAGCAGTTGTGCGACATCGGTCGTCGCTTGTGGCAGCGCGAATACGTCGACGGTAACGGCGGGAATATTGCGATTCGTGTTGGTGAAGATATCGCGCTGTGCACGCCGACGCTCGTGAGCAAAGGCTTTATGAAGCCCGAGGACATGTGCCTCGTGGATTTTGAAGGAAATCAACTCGCCGGTGTGAAGAAGCGCACAAGCGAAATTCTCATGCACCTGCAAATCATGAAGCGCCAGCCCAAAGCTGTCGCGACGTGTCATTGCCATCCGCCTTACAGCACAGGTTTTGCCGTCGCGGGCATCGAGCCACCAACGTGCATGATTCCAGAGTACGAAGTGTTTTCATCGGTAGCCATCGCGCCATATCGCACGCCCGGCACCCCGGAGATGGGAAAGCTTGTTGCGGACCTCGTCGACAAACACAACACGATTTTGATGGCGAACCATGGCGTTGTTTCCTGGAGCCATAACAATGTGGAAGACGCTTATTTCAAAATGGAGATTTTGGAAGCGTATTGCCGCACGATTCTCGTGGCGTCACAGCTCGGTGTTCCGGTTAAAACGATGACCGCGCCGCAGTTGCAAGACCTGCTGAAGATCAAACAGAGCCTCGGCATTCCGGATCCTCGTCACGGTTTGAAAGAGTGCGAACTGTGCGACAACAACGAATGGCGTCCCGGCGTCACGTGTCAGGTTCCAGCGAAAGAAGAGAAAGCAATCGGCTTCGATCGTGAAGCTGAAGCGACCGTTCAGGCCATCACGGATCAAATCATGTCGCAGCTCAAGTAACCGGTAACTGAATTTCCCGTGCAGAAGTCCCTCGACAGTAAACTTGCTGAGATCAGAGCGAATCCCTCTTCGCGTGCATTTATCATCGCCGACGCGAAAGATGCTGATATGGCGTTTGGTGTTCGCGCCCCTGGTCCCCGATCGTATTTGTCCGTTCGAGGGGAGCGACCTGGTCGTTTTTCGCCAGAAGTCTGGACGCGGGCTGAATATGGCTACCGCAACCTGCCGGAGTTTCTTGACATCATCCGTGAGGTGACTCACCAGGGACTTGTGGATATCATGTTGATGTCGGCGTACGTCAACGAGCAGCTTTCGATCAAGGAAGGTCTTTTCAAAAACTCGCACGTGACACCAGCCGCGCGTGCGAATGACACGACCGACGTTTGGGCTGTTCGTCATGGTTGTTACACCCGCGAACCATCGCAACCGTTTCGCAGTGCGAGCATTGACCACATTCAATGCGGTGAGATCGAATGTGACCGCAGCGGCAATAGTTTTCCCGGAGCGAATCTCGGCCTCTATTCGATTACTTTCGTCAACAACCTCGAACAGGATCGTGAGGCCTTGCTTTGGTACAAAGAATTTCGCGAAGAAGCGGAACGCAAGAACTTCCGCCACTTCCTCGAAATTTTTGATCCAAACGTAAACAGCGGCATTCCGCCAGAGAAGCTTGGGGAGTTCATTAACGATAATATCTTGCGCACCCTCGCTGGTGTTCCTGAGGCGGGTCGCCCGGTGTTCCTGAAGATCGTCTATCATGGTCCCCGCGCGATGGAGGAATTGGCGCAGTACGATCCGAATCTTGTTGTTGGTATTCTTGGTGGAAGCGCTGGCACCACGTACGACGCTTTCAAACTGATTCATGACGCGCAGAAATACGGTGCACGTGTCGCACTCTTCGGACGCAAGATCAATAATGCGGAGCATCAGTTGGCATTCATTGAAATGCTCCGTTTGATTACTGACGGAAAGATCACTCCCGAAGAAGCGGTGCGTGCCTATCACGGCGTGCTTCAGGCAAAAGGCATCAAGCCGAAGCTTTCGCTCGAAAAAGATCTCCAGCTCACGGACCAGGCGATGAGCTACGATGGCGGTTCAAATCGCTCGACAGTTCCGGTGCAAAACAATCCGCTTTCAACCGCTGCTGCCCGTATGGTGGAAAAGAAACCTGAACCTGCGGTCGTATCTGCGCCGGTCGCTCCGGCCGCGAAGCCTGTTGCGACGTCATCAAACGGAAATCCTTCACACAACGGCTCTGTAGATTGGCCGAAGCGTTCCGATGGATCGCCTGACTTTGCAGGGATGACCTCGATACAGCGTCGCGCCTACGATGCGGATCGCTTAAAGCGGAAGTACGGTTGATCAGTGCAGGAGTTGGTCGGGAGCGACGTCGATTTTATCGGAGATTTCTTTCGGGATGGTGCACGCGGCCATTTTGCCGTCGACATGACTCACGCAAACGACGGTGACTTTACCACGCGCGACTTCGATCGGCGGATTCGCGTTTAGCTTCTTCAACCGGAACAAATATGTCAGCGCTTTAGAGCGCTTTTCCACGACGAGGAGATGAACTTCGACTTCGTCTTCAAAATGCAATGGATGTTTGAAATCGCATTGGGCATGCACACGTGGCCAGCCAACGGGAGTTTCGATGTTTTTAGTGACAATCGAATAACCTAGGGAACGAAAGAACCCGTGCTCGGCAGTCTCCATGAACCGGAAGAAGTTCGAGAAATGCATGATGCCTGCCATGTCGGTCTCGGAGAATTCCACCCGCCGCACAATCTTAAATTCGTAAGGCATGGTGCAAATCTAGCGCGTCATCTGCGGTTGGCGATGGGAAATTCTTTTACAGCATGTGCGCAGGCGCCAGCGAAGTTTTCTGCCATTCGCTGAGCATTGAAATTCTCATGCACCTTGCGCTGACCGGTTTCGCCTAATCGTTTGGCGTGGTCAGGATTCAAAAGCAACGATTCGATGGAATCGGCGAGAGCTGATGGATTTGCGCTGGCCATAAGACCTCCGCCCGTCGCTTCGATCAATTCGGGAAACGCGGCGTGATTCGGTTGTACCATTGGAACGCCAGCTGCCATTGCTTCGATGGCATACAAACCAAACGCCTCACCATAAAGCGCCGGCACCGAAAACACTGTGAGCGAGCTGAAGAATTCGATCTTTTGCCCGCGGCTAAGATTCGGGTGAAACGTTACATCATCGATGACGTTTGCGCGGGTCAGCTTTTCGCGTTGTTCCTCCACGCACTTTTCGTCCGCAGGTCCGCAGCTGCCGCCGATCTTCAATTTCAATGTTGATTGACCGCGCCTCTTCAGCTCAATGAAGGTATCGACAAGCAGCGGCAAGCCTTTCTCTGGGCACATTCGTGCGAAATAACCCAACGTCGGCGTTCGCGGCGGACGATATTCCTTTTTGTATCCTTCTAAATTGATTCCGTTATGAACGACTTTGATCTTCGTCTGTGGAATGCTAAGTCGACGTGCCATTAACTCGGCGAAATAGCGGCTTGGTGCGATAAACAGGTCGACATCAAGGGCGCGTTCAGCGGCGACCTTCCACGCGAGGTCGCGAAAATCCGGAGACAATCCGTCGAGGAATGAATCTTCTCCTTGAAGAGAACAAATTACGGGCACTCGCAATTCATTCCGAAGTTTTCGTGCCATCCCTACGAGCAGAACATTCGAAAGCGAGATGACATCGAGACGGTCGTTGATCTTTAGCCACGCAATTAACTCGTCGAGTTCTCTGGCTTGATTTCCCTCTTCACCGCGCAACATCGAAATCGTGATATCGCCAAGTTCATCTGCTCTTGTTTTTCCGGCTTTGGCTGCCGCCATCTCCAAAAGTTTTGGTGAAGCGAGAACATTGTGCAACCAGCGGGGCGCCTTGCGGAAGAGTTCTGACTTTTGTCCGAGATAAACATTGATCCCGCTAAAGAAAATGGGTGTTTCGCGATGCTCCGATCGCTCGTCCAGGGTCATCGGCAGATACAGAGGAACCATGGTAACAGCATCGCCTAATTTCCTGAGCGCACCGACCAGCGCATTATCGCGAAAGCAATTCCCGCAGTACATCTTACCGGCACCCGGCGTTATCTGCACAATATGCATCATCAATTACTTAGCATTTTCACAGAGCGGTTCGCCATAGGGTAACTCATCCGGAATCGGGCAGAATTCACGAATCGCATTCCACAACCTCGAGAAATCCTTATTCACATCACCGGATAAACAATCGGTGATGTCCCCCGCGAGATCCGGATACTTATCGATAACCTTTTTGAACGAGAAGTTTGGATCGTAGAATGCGTAGACGAGTTTGCGCATGTTCTCGACGCCCTCGCGCACCGTGCGTCCGTATTCTGAGAAACGGGCAGGAGAAAAGTCGTTTGCTTTGATGGCTTCGGAAACGGCCTCGCCAGCCATTACTCCGGTTTTCATTGCGAGCATGAGGCCGGAGGAAAACACGGGGTCTAGAAAACACAGTGCATCACCTACGAGCAAAAGTCCGGGGCTCGCGCAGTGTTTGGAGTGAAAAGAAAACTCATTGGTCACGTAATACGGTCCGACCTGTTGTCCCGTGGAGAGATAATCTTTGATCCAAAGATTCTGTTCCACTTCACGCGCGAAAATTTGGCCAAGATCTTTCACACCGCCGCGTGTCAGATATTTACCTTCTGCAACGACGCCGACACTGACCATGTCGTTGTGCTGCGGGATGTACCAGAACCAACCTTTTTCCGGAACGAAAGCAACTGTTGTTGCGCCTTCGTCAATGTCCTTGTCGCGTTTGGCGCCTTTGTAATACGTCCAGACGGCCACCTTTTTCAGAAACGGGTCTGGAATTCGCCAACCACTGCGAACTGCGGCGAAAGAATCTTTGCCCGTGCAGTCGAGTGTGATGGGTGCGAAGAATTCCTCAATCTGTCCTGACGTGTTTCGAGCGCGTACACCAATGACTTTATTCGAGGTGGACGAATCAGCCTCCTTACCTCGACTGCTACGAATCAGTTCAGTGACCTCCATCTCTTCGCGAACGATCGCACCGCGTTGGCGCGCGTTGTTTAAAACCATCTCATCGAATTCCGACCGCAATACCTGCCACGTTTGGGCGATAGTTTCGCGGTCGTAGCGATTAAAAAAATAGAAGGGCTGCGACGCCTTGCCAGAGGGTGAAACGAATTGAACGCTGTACTTCTTCACGAATTGCGATTGCTTCATTCGTTCAACCAATCCGAGCCGCTGGAGCGGTTGATAGGTGAATGGCAAAAGCGATTCGCCGATGTGATAGCGCGGAAATTTTTCTCGCTCGAGCACGAGGACGCGATGGTCGTTCTCAGCCAGGATCGTGGCGGCTGATGCACCAGCGGGACCTCCGCCGATCACGATCGCGTCAAATTTGTTTTCGTTGGACATTGAGTTGAATCAGGAATGCGTCTTGTCTCAGCGCACCATGATTATGGGGGAAGAATCTCAACAATCTCCGCCAGTGGACGATCCCATGGATCTACAAGCGTATTGCGTCGACCGTACAAAGATTGTTTTCCATTCAGCTTCAACGCGCGATTAATGAAATCGTCGGAGGTAATGGTAAGGAAGGATTGTGGCCGGCTCGAATGAGCAATCCGGTGTTCATGCAAGATATGTCCGAGCGGCCGCTTCTCCTGAAGAATTTCCTTTTGTGCGAGATTCGGGAAAAGATCCAAAACGATCTTGATCGCGCCATACTCCACTGGTTTGTCGCTGCCATTTAAAGTCAGGACAACTTCACGGAAATATTCGTTTTCAAAGACATGGCGTTGCAGAACGCGGATATGAATCGAGTCCTTGTGAAAATTCCGCAGCGTCGGAGTCATGTCGTTCTTATGGACGAGCAGGGAACGGTAGGGCTCAGGCATTTCTTCTGGATCGACGCGTCCGATGGCAGGTAAAACGTCGCCACGCTGTTCATAAAAGGCGTCCAGCGGGTAGCTTTCACCATACGTCGCCCGCGGAGCAAATGGTCCTGATGTTGGTTTAACGGTATTAAGCATAACGCGCGTTCTTGTGTTGCGGTAAAAAGAATTCGTGCAGCAATCGGTCTACTTGCAACAAGCCCTCCCGATTTAAACTTACTCCTTCAGCGTCGATTTTTCCAAAGCCCCAATCCTGGATTGTTTGTAGCGGCTGAGCGAACCGTTGACGTGGATCGACGCCGAATTTGTTTTGAAAATAATCGAAACGATTTCGCCCCAGTTTCAGCTGCAGGATGAACTCACGGATAAATTTCTCTTCCCCGGTGGGCGTGAGCGCCCGATAGATCGGTAATTCACCCGCGTTGACCTTTTGCACGTAATGTTCGAAGTCGTGATGGTTCTGGTAATGGGTGCCGCTGAAGTGACCAAAACTCGCAACGCCCAGTGAAAGCAGATCAGCGCCAGCCCAGAGTTTATCCCGGTAAACGAACTTTGCTTTTTCTTTGTTCTTCACCGCCGTGTAGGCGCTTGCGATTGAATACCCGTGTTTTTCCAATTCACTGAATGCGTATTTAACCCATTCACGTTTCACGTCCCAATCCGCCACTGGCGCGACGAGCTTCCCTTCAGCTTTCATCTGCTGGTAGATCGCCGTGTTGTACGGCACTTCCATCTGGTAAATTGTCACACTGTCTGGGGCGAGTTCGATGGTCTTCTTCACGCAGTCCACCCAGTTCGCATCCGTTTCTTCCACCATGCCGGCGATAAGATCGATGTTAACCTGAGGAAAACCGAGTTCACGTGCATAACCGTAAGCGCGATAAACTTCCTTCGACCGGTGCGCCCGGCCGTTGATTTCGAGGATGTGATCGGAAAAATTTTCGATGCCCAGACTGAGACGCGTCACGCCCATGTCGCGAATCGCTTTTAACTTATGATCTGTAAGCGTGCCTGGTTCGCACTCGAAAGTGACTTCTTCAACTCCATCCCACGGAATCAATTGTTTCATTCCGTCAGTCAGGTGTTTCAGTTGATCCACGGATAAATACGAAGGCGTGCCGCCACCGAAGTAAACGAAGTTCGCGGGTCGTGCGCCAATCACCGGCTTTTTGGCGTAGATCGAAAGCTCCTTCAACGCCGCATCGATGTAGGCCCGGATTTCGGAGGAATCCTTATCTGTATAAACTTTGAAATAACAAAAGTGACAGCGCTTTCGGCAAAAGGGGATATGCAGATAAACACCAAGAGGCGTATTCGGCCGCGGCGGCTTTTCCAGCGCTTCGAAAATTTGTGGCGCGAATTCCGGTTTCCAAAAGGAGAACGGCGGATAATTCGAAACGAAATAGTTGCCGACCGTCGTTTCCTTTTGAATCGGCGGGGCGTTTGTCGTTGTAACGCTTGTGCTCATGAAATTAATCCAAACCGTTTTGCGATGCTGCCATTCGCCGTCAAGGTTGCTCCTTCTTCTCGAAGGTTTCTGCCGGATTCAGGCGGACCATCGCCATGACGTTTGCGTCCCATCCGGCTTCAGACGCTCCACCGAAATACAAGGTCACGGCTCTTGTGACTGGATCAGAAAAAAGAAATGGGGTGACCTGGCCGAATTTATCGAAGTCGGAGCTTTTGGCGAACAACATGCCGTGGTCGTGCCATGAAATGCCATCGTTGCTCGTCGCATATCGAGTTCCAGCGTGCGACTCGTACACAGCCAGAAGATGTCCGTTGCGTTCAGAAACGTGAAGAGCAGTTGCTTCGAAATCCGGTTTCGAAATCTTACGTGTCCAATTTAGTCCGTCATCTGACTCCGCGTAACCAACGAATGCACGGGAGTGTTGAACCTTTGGAGCATTTGACGCCGGCGCAGACGCGTTAAGGTTTTCACGACCATCGTACCACGTCCGGAATTTACCGTTCTGGCGCAACACGCTTGGGCGTCCAACGAGTAGCGAATCAAACGCAGGCGCCTTGGCTGCGGACAAGACAACGCCTTTTTTCTCCCATTGAAAACCGTCCTTCGACGTCGCGAGGGCGATTTCGTCGACGATGTCGACAGTTGCGACCGTGTAATACATGAACCACTGGTCGCCGACACGGACGAGCGAAGGATCGTTCACATGATTGGCCGAACCGCTATCGAGCACGACTCCGAGCTGCTTCCAGGTTCGGCCGTCCGTCGATTGGGCCAGGTGAATGCGATCGTGACCGTCGCGACCCTGGCCACCGAACCACATCCAATATTTACCTTCGTAAAACTGAACGTCCGGAGCATAAACGTTCCCTCGACCGTGGACGCCGCTTTGCGTTTTGCCTTCGCCTTTGAAAAGGAGAGTGCTCGGCGAGACCGCAAACGCCGCAGAAGTGAGAAGCAAGCAAATCGTACCGATAAATAGGCGGACCCTCATGTCTGCGCCTCCATTTCGTGGCAAAACGCAGAAAAGAGCGGAAA
>CBHWET010000073.1:0-15799 GCA_966112985.1 uncultured bacterium | reverse complement strand
AGATCACCGACGAGCATGAGGTGATTGCCGGAATTCATCGCCGGATCCGCAGTGTCGCCATTCCACAATTCCCAAATTGTTGTCGCTCCTTTCTTCAGCATGTAGCCCCAACTCGGATAATCGGTCTTCGTCGCCATGCCATAGCAGATATCGGCGCGACCATTATCAGACAGCACCCGGTTCAACCATTGTCCACCTACAAGTCCTGTCGCGATATGTCCATCTGTTGCCTCGAAGGTTTTTACCAGGTGGTCGAATACGCGTTGGCGTTGGTCTTCCAGAACCAGTCCGAAAGCGAGAGGCAGCACGCAGGATGTTTGTGTCCCGTTGTCGTATTGGCCGAGATCGGCTTTATAGAACTCTTTGTTGAACGCGACCTTCAAACGATCCGCAAGTGCGTTGTATCTGCTTGCGTCATTCGTGTTTCCCAGTAATTGGGCGTAACGGCTCATCAATCTGCAATCGTAGTAAAAATATGCCGTCGCCAGCAGCGGCTTGCTCGTCTGACGTTTCGGATCTTTCGAATGAATCAAAGACTGTTCCTCAGGGGGGACGCACCAATCGCCATAACTGTCCTTGGTGATGATGTCATTTGGTCCAATGAACTTCGTCATGTAATCCATCCATTTCTTCATCGATGGATAATGCGCTGCGATTACCCCAGCATCGCCAAACTGTTCGTGCAACATCGCAGGCATAACGATGGTCGCGCTCGGCCAGGTCACGTTGTCGTTGTAAAGCGGCCAATACGTCGGACAAACATCGGATATGCTGCCACTTTCTTTTTGGCCGTCCCCCATGTCCTGCAACCACTTTGCGTAAAGCATGCCGGTGTTGAAGATGTACGTTTCACCCTTCGATTCGAAAGCGCGATCTCCGAGCCAGCCTTGTCGTTCGTCGCGTTGCGGGCAATCCGTGGGCATGCTGCGATAATTGTCGCGCAAGCCCCACTTCACATTTTTCGTGATTTGATTCAGTAACGGGTTTGAGCAAGCGAACTCACCGGCGCTTTCCAAGTCATCGTGAACGCAGCGGCCTTCGATCGAAGACAACGAAGGTTTTCCGGGATAACCGGTGAGTTCAACAAATCGGAACCCGTGATACGTGAAACGTGGTTCGTAAACTTCGCTTCCTTTGCCCGATAAGATGTAAGCATCAGTGACTTTCGCGGAACGAAGATTATCGACGTACAAGCTGCCGTCGGCTTTGACCTGTTCCGCATGCCGCAAGGAAACTTTGACACCAGTCGGCCCGGAGACTTTCAAGCGGCACCACCCGACGATGTTTTGGCCCATGTCATAAATCCAGACTCCCGGTTTGATTTCTTTCATCGAAACCGGTTTCAGAGTCTCCGTAACCCGAATCGGCTCGATCATTTGCGCCGACAATTTTCCGCCCGGGGCGCTGACAATTTGAGCAGGTCCCCATTCAGAATTTTTGAAGCCCGAGTGGTTCCAGTCTTTGAGTTCGAGTCGCGCGTCATACTCTTCACCATCGTACTCGTTGTTCGCACCCACCGGCCCCTTTGTGGAAATTTTCCAGGATTTGTCGCTGACGATTTCGTCATACGAACCATCGTCATAATCGAGTCGCAGTTGTAGCAGCAGCTTGGGGAAGCCGTAAGTGCGTGTCGTCGTCGGAACGCTTAAACGAGGCGCAAAATAGCGGCCGTTGCCGAGAATCACTCCAATCGCGTTGTCGCCGCGTTTGATCTTATCCGTGACATCGTGTGTAACATAGAAGACACGTTTATCGTACTCGCTCACCGCCGGAGAAAGCACCGCATTACCGGCTTTTTCTCCATTCACATAGAGTTCCGAAAGACCGAGACCGCACATATAAACTGTCGCCCGTCGGATGCTTTTCTTTGCTTCAAATTCTTTGCGCAGGTAACGCGCAGTGAGTCGCCGGTCTTCTGGCGCTCCGATTTCGCCCCACGGCCCCATGCCAACCGGGCCGAGTTCTTTCGCCTGTTTCCAATTTGCATCATCGAACTCCGCCTTTTCCCATCCGACCATCGATTTTTTCGCCGTCTTCCATTGATCGTCTGTTGCGATGGTCAGCGGGGAACCGCTTGCGAATTGAACCTTAAGTAATCCGAGAGCCCCACCGGGATTGGGAGCGTCGCCCGTGTTGTTTACTGAAATGGCAATGACGTTCTTCCCCGCATGCAGACGGTCCACGATATCGAAGCTCGAAACGGATTTAAAGTTATGCCCAATTCCAATTTCTGCGCCGTTTACGAATGCGTTGAAACTGTTATCACCGGTGACCAACCATTCCGCCGAAGTTATTTTAGCGTTAGCAGGAAGTTCGAACGTTTTACGAAAATATCGACGGCCGACGGGGGCCTTCTCCGCAGGATTTACATTCGGTTCGGGGTACCAGATCCATGAAGTGCCCTCGATCTTTGTTTTCTTTTCCTCTTCATCTTTACCGATCCACTGTCCATGCCAATCGGTGGCGTTCAATAGACCGACCGTCCATTTCGCGGGTTTACTCCAGCCCGAGCGATTCCCTTGCGCATCCCAGACGCGCACCTTCCAATAACATTCCTGGTGCGATTGAAGGGGGCCGCCCGCATAGGCCACGTGAACGGACTGGTCGGAGTGAACTTTCCCAGAGTTCCAGAGATCCCCTTTGTCGGTGGTCAAGATTTTCTCGTTCGTCGCAACCTGGATTTCGTAAGCCGTCTGTTGATCACCACGCTCCTTTGACAAAAGGATCCAGCTGAGGCGGGGCTTTGTTACATCAATTCCGAGTGGATTTCGCAAATACTCGCATCGCAGGTCGGTGACCTGCATTGAAGCATGCACGAAGGCGGCGCTGGTGCACCAAAGCACGAACAACAGTTTTTTCATAGGTGAGTAGATACTATTTGGCGAGGGGACCAGTGAATTTGTAGCTGCCAGAACCCACTTCACAAACGGTGCGATCACGGCTGACGCCGACCAACGTGACGCCTTTCGCTTCGTTTAAGGAGTTACCGCTCTCGCGGATTTCGGTTGGATTGCGAATCGGTAAAGAGATCGTCGCGGTCGTATTCGCTGGAACGATTACGTGTAGCCGGAACTGGTCGTTAACGACACTCCAGTCGCTCACAATTTTCCCCCGAACTGAATCGTATTCAGCTTTCGCGTAGGTCAAATCCCCGACGACATTTGGTTTGACCGTGAAATGTTTGAAACCTGGTGAATTCGGATCGGGAACAATTCCGGCGAATGCCTTGTAGAAGCAGGCGACAACATCGCCATACATAATGTGGTTTCGCGACTCAGCGCCGTTCCACTGTTCCCAAAGAGTTGTTGCACCTTGCTCGATCCAGTATCCCCAGCTCGGGAGATCTCTTTGCGAAGCAATACGGTAAACAACATCAGCCCGATCATTCTCAATTAATGCATTCAACAGATACTTGGAGCCAAGAATGCCGGTATCGATATGCCAATTATTCGTTGCCACAGCGCTAACGAGATTTTGAACGACACGCGGCGTATTTTGTTTGTCGACGAGTCCTTGATATAAAGCGCAACTCAAAGCTGTCTGACTACCGTTTCCGTAGATGCCAGTGCTGGCGTTGTAAAACTTTTTATTGAAAGAACACCGGATGTTGTCGGCCAGCTCCCGATATTTTTTTGCGTCGGCATCGTTTCCCGACAACTCAGCTGCGAGCGCCGTAATTTGCGCATCGCGGTAATAGTAAGCGGTCGACGTGATGTCGGCAGGCGTCTTCGTCTTGAATGGAGCCCAGTCATTCAGGCCTATATCGACGATGTTCTTTTTCGCTTTGCTGGTCAGGTAGTCAACGTAACGTTTGAATCCGCTCACGTGATCACGAAGAACCTGTGCGTCGCCGTAATACTGGTGCAAATACGAAGGAATCAGCAGGAAAGCGCTGTCCCATGCGGGTCCATTGCCCCATGAGTAGCCCCAACCGCTCGTTGGGACAATTCCCGGCAACATGCCGTTGGGTTGTTGTTCGTCTCCAAGGTCATTGATCCATTTTTCATAGACCGTGCTTGCGTCAAATGTGAACAGGCCTTGTTCAGCCGCCAAATGAGCGTCGCCAGTCCATCCGTTTTTCTCACGGTGCGGGCAATCGGTCGGGATGCCTTGTAGGTTGCTGAGATAGGACCACCGCGCGTTCCGAGTGATCTTGTTGAACAAATCATTCGAACAATTAAAAGCGCCGACCTCAGGCACGGCGGAATGAACGAAAATTCCGGTGAGGCTTTTCAGGTTTGGTTTGCCGGGAAAGCCAGTTACCTCGACGAATTGAAAACCGTGATAATCAAAACGGGAATGCCATTTCTCTGTACCGCTTCCTTTGAGAATGTAGACGTCGGTTTGGTGAGTTTGATTTTTATCCAGCTTTTTGACGTGCTGCTCGATGTCGCGAGTATCAAGTGAGCCGTCATCAAACAGTCGCTCCCCGTAGCGCAGCTGGATTTTACTGCCTGCCCGCCCGCGCGCTTTAATCTCACAAAAGCCGGCGAAGTTCTGGCCCATATCGAAGACAAAAACGCCAGGTTTAGGCTCAGTCATTTTGATGGGCTTCAAACGTTCGAAGGCTTTGATCGGCACCGTAGACTGAGCAGAAAGCTTCCCCTTGGGCGCCTCCACAACGATCGCGCGCTCCCACTTAGAATCGTCAAATTTTCCAGTGTCCCAGCCAGGTTGCTCGTGTCGAGCATCATAGACTTCACCGCCATAGATGCTGTCGAAGACTATCGGCCCGGTTGAGACGAGCCAGTTCTCGTCGGTGACAATCTTCTTTTTACTCCCGTCGGTATGCGTGATTTCGAGCGCCAGTAAAAGCTTAGGAGCCGCACGCCACGGTGCTTCATGAAAATTCCACACGGCGCGGGTGTGGCAATTATACCAACCGGTCCCAAGAATTACCCCCACCGCGTTGCGTCCCCACTTCAAATCATCGGTGACGTCGTAGGTAACGTACAGATCACGCTTATCGTAACGGGTGTATGCGGGATCGAGCAGATGATCGCCGACCTTGTTGCCGTTAAGGTGAAGCTCGTAATAGCCGAGCCCGCAGATGTAGAGGCGTGCTTTTTTGACCGGCTTTTCGATCGAAAAACTGCGGCGGAAAAACGGAGCCGCCTGATAGTTCGTATCGTTCGTACGGCCGATCCATTTGGCCTGCCACTCACGTGCTTTCAACAGGCCCATTTCAAACGATGCCGGATGACTGGTGGAAACTTTACCATCCGCATTCCACACCCGCACTTTCCAGAAGCATTGTTGCCGTGAGCCCAGCGCTTTGCCCGCATACGCAATCTCGAGAGTTTCGTCAGATGCAACTTTGCCGCTGTTCCAAAGGTCCGCATCGTCGTGCCTGAGCTTTTGTTCGCTACTGGCTACAAAGATTTGATAAGCAGACTGCTTCTCCGCACGGCCGTCCGATCGCAACTCCCAACTGAGCCGCGGGGCAGTTCTATCGATGCCAATGGGATTTTCGAGATGTTCGCAACGAAGATCCAGCGGTCTGAGAGCGGCGGTTAACGATCCCACCATTGTCCCAATAGCAATGACGATGTAAGCAATACGCATAAAGCCCTTTCACCCGGTGGTTCCGTTAAAGGCCCGCATCAGTAAAACCTGAAGGCGGGACGGAACACCTAAAAATTGAATTGGTCGATATTCTCTTTCGTGAAGACAAACGGCTTACCCAATAAAATGTTGTCACCATCAATTTCCATTGCACCCAAACGGCCGGCCTTGAAGGTTTTATCACCTGCTTTAAGTTCGCCTTTTGCGACAGCTGTCGCGGCTTGTACCGTCAAATAACCCAGGTCAACTGTCTTCCAAAGAATCACGCCTTGCGTAACGCCGCCCTTGACGTAACTCCGATTCTCGCTGGGCAACCCCAGTCCGATCACTTTTACCTGGCCAGCTTTTCCGGCCTGTTTAACTGCTTCTGCAGCCCCCGGTACCGCTGGCGAACAAATAGCCATGATCAATTTTAAGTTCGGATAGGCGCTCAGGAGAGTGGTTGCTTCGGCCTGGGCCTTGTCTTTTAAATCGTCGCACGGACGCAATGCCACCATTTTCATCTTTGGGTGCGACGAAGAACGGCGGTTTTCAATATACTTCTGCCACTCGTTCATGTTCGCCGCAGTGAGGCTTGCTGTGATGATCGCGAACTCTCCTTCATCTCCACATTGTTTAGCAGCTTCGTCCATCAACGCGAAGCCGATGCCCTCGGCAGTCGCCTGGTTGACGAAAAACGAGCGCGCATTCGGTACTGCATCCGAGTCGTAGGTGATCACTTTTATCCCCTTCTGTTGCGCTTTCCGCAGAGCTGTCGAAATCCCTTCTTTATTTTCGCATGCAACGGCGATGGCGTCGACTCCAAGCGTTATCCAGTTTTCAACGATCTCGTTTTGTTTCGCAGGATCGGGCGTGGTAGGTCCGTCAAAGATCAACTCGACCCCCAATTCCTTCGCCGCTTCGTCCGCACCTTCCTTGCACGAAACGAAGTACGCATTTCCTTTGCTTTTCGGCATCAGCGCAATACTGAACTTCTTACCGGCATCGGACGTCTTTGATCCCGTCGAATCTGAAGAGCTCGCCGGCTGCTCGGATTTGTTACAACCAATCAGGGCTATACAGGCGACGACGGTGAATAACGAAATAATTTTGCGCATAGTGATTCGGGTGTTTGTAGGGAAATTTTACATTTACGACAAGGAGGCTTTCATCGCTTTTACGGTGACGTTTGTGGCATGGTGCGCCGACTACGCCACGCTGCAAAGTATTTCGGCATCGCACCGCCAGCAAGAGCCAGCAAGAGCAGCGCCCCTGTCAGCACGCCAGAAAGTTCACTCGCGTTGTTCATCAATGCTGGGACACGTGTCAATCCATTGTTAAGCACCGCAATTGCCGCGACCCCCAACAACGTGCCATGGACCGAACCGATACCCCCAAAAATACTTGTGCCGCCTAGCACGACCGCGGTGATCGCAAACAATTCATAACCGGTTCCGGCGTCAGCTTTTGCTGTCCCAAATCGCGCTGTATAAGTTAATGCCGCGATTCCAACGATTAAGCCCGTGAGAATATAAACGAAAGCAATGCGTCGCTGCACAGGGATTCCCGCGTAACGCGCGCCATCGGGAGCAAACCCAATGGCGCGAAACGAACGTCCGAATGTGGTTTGATGTACTAACAGCCACACTGCAACACCCACTAAAATGAGGATCCACCCTTGCGTTGGTATGCCAGCAATCCGGCCAGTTCCTAGAAATAAAAACGATTCCGGAAAATTCGTAAACGCATCGACTCCTCTGGTTATGGCTTCCGCAAGTCCGCGGAATAGCGAAAATGTACCGAGCGTCACGATCAAGGGAGGCAAACGCAGCTTCGTAATCAACCAGGCATTTAGTCCACCGCAGAACCCTCCAAAACCGATCGTCACTACCCCTGCGAATGCCGGGCTAAGGTGTGCGTCACGCCACAATTTTCCGAACAGAACGGCGCATAACCCAAGCATCGAGCCTACCGAAAGGTCAATTCCACCGGTCAAAATGATTGGCGTCATCACTAAAGCCAGCAAACCGATTTCAACCGAATGCCGAACAATATTGATGCCGTTGTCTATCGACCCAAAGCGTCTGCCGGCCGACAAGAAATAAAAAATCTCAGCAGTCAGGAGTAACAACAACACAATCTCATGCCGCAAAAGAATGCCTCTCCACGACGGACGGGTTAAGTTGCTTGGATTTTTTGACATTTACTTTTGTTTTTGCGTGCGTAATCCGTCGGCAACGACGGCGAGCAAAATGATCGTGCCCTGAATGGCCTTTTCCCAATATGGTTTTACGCCAATATATGTAAGAGCCGGACCAATAGAGGTTAACAACAATAACCCCGCGAGGACGCCCCACACCGTGCCCCGTCCTCCGGTGATCGCCACCCCTCCGACAACTGCCGCAGCGATTGCCTCGAGTTCGAGGCCACGGCCGCTATTCGGATCAACTTGCGGCGATTGGACTAGGTTCATCATGGCGGCCGCGCCCGCGAGCAATCCCATCAATACAAAAACACCGAAAGTCACTGCTTGCGGTCTGATGCCGCACAATCGGGCAGCCTCAGCATCAGAACCTACAGCGTAAACAAAGCGTCCGGCCGAGACGTTCTTCATTATGAAACCGAGGGCAATAACTAACGACAAAGCCATCGCACAAATTACAACCTGACCAGGGGTCATTTGCAGACCGAACCATTGCACGTTTTCCGGCAAATTGATGAACACTCCCTGCTGTTTGAGCCTGAGCGACTCGCGCAATGTAACCATAGTAGCGAGCGTCACCACGATGCTGGGCAGTCGAAGGCCGGCAACAAGAATGCCATTCAGTGCCCCCCCTAACGCGCCGACACTGATGGAAAGGAGAATGGCGAGAGGCAAAGGCAACCCAGCCGCAATTGCCAGGCCGCCACACGTGCTGCAGACGGCAAATAAAGAGCCAATCGAAATATCGATTTGTCGGCAAATAATGATAAGAGAGATGCCGCACGCCAAAACCAGTTTCGGAGCAGCCGCAGTCAACCGGGAAAGCAATGGCTGCGGTTCGTAAAACTTCGGTGCGAACACGGCGAGCGCCGCAAGAAGGATGATCAACGCAGATGCGACCGAAATCTCGCGAAAGTACTTTTTCACGCAGCATTCCTTTCGGCACCAAGCGCCGCCGCCATCACGCTCTGCGCATCGGCTTCTTGACCATCAAGAACCGCTGCCAGCCGTCCCCCACGCATGACACCGATGCGATCGCTCATGCCTAGAATTTCGGGCAGATCGGACGAAATCATAATTACTGCGAGACCATCCGCGGCAAGTCGCCGAATAATTTTGTGGATTTCGGATTTTGCACCGACATCCACTCCCTGCGTTGGTTCGTCGAGAATGAGAAGTTTCGGTTTTGTCGCCAGCCATCGCGAGAGTGCGACTTTCTGCTGATTTCCTCCAGAAAGCGCCCCAGCCGGCGCATCCGGTCCTGACGTCTTTATTTGCAGATCCCGAATGTAGTCCAAAGCCATATCGCGTTCCTTGCCGAAACGGAGCCAGCCCAAAGGGAAAACACGGCTGTGAATCGCCATAGTAATATTCGCAGCAATCGGCATCTCGAGAATAACACCGTGGCGACGCCGGTCTTCTGGAACATAGGCAATGCCATGCTCCACCGCGCTGGACGGACTCCGAATATCGACAACCTGACCATTCAGCGAAATTTCTCCGGTGTCCGACGGAGTAAGACCGAAGAGAATCCGAGCTAGTTCGGTGCGGCCAGCGCCGACAAGCCCTGCCAGACCAAATATTTCGCCCGCATGGACATCGAACGTGATGTCGTTGACGCCGGAGAGAGCGCAACCGATATTCTTCAGCGAGAGTACGACACCTGCGGGCTTGCCTTCGGCAGACGGATATATGGTTTCGACCTCCCGTCCCACCATGAGCTTAATCAAGCTCGACTCATTGATATCCGAAACGTGACTTGTGCCTACGCTTTCTCCGTCGCGCAAAACTGTGACACGGTCAGCAACCTGGAAAATTTCTTCTAACCTGTGGGAGATATAGATAATTCCCACACCGTTCGCGCGCAAATCGCGAATCACCCCCAATAAAAGTTGGACCTCCTTCAGCGTGAGGGATGCTGTTGGCTCATCCATGATGAGGATGCGTGCCCCAGATCCAACAGCTTTGGCAATTTCCACCAACTGCTGTTCCGGCATGGAAAGACTCCGCACTTCGGCATTTGGATCGATATTAGCGCCGATTCGTTTGAGAAGATCCCGCGCCTGGTCGTGTCGCGAACGCCACGACAACAGGCGAAACGTCTTTGGCGGTTCCAACGACAAACCAATATTTTCCGCCACTGATAGATCGGGAAACAAAGCTGGTTGTTGATAAATTGCGGCAATCCCCAGTTTGTGTGCTGAAGCCGGCGTGAGTTTATGTATCCGTTCACCATCGATGTGAACCGAACCAGAATCCGGTTGGTGCGCACCAGTGATGACTTTGATTAACGTGGATTTACCGGCGCCGTTTTCACCAAGCAGCGCATGCACCTCGCCCGCCTGCAAATCGAACGAAACACCCTTCAACGCGCGAACCGCGAGAAACGATTTCTTGATTTCGCCAAGCTGTAGGAGTGACTTGCCCATTTTCGGTTATTGCCTTTTTGAAAGAACCTCGCGCTGGTATTGGGCGATGTCTTTGAGCCATGTTTCCCCCACTGGCACGCCCATCTTTAAGCAGTAGTAATCCCACACTGCACCAAAAGGCAATGTTTTGGTTTCTTCGAGCAGTGCCAATCGTGCCGTGAAGTCGCCGATCTCTTCGCATGCTCGCAACCTGTCTATCGGTTCGAGAAGGGCCAACAGCAAGGCCTTGATCATGCAACGTGTGCCGATAACCCATGCTGCGACGCGATTGATGCTTGCGTCAAAAAAATCGAGACCGATATGAACGCGGTCGAGATAGTTGCCACGGACAAGCTCCTGGGCGATGGCCTGCAACTCGTCATTGAGAATGACTACGTGATCACTATCCCACCGAACACCGCGACTGACGTGCAGTAAGAGTCTCTCGAGATGCGCGAGCACAGATGAAACTTTATCGGTGATTGTCTCCGTCGGATGGTAATGTCCCGCGTCAAGGCAGATCAGCTTTTTGTTCTTCACGGCATATCCAAAATAGAATTCGTGCGAGCCGACGACATAGCTTTCAGAACCTATCCCGAAGAGCTTGCCTTCCACCGCATCGAGGTTGAGCTTCGGCGAGATCTCTTTCGCGAAGATTTCGTCTAGCGAGTCCTGAAGCCGTTCGCGAGGTCCCTTTCGATCAATCGGGATATCTTTGTAGCCATCGGGAATCCAGACGTTCGTCACGCATCTTTTGCCAAGTGCCTTGCCAAACGCTGCCCCGATTTCTCGGCACCTTTTTCCATGTTCAATCCAGAACTTCCGAGTCGCTTTGTCACGATGCGAAAGAGTGAAACCATCGGCGGCCCTTGGGTGAGCAAAAAAAGTTGGGTTGAAGTCCATTCCAATGCCCTTGTCTTTTGCCCAAGCCATCCAATTCTTGAAATGTTCTGGACCAACCTCATCGCGATCGACCGTTTTGCCGCCAAATTCGCCGTAAAACGCATGAAGGTTCAGTCGATGATTTCCCGGAATAAGCTTCAAGGCCTGGTCCAAATCTGACCGAAGCTCGTGTGGCGTCCGCGCTTTACCGGGTTGACTGCCAGTAACCGCAAGACCTCCACCAAGCTCAACGCCGAAGTTTTCAAAACCGCCGACATCGTCACCCTGCCAGCAATGAAGAGAAATCGGGATAGTGGCGATGAGCCGTAACGCCGCATTCACATCGACACCGATTTCGGCATACAGCTCTGTTGCCAGCCTGTAGCGTTGTTCGATTTTCTTCATATGTTAGATGAACAGGATCGCACATTGTTTTACTGCTCTTTGACAGTCGCCTCCTTGACAATCGTGCCGACAATTCGCACAAAATTGCCAAGCCATGATTCGCGTTCTGAAGAAGTCCGAATGGTTCCATCCCGATGGATTCCCACTCGCGGTGGAACGACGAGAGCCTCAGGAACCGTTTGGTCCGCATCGACACGAATTCTCAGAAATCGTGATCGTCACCGGTGGGCAAGGACTTCACGTTGTGGGAGACGAATCCTGGACAATCTCGACGGGCGATGTTTTCGTCATTAGCGGGCCACGTACACATGATTATCGGGAAATGCAAAAGCTCCAGTTGATCAATGTACTTTATGATCCCCGTAAACTTCGGATGGATTGGGCCGACCTCGGAGCATTGCCAGGGTTCCACGCACTATTCACGCTCGAGCCGGCGTGGCGAAAGCGCCATCAATTCAAGAGCCGGCTTCGGCTCTCATCCAAAGATTTGGCCGTTGTCACAGGATATGCGGACCAGCTTGAGTGCGAATTGAAGGCTCGAAATGCTGGTTTCGGGGTTATCGCGACTGCCATTTTCATGCAAGCTGTCGGCTTTCTTTCTCGCTGCTATGGCCAATGTTCACATCCCGATTCGCAGGCACTGTTACGCGTTGGCAGAGCAATCAGCCATTTGGAATCGAATCACAATGAACAGTTGAATTTGGATGAGCTGGCAAAAATAGCACAAATGTCCAAGCGCAGTTTTCTGCGCGTTTTTCGCGCAGCGATCGGCACCACACCCATTGCCCATCTCATCGAGTTGCGCATTCAGCGCGCCGCATCAATGCTACGACGCACAAATGAGCCGATAACGGAAATCGCGTTCCGCGTGGGTTTCTCCGATAGCAATTATTTTGCACGCCAATTTCGCCGGGTCATGGGCGTTTCACCGCGGCATTATCGCAATACCGCTGCTACGGCGCACCTGAGTGCATAGTTTGGTGTGTTTTTGCGTGCACACCGTGCGTTGTGCCTTCTCTTGCATTTATGGAATGTTAGCATCGGCCATCAGGCAGTATTATCTGACGTTGAAAGTGAACACGAAAAGACACTTATGGAACGACGTTTTCCCTTCGATCGTGTTTTTTTTCGCGACGATGTTCACGACCTCCGTTACCGCGCAGGTTGGTTCGCATTGGCGAATGTTCAAGGTATCTGACGGTTTAGCTGACGCTATCTGCACGACCGTAACAGTCAGCCCTCGAACTAACGTCTGGGTAACGCATCTTCAAAACGGTCTTGCCACGACGTTTGATGGTTACCAATTCAACAGAATACCAGCAGCCGGTCTTGGCCCCACTCGCATTTACGAAACCCCCGGCGGCCAAATTTGGGCTGTTGCACCCGACGGCATACAGGAGTTTCGAGATGATAAATGGGTGCAGTATCCAATTCCCGCCATTGCCGCAATAACATCGACAAACCCCGTGCTCCAGCTCCGCCAGATTTCGTTATTACCGTTCAAACAAGGCAATGTCCTGATTTCGTTACCTGACCGTTTGCTGGCATTCAGTAACGAGGGCGTCCCAACAACATCGCTGCTGAAGAGCAGCTCTGCGACTTCATTGGGCCGTTTTTTTGACTTTTGCACCGCGCATGATGGAGGTGTCTGGGTTGGTGGTGGCAAGGGGTTGGCGCACGTGGCAGGACCTTTGCGAAATATAAGCGCCGATATCGTTCTTAAAGAATTTGTCGCCCCGAAAGAACTCGATATTGCTAACATTCAACACCCATTCGAAGACGGCGAAGGAACAATCACCGCCATAGCAGAGTCAGGCCCGGAACGAAATCGCGTTATAGTATGTTTCGATGGAGCTAACTGGACCGTGCACCGTGTGCGTGAAAAAGTCCGCCTTGCATGGCGTGACTCCGACAAAATTCTGTGGGCGATGACTTCCAACGCCCTTCTCCGGCGTGACGAGGGAAGTGATAAATTCGTCGAGGACGAAGAAATATCCGTCAGTCAGTTCTTTGACGCAGCTCCCGACCCAACCGGCGCATTTTGGGTTGCGACAGCGGATGGTTTATATCGACGCACACGCCTTCCGTGGCAAACGCCTGGAGCACTAAAAGGCATCACCGGCCGAGTGCATGCTATGACGGACGACAATGATGGCAATGTCTGGATCGCAAGTAATGGAGGATTGCACTCGTTCAATGGCCAAACAGTTGAAACCTACCCGTACCCAGAAACGCTGGAACATTTTTTCCAGCCGTCTGATAATTTATGGTTGATCGGAAACAAATTGGTGATGAATGCGGATGGGCGGCTACTCCAATTTGATGTGACATCAAAAACGTTCTCTTTTCGGTCTCATCCATCAGGCGGCACCATCAAAGGTATAGGAGCATTAAGAAATGGTGCATTATGTGTCCAGGTCGCCACGAATGCAGGCAACGCTGGCCAACTCAACAGCTTCGACGGCCAGTCCTTCGCATTCGTTATCGATCTGTCGACGAATCTCAGCCTTGGCAACGAACTTACGTCCTTCCTAGTCGCACAGAATGGCAGTTACTGGGTCGGCAGCGCGACAGGAATTGCCGTCTCTCAAGGTGGCACCTGGAAAACGTTCTCTAAAACCGAAGGCGTCGCGCCTGACGCAGCTTTCAACATCGTCGAAACAGCAGATGGCAAGATGTGGTGTGGAGGAAAAGAACAACTTTGGGAATTCAATAACAAGCTGTGGACAACCGTACGGGGCGGTTTCGATGGCATAAATGCAATCGCCAAGACCGCCGCAGGCACATACTGGGTTGCATCGAATAATGGAATTTATGGTTTTCGGAAGGGGGACTGGATATCGAATTCGAGTGAGGAGGGATTACCTCGGTCATCGGTAATCAGCATTTTTGAAGACCGGAAAAGAAGGCTGTGGGCAGGCACGACGCATGGTGTTTGCCTCTATGATCGCACAGCCGACATCGATCCACCGACAACGACCGTTAATCAACTTGATAACAAAAAGAACAATTGGCCAGAAACTTCTGCATACCTGACGTTTCATTCACGTGATCGTTGGAAAGCCACGCAGAGCTACAGACTTTTATATTCCTTTCGCCTGGATGGACAGGAATGGACGCCCTGGAGATCCAGCGATGCGGTTTCGTTCTCGGATTTGGCATCGGGCAAACACTATTTCCAGGTGCGCTCGATTGATCGCAGCTACAACATCGATCCAGCGCCCGCGGTGTTGGAATTCACGATTTCACTGCCCTGGTATGAAGAAACGCGTCTCGTGGTTATTGCGTTGGCCGGTTGTGCTGTCGCCCTGTTTTTTGCCGTTCTCGCGTACAATCGCCACCGCAAACTTGTCCGCAGTTACGCTGAAATTGAAAAAACGGTTGTGCTTCGCACGGAGCAACTCGAAAAAGCCAACCAGGAGTTGCTACACAGTCAGAAGATGACAGCACTCGGCACTTTGTCGGCAGGCGTAGCGCATGATTTCAACAATATTCTGTCGATTATCAAGGGCTCTGCTCAAATCATCGAATCCAACCTCGAAGACCGCGAAAAAGTTCAAACCCGCGTCAACAGAATCAAAACCGTCGTCGAACAAGGAGCTGGCATCGTCAAGGCGATGCTCGGCTTTAGCGGCGGTTCCGATCAAAAAATATCACTGTGCAATATCAATGACGTCGTCGACGAAACTATCAAGCTCCTCGGCGACCGGTTTCTTCGTGAAATTCACATTCGTTTTCAGCCAGGTGCCGATGTGCCGTCGACGATGGCTGCCAAGGAGTTCATTAGACAGATAATACTCAACTTCATTTTTAATGCAGCTGATGCCACAAATCGTCCCGGTAAAGTGGTGCTTCGAACTGGAACGATTCGGCAGCTATCCGGATATATTGCCCTGCAACCGGCCATGGCATCGGAGTACGTTTTCGTCTCGGTTGAAGATTATGGATGTGGTATCTCTTCCGAAACGATGCCACGTATTTTCGAGCCATTTTTTACCACGAAGGCATTTTCCGCCCGGCGTGGGACAGGTTTGGGGTTGTCGATGGTCTATGAACTCGCGAAATCGATGGGGTGCGGACTGACGGTGCAATCGGAAGTTGGAAAGGGAAGTACCTTTACGTTAGTGATTCCGCTCTTGTCCCAAAGCGAAAACAACATTCAGAAGTAAAAACGTATGGCCAACGCAACGAGCAAAAATCGGTTGTTCATTATTGAAGATGACGACCTGCAATACGAGATATACGAAGACGCGCTTTCTGAATATGAGCTCTTCCGTTTTGTAACCGCAAGTAAAGCGCTGGCTTGTGTTGCAACGAACCCGCCCGATTTGGTGGTGCTTGACCATGTTCTCGACAA
>CBHWET010000072.1:0-15866 GCA_966112985.1 uncultured bacterium | reverse complement strand
CTCGGGATAACTTGAAGCCCGTGTTCGGAAACGATTACAACGAACTGTGGGATGTCACTGGCCTTGATTGCGACCGGCCAAACCCACGCGGGAACGAAACCGAGAATTCCTTTTGCAACTCCTGTCACGGTTCCTTTAACGAGATTTTGCTCGTTCTTCAGACCTTCCGCCGCTCCCTCTTCAAAACCTTCCCAAACGTATTGGCTTGCGGTCTGTGATCCGCGCCCGATGTATCCTTCAGTTGCGAGATGCTCTTGGACATGCCATGCCGCTTCAAATTGGCGTCAGAGCGTTCCTTTGTGATTTCCCAAAGCTTCGAATCGTTCGCGTAGATTTCGACCTTGTAAATGTCCGCGTCAAAAATGCTGATGCCTTGCAGCACTTCCTTAATTTCGATGAGCGAACCGGAAATGTTTCCAGCGGCACCGACGAAAGGAATGTCCAAACGTTCCCATTTCGTAATCAGTCCGACCGGCTGACGGAGGATTTCGCCCTTTTCGCCTTTGACATAGGTGTCGTCAGC
Source organism: uncultured bacterium (assembly GCA_966112985.1). Lineage (GTDB taxonomy): Bacteria > Verrucomicrobiota > Verrucomicrobiia > Limisphaerales > JACDHS01 > CBHWET01. Next base: position 15,343 of record CBHWET010000072.1, on the reverse strand, counting down.
TTCAACAAGCGCGTAAAGCTGGCTTGTTTCCGGGGCGTCGTCTTTCAGTTTGACGCGCACGACAAACGATTGCACCGACTTCTTACCGTTCGGGAACAAACCTGTCGGCCATGCGAAAAACTCTGCAAGCTGAGTAATCTTGCGATACCACTCAGACAGGAAAATCGGCAATTGAAACTCGGTAGCGTTTTCGCCGCCAATGATCGCGTCTCCAACGTCGATGTTTCCATATTCCGCGCCGTAACGCGTGTTCATGTAGTGCAGTTCGGACGGCGTGAACTTGCGTTGCACGTTGTTACCGAAAAGCAATTCGATTTCCTCAACGATATCAGCAATTTTTTTCGTTGCGTCAGCGGGGTCTTTTCCGCAGATCAGCAACGAGTGATACCTGGGGCCGACAATCAACTCCAAAGTCGCACGGCCCCCCGGCTTAACGCCGTTGAACTCGTTCGGAGGAGGGAGCAATCTTTTGAAACCCATAACGTTTGTGGTGTGTTTATTTCAACGCGGTTTGCTTAGGCAGAAATGCCGACGCGGGGAGCAATCCACTTGTTCCACACGTAGACCGCCGCAACAGCAACAATGGCGATGAATCCAATCTTTTTAACTTTGTCCATAGTCGTTTAATCTTTCGGCTGTAACGGGTATCAAAACGGTTCTGCGTAGCGTCAAACGGTTTCGTTTCGGGTGTTGCGTATAAGTGCGAATAGTCGTCAATAGGTGCAACAAAGTGTCTATTTCCGGGCACGAAAAAACCCGTTTCGCAGATCGCAAAACGGGTTCAAAAATCAATTGTTCTGATTTTACTTTTTCGGCTCCTCAGGCTTCCCGCCCAATTCCTCCGCGAGTGTTTCACACGCTGCAATCAATGAGCGCAACGCTTTGACTTCTGGAGTCGGAACGACCGTAGGGCCGTTCACAGCGTCTTTCGCTGCGTTTACTTGTTTCAGAAACTTTTCCATGTTCTACACCTCCTTTCTTAAAAATTTGTGGCGACAATTCCGCGTTTTAGTTCTCCGGTTTCGCTGTGTCGCTCGATAAAGTGAAATTTCGGGAGTGTGAAGATTTCTTCTTTTTTGAAACCGTTATTTGCCAAGTAATCCGCCGCTGTCGGCTCCTCGATTTTGAAAACAATTCGGTGATTGAATTGCCCTCGTATGGCAATGTCGATTTCTCCCAAATGCAGCGTGCAGCACCCAAAATCTAGACCACGGTTCCGGCCTTGTTGTAGAACCGCTTTCAGCCACGGATTAACGAACTCGCACAGTGTTTGCAGCTCGTCACAGAAGAACATTTTTGTTCCTGGGAGATGCATCGACATTTCGAACGCGTATTTACAAAACCAGACCGCTACAGAGTGCAAAGCACGGTCTTTTTCTTTGTCGCTTGCATCGCTGTGCAATTTCGCGTTGCACATCGCAGACGGATTAAAAACTACAAAACCACTCCGTTGAATTTCCGCCCAAATTTGTGCCGGTGTTTCGCAGATTCTCGTTTTGTTCCGAAACGAAAATTGCCCGTCGTGATCGAACACGAAATAGTAATCGTAGTTCGACCGCAAAAGAAGATTGTAAGCGTGCGTTGTCTTCCCGAACCCGCTCATTCCAACGCAACAAAACTTATAGGGCTTATGGCTTGGCTGTAGTGGCATGTTCTGCAACGGCCTGCTTTATGATGCGTTCCAGATCGCGCACGGCGGTTTTGTATCCTCGCACGTCCAAAACGATTGCCCCGAGGAATAGCGCCTCATCTGCGAACGCAGACGAAACGCCGTATTTTACCGCGAGACGTTCACCGGATTTTTTGAGTCGATTTTTTGTGGCGTCTCGCATGGCAAGACGTCCCGCGAGTCTTTCCGCCATATCCGACCCAACCACCGGCTCAATTTTGACCCGGATATTTTCAACCCGGATATCTGACACCGTGCCGCAAATTTCTTCGATGATATCCCCCCAAAATGCCGCGTCGTGATTTTCGCCAGCATCGGGAGCGTCAACTTGATCGCCCACTTTTTCCACCGGCTCATTGGTTTCTCCGGTTCCGGGGGCTTGGTTAGAAAGTTGAGCGTGTATTCCGTAAACATCGCTCGGGCTTCCGTTTTCGCTTCCCAAAGTAGGAGCGCCGCTCGTGTCTTGCTGTCCATTGTCAGAGGTCATCTAAAAAACTCCATGCGCTTTTGCGTGGTTGCGCCTGCGTCGTTTGCTGCGTTCCTGGCTGCGTTTCCTGCGTGGGTTTTGGTTTCGGGGCTGCGTTCGTTTTACGCGGGGTTTGGCTGCGTTTCCTGCGTTCCATCGCTGCGATTTTATCGGTCATCGAACCACCAGAAACGGGAGCTTTCCCGCCTGCGTTGTCGGGCTTCGATATCGGCTGCGTTCCTGCGTTTGTATCGCTGCCATTCGCGGTCGACTCGGTTACCTCCGACATTTCCTCTTTTTGCTCGATACCGACCAGACCGGCCAAAGTTCGGGCTTTCATCCTCCACGCAGTGGCACGCTGCGTGCCCCAAGAGAATTCAGACGCTTTTAGCTGCGTTTTCTCCCATCCGATGTAACGCACGAGTTTCTTTCGTTTGTCCTCGGGGCGACGGTTAAACAGGTTTTTTTCGATGTATTTTGCGATATACGCGGCAACGGCTTCCGCCGTTTTACGCACCGGCAGTAATTCAGCACGACCAAAGCCGTATTTTGGCAGGACATTACGCAGCGTTTCCCACAAATTACGCAGCGTTTTTCCTGCGCTCGAATAGTCGCCGTTTTCAATCGCTTCGAAGTCTAACCCGCTGCGTATGTCAGGCCGTCCGTTTAACCGCCGCATTTGTTCCAACCTTGATTGACGGGCAATATTTGCCATCTCTCGCCTGAACGAGTGCCACGGCGAATTTTAGCGCCAACTCCTCACGCTTTCTTTCGTGTCGCAGTCTCGCGTCAGTTTTTGCGGTTTCGATATATGCTTCTGCCAACGTTTCAAAAACTCCTTTTGGCTTTTCAAAATACGAATCTTTATCTTTGTGTGACATAATCAGTGCGTGGACATAGAAACGCGCATTTCCGCGTTTCGGTTTTAGTGGTTAAAACAGACTAATTTTGCCGGACTAAATCGGCAATGGATGTGTCGGCTTCTCGTTTGGCTTGCTCAATTTCGGCCTCTGTCGGCTGTGCGGTTCCGCAGATCATTCCAAGACGTTCCTGGAAGCGGTATTCCCATTCCTCGCGCAATTCGCTTACGGTTGTCATAGTTTGGTTGCCTCCGAGAAATTGCAGTTGGTATCCGAGCACGTTCGTATCTGGAAAACACCTACGCAATCCTGTCGCCACGGCCCAAACTTATGATGATGCATTTTCTTGGCTGGCAACCACACGAGGAACACGAGCACGAGCAGGGAAACGGCGGTCATCAAAATGTCTACCTTGTAATCTTCGTAAAATTGATTCACTTCAAAGCCTCCATGATTTCAGGTTTTACGGCCGGAAATTTGTTTTCGTCGTATTCACGCCAAGCCGTTTCGGGTTCCGCTTCCCATTGGCCGGCACGAAATAATTCTGCGTTTAACTGCCAGCGCAGATGCTCAACGCTCGATACTGAACCGAGGAACGTTGAAAACTTTTGACCGTCCCAAAACATCCAGTGCGACCGGCCACGGCTTTTCAAACTCGGGATGCCTTCGAAAAAAGCCTTTTTCATTTCGCTCCTTTCAACATGGCGTTGAGCTTTCGAACGCGTTTTCTCCACGATTTTACGCGCTCGTATTTCTGACGCTTTTTCGCCTCCTTCACTGCCTGTCCGAACGTGTGAGTTACGACCAACGCAACGGCTGCGACTACAACCAGCGTGTGAACGTGAATTCTCCCGCTCTTGCTTTTCTCGATAACGTGACGAATTTTCACAGAGCACCGCCTTTCAATTCGTAAACGCACTTGATTGCTGACTCGACGCAGACGGGGAAGTTTTTGCAGATCGATACGAGACGCTTCGTTGCGGACAGATTCCAAAATACTGTCGCTTTCAATCCGGCCTCCACGCGTGTCGTGTCGCCATCGGCAAGAATTAATTCACGCACAAATTGTTTGTGCATGTCGTTCGTGAAAAAATCACTACGGCACACACTCCCCGCAATCAATGGCCGGTGAATGGCCTCGTGCCAGTGTTGCCACAAACAGCAAATAACGTTTTCCTCTTTCTCCAAACGTCGTTCGCTCGTGCTGCGTTCCTCGCGAATGCCTGTGCGGAATTCCCGTTGAATGTCGGGCGTTCTCGCTTGGGGGGAATTGTTCATGGGTTTAACTCCTCGCTGATATATTCCCCGATTTTTCGAACTAACCTATGTCCGCTCTCTGTCCTGGTTGGAACAATTTCCAAGACGATACCAAGGAGAAATTCGCAGACGGTTATCCGTAGCAATTCGAAATAGGTAAGTTTTTTCATAAATGCCAAGCGACGTAGACACCGAGGAAAAAACCGATTACGGCCATTGACGCCGCGAGTAGGGCAACGTCTGCAAGTGTGAGGTATTTCACGATGACGCCTCGGCTTTGATTGTTTCCAACTCTTGGCTCTTTCGAATGATTCGCCGGAGCGTGTCTAACGGGCCTTCGTTCTCTGCCTTGTGCCAATAGAGCAAACCAATCAATTCGCCGCTTGTCGTCATTTTCTCCGCGAATTCCTTGGTAAATCTGGCAATGTCTTCTCGCACTGCGCGGTTCTTCGGATCGCGTGCTTTTGCCGCGTCTATTTCGTATTCCTCCGATGTTTCGTGCAGAACTTCGACCACGATGTTTTTTAGCTGTCCGGCATAAACCGTGTTGCTGTGCAGCCAATTCCGAATTGTGGCCTTTACCAATTCACGGTTTGCAACTTCGCGTTGTTTAAATGTCATCGTGCACCGCCTTTCGCTTTTTTCGTCGTGTCAGTGATCGCAAGGAATGCGTCTAATTGTTCCTGGGCGATGCGAACGCACTTGCGCCCGAATCTGTGACAAGCGAGTTTTTTTGAAGCGAGCCACCCGTTGACGGTGTTGACGTGAACCTTGCAGCGGTTTGCCACTTCTTTTTTGGTGAACATTTCAGAGCGTTTTTCGGCCATACCTGTAGTTAGTGGATTGTTGTTTTTTCGGAATTTCACACAGCCGGTAGTGGTGTGTGACTGCGTGTATATACAAGCAGCGCACGAGACCGCAAGGAAAATGTTGTGCATATGTGCGTATTAGTGTGAATGTATATATACCGGTTGCGCGTCTGTAACGCGTTCTTGAGAAAGGACAAACGATGGACAAACGTGAAAAACGGGACGGGCAAATAAATTTTCGCCCATCCTCCGCGACACGCAAACGGTTAGCTGATGCAATGAACGCAGGTTTCGAAAGAACGGAAGTTCTGAACGGACTTGTCGAAAAATACTTGGACGATTATTTGCGGGAGACTGCAAAAACCAAGGTTGCCGCGTTGCAGAGGCTAATCGGTGGCTCGTCGCGTAACTAAAACGTGAACCGGCTAGAGACTCGAAAACAGGGGATTGACGTAAGAGAAAGTTACTGTAGTTTAACCGCCCTTGGTTGCCTCGGTAGCTCAGTTGGTAGAGCAGTTGACTCTTAATCAATTGGTCCTAGGTTCGAGTCCTAGCCGGGGCACCATCCTTCCTCAATAGAATCAGGGCTTTTGTATATTTGGACCTGAACGGATGAAGAATATAGAACGGATTACCGCACCAGAACAGGTTGGTCCAAAAAACGGCCGTTACCAAACGGACCTTCTTCAAAACGGGTTCGTTACTTGCCTTCACGTCCGCTGTTTTATCGCGCACGATAAAAGCGTTTCGAAGAAGTCTTCCACTGCGCATCAACGAAGTTTGTCGAGTAACCAACTAACAGGTTAGTCCAGACGGGTTGCCAATCCACGAGATTGGCACTGGCCTCGACGACAACTGGCAGGCCGTTGGTGTTAGCGAAGTTAAACCCAAAGTTGCCGCCCTGCACGCCCGCGCCGCGGAGGACTGGGGTCCACTTGAGTTGCGTAAGGGTCACTCCTCCTTGAACAAGAGACCATCCGGTCTCGGGAAAATTATTCGTGCCCCAGCCGCTTGCCCCGTAGTAGTAGTAGACCGTAAGGGGGACGAAAGCTGTGAACCAATCGGGTTGAATGACAGGCGCATTGCCCAGGAAAGTAACGCTCGTCAGGTTTGGACAACTGAAAAACGCTTGGCCGCCGAGAGATGTCACGCTGGCGGGAAGGACCACGTCCGCCAGCAAAAAGCATTCCGAAAACGCGCCGGCGTCGATGGTTGTAACGTTCTTGGGAATGACTAGATGCGCGATCGCCGTAGCTTGAAACGCTCCGGCACCGAGATAGGTAAGACTGTCAGGCAGGGTGATGCTCGTGAGGCTTTCGCACTGGTAAAACGCCTGGTCATTGATGGTGGTCACGCCATTTGAAATCACCAGGCCGGTCAAGCCGGTACAAAACTTGTAAGCCGCATAGCCGATTTTTTTGACGCTGCCGGGAATGGTAGCGCTCGTCAGCCCAGAAGGACTGAAAGCAAAGTCGCCAATGTTGGTGACGCTGTTGGGAATGGTGACGCCCGATATTCCGGAGTAGGCAAACGCATAGTCGCCGATGCTGGTCATGCTGTTGGGAATCGTGACATTCGCCCCCTGCAGACTGCCATAAAACGCATACTGGCCAATGCCGGTTAAACCGGTTGGAAGGTTAATGCTCGCGAGACCTTCGCACCCATCGAACGCATGATTCCCAATGTTCGTCACGCCAATGGGAATCGAGATGTTCGTGAGATTGCCGGAGGCAAACGCGCTGTCTCCGATATTCACCACTGCATAGCCGTTGATGTTGGCTGGAATCGTGAGAGCGCGGCCAACACCAAGATGTCCCGTTATGGTAATCACGTTGTTGTTCGTGCTGTAAGTGTAGGGAAGCAACCCGGTGGCTGGACGCCCACCGAAGGTTGCGCCCCAACCAGGTACATCGGAATAATAATAGACCGTGAGCGAAGTGGCTTTATTGAACACGCCATTACCGAGAGTCGGGGCGTTTCCCAGAAACATCATGTTCGTCAGACTGCTACAGTTGAAAAACGCCGAATCGCCGAGACTGGTCACGCTCGCCGGAATAATCAGGCTCGTCACGGTGCTGCCAGCGAACGCACTCGGACCGATACTCGCGACTGGATAACCAGTGATGCTGGAAGGAATTGTCACGGCGTTACTGGAACCGGTGTAACCGGTAATGGTGATCGCACCACTGTTGGTGGTATAAGTGAAGAAATTTTGCGCCTGCGCGGCCAGCGAAAGCATTCCGAGCACGAAAGATAACAACGAAATTTTTATTTTCATCCTGTTTGCAGCTAATGGTCGGGGGGGAACCGAGTCCAATCAGGCGCCACAAGCGCAGAATGCGGGAGTTTATACGGATGAGGTAAATGAATGACAATTGAAATCGATAACTCTGCTGCTCGATTACAAAGGACATCCTTGTTACTCACGAGGGACTCATAAATTACGTCAGCGGATCGCGACCAATCGAAATCATCTCGTTTGCCGACAGGCCCTCGGCAAAAATCGTACGGGCAAGTTCCATCGCAAAGCATTAACTCAGGAAACCGGATATTCTCAATCCATCGACCGATTTCCGGGCCAACCGAAAATGGGGGCCGGTGCTGCATCGCGGGTGACCGCGTCGGGAGTCTTTTCAAGGGTTTTCCAAATCTGCTTCCACTTTGGGTTGATCTTGCCCATGTGAAAAGTCTAAGCAGTCAACCACGCAGGAGAATTCAAAATTTCGATCAGGTGGACTAAAACTGGACTACGGCGCGTCTTTCGAAACCGCATGCCGCCAAACGCCGGAACCCCTTTAGTGGTGCAGGTTCCGGCGTTGTGCTGTGCGAGAGCTCAGTTGGTTAAGGAGATAACTCTTAATTAATTGGTCCTAGGTTCGAGTCCTAGCCGGGGCACCATTTTTTTTAGTCCCCACGCGATAACTATCATTTTGCCGTTTTCGGTGTCGGCTCGAAGTCTTCCCGGATTTTTTTAAATGCCCGCGAGATTTCGCGGACCAGACCCCGAATTCCTTCGCGGCTACGCACTATTAAGACGGGGCGGTCAGCGCGATTGACAATCTCACGGGTAATGTCGCCCATCATATATGTCTGCATCGGTCCGCTAGAGGTGACTGATCCTGTGACGACCAGGTCGTAATCGCCACGATGAATTTCGCTGAGGATTTCCTGCTGTACAAAGCCCGTTGGCAGAAGAATCTTCACGGGGACGTCCAATGCTGCCAACGCGTCTTTCTGACTTCGCAGATTACGGCCCAGTTCAGAATTCGAATTGAGCAGTTCGTCCAGATTTGTTTCCCGTTTTCTCAAACCCGAATAAACAGTTGGTAACTCAGGCATGACGTGAAGAAGCGTTACATGCGCCTCCGTGGCTTTAGCTATCGCACCAGTGAGTTTAATGGCCTTTTCAATATATTGTTTCCCGCCACTGCAGATCAGGATCTTTTTAATGCTTGTCCGTTCACCAATAACGACGATTACAGGAGGTTTGATGACTTTGATGATTTTATAGCTCTTTGATGACATCCAGAATAGGCCACGCGTGTCTTTCCGGATGGCTCCAATGATAACGAGGTCATAGTGAGTCTCTTCCGTTCGTTTCGAAATTTCTTCGATGGCATGACCCGACTTCGTAATCAGTTCCACTGGGATTTTGCTGTCTGCCAGGGACCGCTGTGAACGTTTTAGCGACGCGAGCAAGTCCTCACTGTGGCTGGCCGATTCGGAAATCCCCAGCAGGCTGACTTCTGCTTTACATGCCGTTGCGATGGCGCATCCAAATCGCACCGCCTTTTCGGCCTGAGGAGAACCATCGCTGCAAATGAGGATTTTCATAGGATCAGTGATGAATTCCGCGCGATAGATTATAGATGACAATGCCAGCTCCGATCAGTGGCAATGGGATAAAGGCGAGGCGTATTTTCGTTCCTTCGAAGTACTCAGTACACGTCGCGCCAATTTGTGCGCCGATGGCTGCGCCGGTGTGCATGACGAGAGCGATCAGGATGTCGACATTACCTTTATATGCGTGGCTCAATGTTCCGTAACCGGCAGAGATCATGATCTCAAAAAGATCTGTTCCTACCGCAACATGCGTTGGTATTCCGAGGACATAAACCATTGCCGGCATGCGGATATAGCCTGCTCCGCCACCAAGAAAGCCGCTGAAAAAGCCGCCAATAAACGCCACGATGAGAATCGCCCAAATAGAAATATTCCGTAATCCGGAGACTGGCAGGTCGACGCACGGAGGAATCTTAAATTTGTGAACCCATTTGGCGAGGTGTGCGAAGGCGGATTCGTCTTCATCCCGATCTTCCTTGGGCTTGCGACGCTGCATGCGCATCGTCTTTATGCTCTCCACCAGCATAAACCCTGAAATCGTGAGAAGAATCACGATGAATGAGATGCCGACTACGAGGTCAATTTTAGCCTTATGCTTTAGAAATTGAATTAACTGCGCTCCAACTTCGACGCCGGCGATCGTCCCGATGACCATAATGGCGCCGAGCTTTAGATCAACGTTTCCCAGGACCCGATGTTTTTTGGCGGCGACAATAGACTTGCCAACAATGTGTGTGAGGTCAGTCCCGACGACGAAATTCATTGGTACCCCAAATGCAAATAGCGCAGGGCCTGCGAGAAAGCTTCCTCCAACTCCGAAGAATCCTCCTAACACACCCACGACAAATCCAACTCCAATGAGGTAGAGCGGATCGATATGAACGCCTGAGATGAGGAAATCCATTTAGTCAGTGCGTCGATAAAAGAATTTTAGCAATCCACTCGTCAGCATTTCGAGAACGACACCCTGGGTGACGATCAACAACAGCGTGACGATGGCGTATAGCCTCCGGTTGTGGTGCGATAAATGGCTCAGCCAATCACCGAGAAAATGTAGAACAGCAAAAAAGTAGACCGTAACAAGGATTCCGTAGACAAGGAGTTCCAGAAGGAACGATTTGAGTGAATGTTTCGATTCTCCCGTCATGCTTGCGAACGGAGACTATCGTTACATAGCCTCAAGCTGAATCGGGGAAGACGACTAGCGAAGGTTGGAATGAACGCTTATCCCCAGACTTCCGCCGAACGCAGTTGCTTCAGCAAAAGGTCTTCCAATGAAGCATCGGAACGAACGTTGAAATAGCTCATACCGCGCGCAGAGCAAAACTCCCGCAAACGTTGGCAGTAGTTTTGCACCGTTTGTTGGTATGCCTTCAAACGATACTTGCCGAACGTAACCTCCTGAACCGCACCAGTCTCAGAATCGACAAAACGTAAATCCCCGTAAGTGCTCGGGTCGACCTCTTCGGGTGAGAGTATCTGTACTGCATTCACGTGAAAACCTCGCGCGATCAACGCCCCCAGTCCGGCTTCATATCCGCGAGGATCTAAAAAATCACTCAGGACAACAGCAACCCCGGCCTGGCGTGCCTCGATCGCGCCGCGTCGGAGTGACTCGTTGAAATCGGCACTGCCTTTCACCGTGAGCTTCGAAATGTTTTGAAAGTATTGCAGAGAGGACTTTCGTCCGCGGACAGAACGCAATGCACCGCGATACATAGCGTTTTCAGCGTTGTCGGGGAAAGTAAAGATGGTTACGCGATCGAATCCGCAGAGCGCCACATAGCCAATAGCGGCAGCAACCTGGCGCGCGAAATCAAATTTCCGTGGCGTCCCAAACCCCATCGATTCACTGGCATCGAGAAAAATCCGGACCGGCAGCTCGCGTTCTTCTTCGTAAAGTTTAAGAAATAACTTGTCGAGGCGGCCGTACAAATTCCAGTCAAGATAGCGGAAATCGTCGCCTGCGACGTAATTCCGGTGGTCAGCAAACTCTACTGACTGGCCGCGCGCGCGACTGCGCCGTTCACCTTTGGCAGAGCTTTTTGCCCGGCGTGCGGCGAGCAATTGAAATTGTTCGAGGCGGCGGAGCAGTTCGGGTGTGAGCAAGGCACTCATGCGACCGCAGAAGAGAATGCTGCGGAGACGCCGTGCTGACAATGCTTTTGTCAGGAATTTGCATTCATGGTGAAGCGCGTTACAGTTCGCGGTCGTGGATTCCAAATTAACATCGGCTGAGAGACTTTGCCTTGCATGCGGCATGTGCTGCAACGGAGTGATTTTTGCCGACGTCCGGCTACAAGAGGGTGACGGTGCTGGCGTGCTAAAGCTGGTTGGAATCAAGTTGCGCAATAAGGGGAAACACACATGTTTTTCCCAACCTTGCGCTGCGCTCCACGAAGGCAGTTGCCGCATCTATGCCGATCGCCCACAGTATTGTCGCCAGTTTGAATGTGCCCTGTTGAAAAAAGTGACGGCAGGTCAGATGGATGAAGTCGCAGCCGTGCGCGTGGTGAAAAACGCTCGCAGACGTTCAGAAAAGGTTCTCAACCTTCTGCGTGCGCTTGGCGATACAAATGAAAATCTTCCTCTTTTGAAGCGTTTTCAACGTGTGAAAAAGGAAATCGAGCGCGGCACTTGCGATGCGGACCGTGCGCAAACTTTCGGTGAACTTTCGGAAGCCGTCCATGCGCTGAATGTGCTGCTTAGTGAACATTTCTACCCCGGTCGCTAAACTGGTTCTATCGAGGGAGCGTTTCCGGCATATCCGCAACGACATAAGCCATTACCGCCATCGCGGCTGTGCAAAGATTTAGTTCGTGGGAATTCACCTTATCTACTGTGTCCGCAGCGGTATGATGATACCAGAAATACCGGTCCATATTATCCGAAAGGTCCATTAATGGAACGCCATCCGGTTGCATCTTGGAAATATCAGCTCCGCCGGCTCCCCAGGTGATTCTGCTGGCCTCAATTGGTTTAAGTAACTTCGCAATGTCAGATACCAGGTCGGCTGCCTTTTGGCTTCCTGAAAAAGCGAAGCCAGTTGGTTTAAAGGTGCCGTCGTCGCATTCCATCGCTAAGACGTGTTTTGCCATTTCAGCTTTGTGTTGTTCGTGATAAGCGCGTGCGCCTTTGCCTCCGTTTTCTTCGTTTGTCCACAGCACCACGCGGATGGTTCTGCGTGGTTTGAGCTGTAGCTTCTGCATCAATCGAACTGCTTCCCACGCGGCAATAGAGCCGCCTCCGTCATCCATGGCGCCTTGTCCAACGTCCCAGGAGTCAATGTGGCCACCCAGCACAATGATTTCGTCTGGATTTTCGCGACCAACCAATTCGGCGACCACGTTGCGCGACGGGGTATCCGGGAATTCCTGTGCGGACATCTTCAATTGCACAACGATTTTTTCGCCGCGGTTCTGTGCCCTCTGGAGGAATTCAGCATCTTCAATCGTTATCGCGCAATGTGGAATCGGTGGAGCGACGTTGGTGTTGTAACGCATCGTTCCGGTGTGCGGCGTTTGCATCGAATACGGGGTAACTGACCGAATCATGCTCGCGACGGCGCCGGCTTTTGAAGCTTCTACTGCCCCGCGATAACGCAACACAACCGTATCGTTGTAATCCGTGAAGGGCTGGTTGAATAAAACGATTTTACCGCGCGCATCCGCTGCACGGGTCGCGAGGTCATCAAAGTTCGTTACGACGAGAACCTGTGCGGTAATGCCTTCAAGAGGTGTCCCGATGCTCCCACCGAGACCCAGCATCTTTATGGAGCGGTGAGAAGGGGCCAGCAATTCGGCAGATTCGTCCCCTCGCACCCAATGCGTGACCATGACTGACTCGCCCCGTACATTTGCCAAGCCATCCTTTTTCATCTCAGCCAAAACCCAATCGATAGCGTTCTCGAGATTGGTTGAACCGCTCAATCGGTGCCCGAACGTGTCGCAAAGTTTGGCCAACCGTTCGTAGGCAAACGTCGAGTTCGTTGCCGATGAAATTAATTTTGCAGCGATGTCGCGATAAGTTTGCTCAATGGATGGCGCATTCGTTTGCGCTCTCATAGACTCGCCCGCCAGGAACAAAAACAGAACGATTATCAAACGACCGTATTTCATAATGTTTGCCGCAGCCGCGGAGTATTTATAGTCTGCGCCCAACTTGGAAATGAAAAAACGACTCGTCCTTGGGATCATGTCAGGCACCAGCATCGACAGTGTTGATTATGCACTGTGCGAGATTGATGCGAAAACAGTAAGACTCGTCGAGCTTTGGAACGTTGACTTTCCCGCCACGATGCGGCGTGCCCTGCATGCGGCTGCGCGTGGTGATTTAAAGAGCTGGGATCTCTGTCAGTTGCACCATGATCTTGGCCGATTTTACGCGGAACATGCGCCACGGCTCCGGCGAAATCCGTCTGTCGTGGGGGTGCATGGACAAACAATCTTTCACAATCCATCGCGAAAAAATCCTGCCACGGTTCAGCTCGGTGAACCGGTTTATCTTGCGGAGAAACTTGGTGCAACGGTCGTTAGCAATTTTCGCGTTGCCGACATGGCCCTCGGCGGACAAGGCGCACCACTAGCAACGATTTTTCATCAATTTGTCTTCGGCAAACGCGGTGAACGGGTGTGCATCAACAATCTGGGCGGCATCAGCAACGTAACCTCGCTGGACTGGAGCAGGGGAGAGAAGCCGGACGTGATGGCATTCGATACCGGCCCTGCAAATGTTCTCATTGACATGGCGATGCGTCACTTCTCCCGCGGAAAAAAGTCTTACGATAAGAACGGCGAATGGGCAGTGCGTGGTCGTCCGAACGAAAACTTGTTGAAGCAATGGCTTGCTCATCCTTACTTCAAACAGCGGCCGCCAAAGAGCACGGGACGTGAGTTGTTTGGCGAACCGTTTTTCAAACGCATCTTGAACGCCCTCGAAAAGCTGACGCCGTTTCACGCTCTCGCTTCGTTGACAGAGTTTACGGCGCGGTCGATTGCCTTAAACTATCGACTGCACCTGCGTTCTGCTCCTAACCAAGTTGTGCTCGCCGGAGGAGGCGCCGCGAATCCGATACTGGTAAAGGCAATTGATAACGCTTTGCACCAGGCTTTTCCCAAACGAAAGATCGCGGTCAGCACGAGTGAGCAGATTGGATGGCCGGTCCAGGCGATCGAACCCGCCGCATTCGCGCTCCTTGCCTATTTGCGTGTCAATGGCCGTGAGGGAAATCTCCCGCAAACGACTGGAGCTCGTCGGCCCGTTTTATGCGGACAGATCACGGTTGTTTAGATGTTGATTTGCGACTGGGCCTTGACGTTTTGTGTCGTGCGCTGGCGTGGCAAGGTAAAATAAAACACTGCTCCCTTTCCGACATCGCTTTCCGCCCACACCCGTCCGCCGTGGCGTTGGATGATCCGCTGCACGGTTGCCAGTCCAATTCCGGTTCCTGGATATTCGGCTGAGCTGTGAAACCGTTGAAACACCCCAAAAAGTTTGTCGGCGTTTTTCATGTTGAATCCGACGCCGTTGTCCCGAACAAATAATACGTGTTCTAAAGACTGCGGATCGGCTGGTTGGATGCCGACTTCAATTTCAGCTGGAGAACGAGTTCGTGTAAACTTTAGCGCGTTGCTGATCAGGTTCACCAACGCAATGTTGAGCAGCTTTGGATCTGCTTCGACAGCCGGCAAGTTATTGATGTTCCATGTAATCTGCCGGTTACGCGCTTCCTGAGATAGTTCAGCTGCGATTGTTTTCACCATTTCCTTAAGGTCAACGGGTTGTAATTCCAATGCGTTTCTGCCAACGCGTGCAAAATTCAACAATGCGTCAATTAATTCCTCCATGCGCTGGCTTTCTCTCCCAATGGCGCTGATGAATTCGCGCGCATCGGCACTTATCGAACCTGCTTCGCTCTCAAGTATTTCTGTAAATGTTTTAACGCGGCGAATCGGCGCCCGTAAGTCATGGGAAACCGAATATGAAAACGACTCGAGTTCGCGGTTGGCAGCGCTCAATCGCTGGTTGAGAAGTTCTACCTCTTCGACGTGATGTCGTAAGTCTTCCGATTTCGTCTTTAGCTGCTGTTGAATTTCGAGCGAGTCTCTTTCGGCTCGCTCGCGAGTTCTGATTTCCTTTGTTAGCCTTCGATTCCAGAACAGGAATAGAACTGCGAGAATAACCGCAGATATCGTGATCCGAATGGCACGACGTCGCCAAAAAATCCATTTTATTGCTTTGGCCGATTCGGGGTGAATGTAGTTTGCGTAGATTACCTCTTTCTCCTTTGGCGTTAGCGTTGCAATCGCCTTTTCGAGAATGGAATGTAGTTCCGGCCAATCTTTTCTAATCGCGATCCGGAGCGGGTACTCGTAGTTCGCAAGCCCCGAAATCTTAAGGTTTGCGAAGCCGTGCATATGGACCAGGTAACTGGCAACCG
>CBHWET010000071.1:0-15932 GCA_966112985.1 uncultured bacterium | reverse complement strand
GAGATTGTTTTTGGCGAGACACAGCGGCAAGGCACTTATCATCTACGCGTCGGCTCTGAAGAATCGACATTCTGCGTGAACCTTCTCGATGCGCGCGAAAGTAACATCAAGCCGCGTGAACAGATTCAGCTCGGCAAATACGGGGCGGTTTCGGCGACGAAAGTAAAGCGCGCGAATATGGAGATGTGGCGGTGGATTGCCGCAGCGGCGATTATCGTGCTGCTGTTTGAGTGGTGGTATTACCACAGGAGGACGGCGTGATGGGGTGGCGGTGGCTATCGTGCATCGCCGTCGTTTGCTTGTTCGTTGGCTGTGGCCGTAACGAGGATGTCGTTGTCGTTTACACCTCCCAGGATCAAATCTACGCGGAGCAGATTTTTAAGGAGTTCACGAAGGAGACGGGAATTCGGGTGGCTGCTGTGTACGACAGCGAAGCTGTTAAAACCGTAGGACTCGCGAACCGGCTTCTCGCTGAAAAGGATCATCCGCAATGCGACGTGTTCTGGGGCAATGAAGAACTGCGCACACGCATGCTCGCGGCGAACAATGTTTTTCGAGAAACCAACGGCTGGGCAGCATTTGGTTATCGAAGCCGGCGAATTGTCTTCAATCCGGAAAAGATGCCTCGTGTTGCCGGTCAGCTTTCGTTCGTTTCATTAACGAACAAAGCGTTCGAAGGAAAACTGACGCTCGCCTATCCGCTCTTCGGAACAACTGCCACACATTTCCTCGCGTTGCGGCAACACTGGGGCGCGGCGAACTGGGAAGCATGGTGCCGCGCACTGGCGGCGAATAAACCGAAGCTGGTCGATGGCAATTCAGTGGTGGTCAAGTTCGTAGCTCAAGGGCAGACGCCGTTTGGTTTTACTGACTCGGACGACATCTTCAGCGGCAAACGCGAAGGTTTGACGGTGGATGCGCTGCCAATTGAGGCTGACACCTTATTGATCCCGAACACTGTTGGGGTGATTCGTGGCGCCGCTCACAGCGCCGCGGCAGAAAAGCTTTTTCAATATCTGCAATCGCCAGCCGTGACAAAAATACTCGTTGATGCAGGCGCCCTCGAAGGTGCATCAACAAGTGGAGTGACGACGGCCACGTTAAAAGTCGATTGGGATAAATTGCTTTCCGACATCGAGCCCGCAACCAAAACTTTGCAGGACATTTTCGTCAGATGAACTGGCCGCTCGTCTTCAACAGTTTTTTTGTCAGCGGCATGGCGACACTCCTGTCCGTGACGTTTGGATTATTCGTGGCCCTGTGGTGCATGGGACTACGGCCGAAGTCGCGTCGGCTTGTCCTCGGACTAGCGGCAGTGGCGCTGGTTGTGCCGCCATTTCTCGTGACGAACACGTGGCTGCATTATTTGGGAGAAACGGGCGTGTGGCGTCCATGGCTGCCGCTGAGCATTTTTTCACTCAGCGGCACGGTCTGGATTCTCGTGCTGCTTCATTGGCCAGTGACGTTGTTTTTCGTTTCAGCGGCGTGGCAGCGGCTCGAATCCGCGCAACTTGAAGCCGATCCGCTGCTGTGCGGGGGGTCGCTCTTGCGTTGGCTGCTGTTGCCGATGGCAAGAAATGCGTTGATGCAATCGGCGATGATCACGTTCGTGCTCACGTTGAATAACTTTGCTGTCCCCGCAATTCTACAGACGAAGGTTTTCCTCGAAGAAGTATGGGTGATCTTTAACACGCAATTAAACACGCGCGAAGCATTGAAGCTTTCGTGGCCTTTAGTGCTGTTACCGCTTTGCTTGCTTTTCTGGTTTCGTTCGCGAAACGTTCGCTGGCCAAAAAGGCAGGCCACCGTGTCGCCGATCTTCTTTCGGCAGCAGCTCGGGAGTAAACTTTTCGCAGGCGCGGGGATTGTTGCGGTCGCGGTCCTTTTCTTTTCTGCTGCGTTGCCCTTGGCCCAGATCCTCACGGCGGAAAGGACGTGGACCGATTTCATTCCAGCTTTCGCGGCGGGCGAGCGAGCGCTCTTCCATTCCATTATCTTTGGCGCTATATCGGCGACCATCGTCGTTGCTGTTGCACTTGCGACAGTTCGTTTCCCGATCGGCCGTTTCGTTTGGATTACTTTTCTGATTCCGGGTGTGTTGTTAGGGATCGCATTGATCTGGGTGTTTAACCGGCCGCCGTTCACCGCGTTGTATCAGAGTTTGTGGATTGTGATCGTTGCTTACGTGATTCGTTACCTCGCGATTGGCTGGACAGGAGTGCAACACGCATTGAGCGGAGTTGATCGCAATCTCGCCGATGCGGCGCAAGTCGAAGGCGCGAATAAGTGGCAATTGCTCCGTTATGTCATATGGCCGCAGGTGTTTCCGCAATTGGCAGCAGCGTGGTATGTGGTTTACCTGCTGTGCATCTGGGATGTCGAAAGTATTGTGCTTGTCGTGCCGCCCGATGGCGAAACGCTGGCTCTTCGCGCGTTCAACCTGCTGCATTATGGGCATAACAGTCAGATCAATGCGTTGTGTCTACTGTTGCTCCTCGTCGGAGCTGCGCCGTTTGTTTTCTGGATTGTGGTGCAGAAGTGTATGAGTCGTTCCGTTTTACTGGCGGTGCTGTTGATCACCACAGTTCTTGCCGGCTGTTCAAAGTCCCACAACAGCAAATTATTCAGCGACGTGCAAATCATCGGTTCGCGAGGAACCGCTTTGGGACAATTTAACAAGCCGCGTTCGGTGGCCGTGGATCGGGACGACAATCTCTATGTCGTCGACATGACGGGCCGCGTGCAGAAGTTTTCGCCCGATGGACAGTTCCTGATGTTCTGGCAAATGCCGCAGACCGATCGCGGCAAACCAAAGGGCATGTGTCGCGACAACGAAGGGAACATCGTTCTCGTTGAACCGCACTACTGGCGTGTGAATCACTTTGCAACGAATGGCAATCTTGTGGCGCAGTGGGGCATTCACGGAACGAATGTCGGCGAACTGGCGTTTCCTCGTGGTGTTGCGGTGAATTCGAGCAATGAAGTTTTTGTGAGCGAATATGAGATCGCCGACCGCGTGCAACGCTTTAGTCCACGCGGGGAAAAGTTTGAGTCTTCTTTCGGCAAGGCGGGTAGTGGACCAGGGGAGTTCAGCCGTGCGGAAGGACTGGGGATTGATGCCAGCGATCGAATTTACGTCGCCGATTCCTGCAACCACCGGATTCAGGTTTTTGCACCGGACGGCAAGTTCCTGCGGACGTACGGGAAAGCTGGACAGCAAAAGGGAGAGTTGAGCTATCCATATGACATCCGCATCGACGCAAGCGGCTTGCAATTTGTATGCGAATTCGGGAACAGTCGGGTGCAAGTCTTCGATGCCAACGATCAACCAATCGAAATTCTTGGCGGGCCGGGTGGCGCCCCAGGGGAGTTCAGCAATCCATGGAGCATTGTGCTCGATTCAAAAGGGAATCTTTACGTTGCTGATTCAATGAACCATCGCGTGCAGAAGTTCATCCGCCGACACTCATGAACTTTCAGTTTTCCAATCCACTTTATCTCCTCTTGCTGCCGCCGGCAGTAGTCTGGGTGATTTGGCTGGCATGGAAATCGGATGTTCAGATTAGCGCGTGGAGACGGTGGACCGCTTTCCTGCTCCGTTTGATTATTGTCGTGGCGCTGATTCTCGCTGTGGCGGGGCTCCAATGGAAACGTTCGATGGAAGGCGTGAATGTTTTCTTCCTGATGGATCGTTCCGATAGCGTTCCCTCTGCACAACAGGAAGCTTCCCGCGAATGGATCAACAAATTTGCCGCCCAGAAAAAGCTCGTTGATAAGGCGGGCGTTTTGGTGTTTGGCAGTGAGGCGAGCATTGAATCTTCGGTGACCAACGCGGTCGACGTGAAGAAGATTTATTCCGTCGTTTCGACGGAGCGCAGTGATATTGCGGCAGCGATTCGACTCGGTACCGCGGCCTTTCCCGAGAGCGGTCAAAGACGATTGGTTTTGTTTTCTGACGGCAATGAAAACGCCGGGAATGCGTTGGATGCATTGATGGCGGCTAAACCGCTCGGCGTGAGCATCGACGTCGTTCCACTCACGGTAAATCGCGGAAACGATGTCTCCGTGCAAAAGTTGACGGTGCCGAGCACCGTTAAAAAAGGACAGACATTTGACGTTAAGATATTTGCTCAGGCCGATGAGGCGCAGACGGCAACGGTGCAGCTGATTCGCAACGAACAAGTCCTGGGTGAACAGAAGGTTGAGTTGAGTGCCGGTAAAAATCTTTTCACCTTCCCGCAGACCCTCTCCGAACCAGGATTTTACAGCTACACCGTTCAGCTCAATGCGCCGGGCGATCTGATTCCACAGAACAATCGGGCGACGAGCTTCGCCGCCGTTCGCGGGAATCCTAGAATTTTGATTGTGTCTGCCGAGCCGCAACAGGATGCGACACTCGCGGCGGCTCTCCAGAATTCGCGGCTCGAAGTGAAGGTGGTCGATATCACTGGGCTTCCGGGGACGCTCGCTGAAATGCAGAGCTATGATGCGATTTTCCTCAGCAACATTTCTGCGGGTGATTTAGGCGATGCAAACATGAAGCTTGTCGAGAGTGCTGTTCGCGATTTTGGCGTCGGCCTGGTTTGCATCGGTGGTGATCAAACGTATGCCGCTGGCGGATATCGCGGAACGCCGTTGGAATCGACGTTGCCGGTCGACATGGAGCTGAACAGCAAGAAGGTGCTGCCGAGTGGAGCGCTGGTCATTGTTTGTCACGCGACGGAATTTCCGAATGGCAATCAATGGGCTCGAGATATTGCCTTTGCGGCTTTGGATGCGTTGGGGCCACAGGATGAAATGGGAATTGTGCTTTGGGACGGAAAAGATCGTTGGCTCTTCGACTTGTCAAAAGTTGGCGATAAGAAGGACAAGGGACGGATGATCGCGGGAATGAACCCCGGAGACATGCCTGACTTTTCCCATGTCATGTCGATGGCAAATGATTCATTAAAGCAATCGACCGCGAACCTGAAACACATGGTCGTGTTTAGCGACGGTGATCCGGGAGCGCCTACGAAGAAGCTCGTGGAGAGCATTGTCGGAAATAAGATAACGATCAGCACGGTAATGATCGGTGGTCACGTCACCCCTGAGACGATGACGTGGATGGCCGAGATGGGGCATGGCCGTTTTTACGATGTTCGTTCACCCGCGCAATTGCCGCAGATCTTTCTGAAAGAGACGGCAATCATTTTGAAGTCGGCCATCTTTGAGCAGCCATTCAAACCGCAACTTGCTGCAGCGAGTGAACTGGTCCGTGGAATTGGTGCCGCTGAATATCCGCAATTGAAAGGATACGTTTGCACGACTGCAAAGCCACGTGCGGAAGTTCCCCTGGTCAGCGACAAAGGCGATCCCGTTCTTGCGCATTGGCAGTATGGTCTGGGCCGTGCGGTTGCATTCACGTCTGATGCAAAGCCAAAGTGGGCGGCGAACTGGATGGGGTGGGATAAATATCGGCAGTTCTGGTCCCAGGTCGGGCAATGGAGCTTAAGGAAGATTGAGAACGCGGATTTCACCACGGAGATTTCCGTCGACAAAGGCGAAGGCAATATTTCTGTCGAGGCGGTAGATGCAGAAGGGAATTACCGCAATTTCCTGAATTTGCGCACGACCGTTCTCAGCCCCAAAGGTGATCGACAGGTAATCCGATTGGAACAAACCGGGCCAGGTCATTATGAAGCAAAGTTTCCGACGAAGGAGATTGGTGCTTACTTGATGAACCTGGCTGAAATGAAAAATGGTGAACCTCAAGCGTCTCAGGTGCTAGGGGCCAGCGTTAATTACTCCCCCGAATTTAATTCGACAGAAGCCAACTTCCACTTGCTGAATAAACTTGCCGAGGCAGGGGATGGAAAGGTTCTCGATCCACAGGTGGATAATCCGTTTCTGCATGACCGTAAAAAAACATTTCAACCGAAGGACCTTTGGGAATGGCTGATGCAATTGGCGATATTGTTGTTTCCATTGGACGTAGCCGTTCGCCGCGTTCAGCTCGATCGGGATGAAATGGCTCGATTCTTCCGTCGGTTACAGTTTTGGAAGAAAGAGAAGGCTGTCCCACAGGATGAATCGTTAACGGCGCTTCTGGCCCGGCGCGACGAAGTTCGTTCCAAACAGCCGACACCTGTAATTGCTCCGAACCCGGATTTGTTCCGGCCGGACAAGCCTGTCATATTGCCGGAGAAAGAAACGGCTAAGGCGCCCGTTTCCGTTGCTGAAACGGCAGTGAAAACCGGAGGAGCCAAGCCGGAAGAACCGGCCAGTACAACCGGTCGTTTGCTGGAGGCAAAGAAGAGGGCGAAGAAGAACCTGGAATGATGCACTTTGGAGCGGAATAAATGTTGCGTGAAGTTGCGGACTCATGCGTAATTCCCGACTGAGTTGCACTAGAAGACTATGAAACGCAGCCGCATGACGGTGTTTTTTACGGGGAAAGTGCAGGGCGTCGGATTTCGGTATACGACAAAAACCGTTGCGACGGGCTTTGAGGTCAGTGGAACGGTGAAGAATTTGCCCGACGGACGAGTGGAACTAGTAACTGAAGGTGCAAAACAGGAACTGGAAGAGTTCTTGCAGGCAATTCGCGACTCGGAAGTTGGCCGGTTCGTTAAAAACGAACAAGTTGTTTGGGCTGACGCCAAAAATGAGTTTCGCGGATTCGAAATAGTTAGATAAGATTTTTACTGAATGAAGTACGCAATCATCGCCGACATTCACGCTAATCTGGAGGCGTTTCAGGTCGTGCTGGAGGATATCCAGGCGCAGAAATGCACGCATGTCGCGTGTCTGGGCGACGTTGTTGGTTACGGCGCTAATCCCAAAGAATGTCTCGATATCGTCCGGCAGATGAACATTCCGTGCGTAAAGGGCAATCACGATGAGATGTGCTCTGTCGATGACAACATGGAAGGGTTCAATCCTGCCGCGGCAGAA
The DNA here is from genome assembly GCA_966112985.1 of uncultured bacterium. Lineage (GTDB taxonomy): Bacteria > Verrucomicrobiota > Verrucomicrobiia > Limisphaerales > JACDHS01 > CBHWET01. Next base: position 8,996 of record CBHWET010000071.1, on the reverse strand, counting down.
GCCGTGCTCTGGACCCGTCAGCAGCTGAATGAAGACGACAAGAAATGGTTGCGTGACCTGAAATACATTCGTCTCGTTACTAGTTTCACCATTGTTCACGCCACGCTCGATATGCCTCAACGTTGGGGCTACGTTTTCGAGAAATTAGCTGCTGCGGCGAGTTTTACTTATCAAAACACTTCGGTTTGTTTCTTCGGACACACACACGTTCCAGTTGCCTTCATTCGCGACACGGTCGTTCGCGGCGGGACTTACTCGAAATTCCGTGTGGAACCGGGCCGAAAATATTTCGTTAATGTGGGCAGTATCGGGCAGCCTCGCGACGGTAATCCAAAAGCAGCTTACGTCGTTTACGATATGGACGAAGGCTCGATTGAACTTCGTCGTCTCGATTACGATATTGCTACCGCGCAGTCGAAAATCCTCAATGCAGGGTTGCCGCCACGCCTGGCAGAACGTCTCGCCGTGGGGAAATAGTCTCGTTTGCAGTTCGTGAGGCCACGTTTGGCGCTTACGGCTTCATAGTCGTTTGAAAATCCTCATTCTCAAGCCAAGTTCTCTGGGTGATGTTGTGCAAGCGTTGCCAGTGTTGCGTTTGCTGAAGCAGCATTATCCGGCGAGCGAAATTTATTGGTGGATCGATGCTGGATTAGAAAGCTTGTTGCGCGAAGATCCGGATCTGACGGGAACGATTCGATTCGAAAGAAAGCGTTGGGCATCTCCGCTGCACTGGAACGAAGCCATTGCCAGTATTTTCGCGGCCCGCAGCCATCAATTCGATTTGGTGATCGACTTACAAGGCTTGCTGCGAAGTGCGGCATTCGCCTGGCTCGCAAACGGTGACCACACCATCGGGGTCGACGATCCACGGGAAGGCGCCCACTGTTTTTACGACGAATTCGTTCCTCGCCCTTCCTTCGGTACTCACGCAGTCGATTGGTATCTTGAAGTGTTGCGACGTTTACGGGTGCCCGTTCATAAGAACTTCGTGTGGATGCCAGAGAACGAGTTGATCAAGGCTGCCATTGAATCGAAATGGAACATTAGTTCATCGCGATGGATTGCTTTGAATCCGGGTGCGCGCTGGGTGAACAAAATATGGCCGGCTGAATACTACGCGAGCCTCGTGCAACAGTTGACCGCAGATTCTGATTACAAAATCGCGATTCTGGGTGACCGGGGTTCAGCGGGATTCGCAGCGAAGATTTCAGAAGCGGCGCCGACGCGGTGTCTTGATCTCACTGGGCAAACCTCCCTCCGGGAAATGGTGGAATGGATTCGGCGTAGTGAACTGATGGTGACAAACGATACGGGACCGATGCATGTAGCCGCAGCATTGGGGAAACCGGTTGTCGCGATGTTTGGCCCAACAGAACCCCGACGGACCGGGCCTTACGGCCAAATGCAGGGTGTATTGCAAACGCCCCTCGCTTGTGTCCCATGCATGAAGCCGTACTGCACGAATCCGGATACAATGGCCTGTTTGCGTTCGATTACGCCTTCACAGGTGTACCGCCGAATTCACGACCGACTGGCAGTTCCATCTAAGTAAGTGCCGTTGGCGACAAAGGACGTATTAAAGACGTATGGCGGGCCGTAAAAATCTCCTGAAGTTAGGTTCCCTCCATGATTTACGCCTGAAATTTCCCCTTTTGGCGTCCTGGCACAAATGTTGAATTTCGCAGACGACGAAAACAGACGCGGCAAGTGGTCAAAAATAGCCATTTCTTGTAAGTGGCTGATTTACAGGTGCGTGGTGCCGACAAAAAAACTTTTGCCGGCGCAAACCACTTTGGAACTGGCGTCAGAAATATTTTTCCAACCGCAAACCACTTTGGAATCGGCGGGAAAACTTTTTTCCATGCGTTTCCAGTCATGAACCGACGCTGGAAAAAGTTTTCTGTGCGTTCCCAGTCATGAATCGGCAGGAGAAAAAGTTTTCCGTGCAGTTCCATTCCGGAATCGGGGCCAGAAAATTTTCTGGAGGCGGTTCCATCTCGGAATCGCGGAGAAAAAAACTTCTGACGGCGTTCCCATCTTGGAACTGGCGGGAAAAATTTATTTCCTGTCGTTCCCACTTCGGAACTGGGGAGAAAACTTTTTTTCCGCCCGGTTCCATTTCGTTTTTGTCTGGGAAAAACTTGTGGAACCCATTCCCGTTTCGTTTTTCGGCAGATTTTCCGAAAAGAACCCAATGTCCAAATCGGGATGGGTGATGAATTGTTTGCTCCGGCGATTCCGTCTCATCGCGCAACGAATTAGAAGATTCATCGTAAAAAACGACACGTCGGCCGGAGATTTTTTACAACCGCGCCCTGCGAAAACTTTGCGACTTGCTACTCGAACAAGGCTCCCTAAACTGCAGCCGATGAAAATGGTGAATCTTATCCTCGCCGTTTGGTTTTCAACGATTCTTGGACTTTGCGCGCAGTCTGCTGCTGTCTCCGTCGAGCTGACATTGGATCAGGATCAATTTCTGCCGGATGAAGACGTCCGTGTTGCCGTCAAAATCACTAACCTTTCCGGGCAGACCCTTCATTTTGGGACAGATCCAGACTGGCTTAGCTTTTCCATGGAGTCGCGCAATAATCAATTGGTTCAAAAAACTGGTGAACCGGCTGTGGAAGGTGAGTTTTCCCTGGAATCATCGTTAACCGCAACAAAGCGGGTTAATATCACACCGTGTTTCGATTTCGCGCGTCCGGGAGCCTACCGCATCGTTGCTACTGTGCGGATTCCACAGTGGAACAATGAGATAATGAGCAAGCCAAAGTCGTTTGAAGTGGTTGGCGGCACTCGCTTGCGTGAGATTGAATTTGGTGTTCCCAATGAATCTGGTGACGGAAGGACTCCAGAGATTCGTCGGTACGTTTTGCAGCAGGCACTATATTTAAAACAGATGCGACTTTATCTCCGTATCACCGACGCCTCTGGAGCTAAAACATTGAAGCTTCTGCCACTGGCACCGATGACCTCGTTCAGCAAACCGGAAGCGCAGCTCGACAAATTCAGTAACTTGCATGTCCTTACGCAGAGTGGAGCGCGGTCGTTCCATTACCTCGTCCTCAATCCTGATGGGCAGCTGCTGACGCGGCAGACACATGACTACACCGATACTCGCCCGGTTTTAAAGTATAACGCAGAAGGGCGCGTCCGTGTGTTCGGCGGCAATCGTCGCGTAACATCTTCAGATATACCGGCACCCCAAGAGCCTTCGAGTGAACCCAATGTTAAAACGGACGCGCAGTAAAGCTCTCAGTCTCAGTTTTCTTTTTTTTGCTGTTTGGCTTGGTTCGCCTGTTTCCGTCTTTTCGCAGGCGACGGTATTTATTTTGCGTAATGGTGACCGGTTGACTGGCCGGGTCGTTTCAGAAAACTTAAATCAGGTTGTAATAAGCAATGGATGGACGACCAACTTGTCGGTTCCTCTTCAGGAAATTTCCAGGCGCGAGATTTTGACCATGAAGGATGTCGTTTCGACGGCGACTCCCGTCCAGACAAACGTTTCTATCGCAGCTCCGATTCCGGGTACAAATGCGCCGACAAAGGTGGTAACGAATACTTCCGCGCTTGCTTCGACGCCAAAGCCGAAGGGGCCACAACATTGGCACGGCGAAGTGCAGGTCGGAACAGACCTCGGCTTTAGTGAAAAGGATCGGCAGCTTTATTACGGTCGTTTCAAACTCACCTACGGACGCGAGTTGAGGCCGCAAAGGTTTTTCAAGAACACATTCGACTTTAACAGTACTTATGGTCGAACCGATGGCATCACCTCGGCTAACCAGGCCAACGGCAGCTCGAAAACAGACTTCGACCTGACGAAACGGGTGTTCGTCTATAATTTAATGGGCGCTGGTTATGACGAAATTCGCAAAATTGATTTTCAATACGAAGTGGGCCCGGGGTTTGGCTACCACATTCTTGCGCTGACGAATTTCGTCCTCAACAGCGAACTGGGTATGAGCTATCAGGCTCAATATTTAAATAATCAGAAAACCCTTGAACGTTATTTCTTCCGTTTTGCACAGGACCTGAAGTGGGTCATCAGCAGCAAGCTGAATTTCGACGAGAAGTTCGAGTTTATGCCGCGTGACGATTTTGAACAGTACCGGTTCCGGATTGAGTCAAACCTGCGTTACACATTTTTTGAGAAGTTTATTTTCACGCTGACCTTTCTGGATACTTATGACACGCAACCGGCCAAAGAAGTCTCGCCGAATGACATGCAGATTCGGTCAAGCCTGGGCCTGAAGTTCTGATCGTGATGCTGCATCGTCGTTTTCGCGGTTGCCTCTCAATGTTATTATGAAGCAATGGAATCGTTGAAGGACGTGATTGTCGCGTTGCGTCGCGAAATTGAAGAAGCTTTGAAAGCGGGCCAGCCGTTGCCTGAAGGAGCCCGTCTGCAGGCAGAGCGGGTGGTCGCAACTATTCACTTTGGCGTGGACTCGGCTTCAGGCCCTGCCAGCTTTGTCCTTCGCACCGAAAACCGGGCGGCAGACCACCCGCATTCAGTAACGATCGAGTTCAAGCTTTTGTCAGCCTCCCAATCCCTTGACGAACGTGCACCGAACGCCACGACAATTGTATCGCACGAATCCAGGATCCAACTCGATGAAGCGGCTGCTGAGGAAATCACACGGCAATTAGTCCACCTGTTTGGGGCGCCAGGATTCGACAGTGCTGCGCGCGCAACAGTGTTTCGCGAGGCACTTGAGAACTTGTCTGAAGCAGATGCCAGGACGTTCGTTCAACTTCTACGTGGTATCTCTACGAACGGACACAATGATGCGGCGAAGCGGGCACTTTCTTTGGTGAGACGGGTTTGCCAGAGCGGGCCTGGTGGTTTTGAGAAAGGAAAAGCATTGCTTTCGACTCTCTTCCAAAAATTTTCCGTTCAAACCGTTGTAGACCATGTGCGTCGCGTGTGGAAAACACAGGAGGAGTGGATTCGTTAGGCTAAGTTTGAAGCGATCTTTCTTGTTCGCAAAAATATTTACTGAATCGGCGTTCTGTATCGTCGAAACTGATGAATCGAGATGTTGAAACGTCTGTTGCCCATTCCCGCTTATGTTCTGCTGATCGCCTGCGCGTCGGCGGAGCCCGCAACTAAAGCCGCTCCGTCGTTCGAATCCGATATCAAGCCGCTTCTGAAGCAATTTTGTTACAGCTGTCATAATGACCAGAAGCACAAAGGGGACGTTTCATTGGAGTCGTTTGCCACTAAAGAATCCGTCCTCAAGGACCCTAAGGTTTGGGAAACCGTTCTTCATCACGTCCGCACGAAAGAAATGCCGCCGGAAGATAAGCCACAGCCAAACGATGCCGAACGGCAATTGATTGTTAAATGGATTGAAAGGGAGGTTTTTGGGTGTGATTGCGATCACCCGGATCCGGGACGTGTCACATTACGCCGATTGAATCGCGCGGAATACAGTAACACCATTCGCGACCTTGTCGGCGTTGAATTCCGTGGTGTCGACGATTTGCCGGCTGATGATTCAGGATACGGTTTCGACACGATTGGTGATTCATTGTCTTTGTCGCCAATCCATTTGGAAAAACTACTGCACGCTGCCCAGACGATCCTCGACACAGCAATTGTGCTGCACGCCGAAACAAACGGTCCAGCGCGGCGATTTCAGGCGGAAAGGTTCTCGCGAACAAACGATTCAGCCAGGCCACTGGCGACCGGCTACATGGGATTATTCAAAGAGACGGCGATTTCTACGAACGTCACGATTTCGAAAGATGGGGATTACATTCTCCGTTTGAAAGCTTTTGGTGAACAGGCCGGTCCTGAGTTTCCGAAAATGGAACTGCGCGTTAACGGCAAAGCTATAAAGATATTTGATGTTAAAGCTGTGGAAGAGGAGCCTGCCATTTATCAAACGGAGACTCGTTTGAAGCGTGGCCAAACTAAGATCGCAGTCGCCTATCTAAATAACTATAACAATCGGAAGGAAGGGACGCCCGATCAAGGTGATCGAAATCTGTTCGTCGATTTCATCGAGGTGGTCGGGCCACCGGGTGAATCTGAGTTTCCCGAAAGCCACAAACGCATTTTCCCCAAGCCGCTGTCACCGGGAGTCGATAGAAGGAAATATGCGTCGGAGATTATAAACAATTTTGCGCAGAGAGCGTATCGGCGACCAATTACGGCTGAAGAATGCAATCGTTTGATTTCGTTTTACGATGTGGCAATAAGGAACGGACAGACATTTGAGGCCAGTGTAAAGCAGGCCCTTCAAGTGATCCTCGTTTCACCCAATTTTCTCTTCCGCCGCGAACTTCAGCCGTCGCCGGACGACCGTGAGGAAATATATCGGATCGACGATTATGCTCTTGCGTCACGATTGTCCTATTTCCTCTGGAGCAGCATGCCTGACGACCGATTATTTGCCGAAGCAAAGAAAGGTACGTTACGGAAGCACCTTGGATCAGAGGTGCACCGGTTATTAAGCGATGCGAAATCCGAAGCGTTCATCGAAAATTTCTTCGGTCAATGGTTGCAGTTGCGGCAGCTGCAACAGGCGTTTCCTGACAGTGAACAGTTTCCCCAATTTAATGATGAATTGCGTGAAGCGATGCAGAACGAAACGAAAATGTTTTGCACAACTATAATGCGGGAGAATCGAAGTATCCTGGAATTGATCAACGCAAATTACACTTTCTTAAACGAACGGTTGGCGCGGCACTACGGGATAAGCGGTGTCGCAGGAGAAGATTTCAGGCGCGTGAGTTTGAAAGGCTCCGAACGAGGCGGTCTGTTGACCCATGCCAGTATTCTGACGCTTACTTCAAATCCGAACCGGACGTCGCCAGTCAAACGCGGGAAATGGGTGCTCGATACACTTTTGGGCTCGCCGCCGTCGCCACCTCCCCCGGATATTCCGCCACTGAATGAAGGCAAGGAGGCCATTCGATCGGCGTCGCTTCGTCAACGCCTCGAAGAGCATCGGAAGAATCCATCGTGTGCATCCTGTCATTCGCGAATGGATCCAATCGGATTCGCCCTGGAAAACTTTGATGCGATCGGCGCATGGCGTGTTGTCGATGGTAAGTTTCCGATCGATTCAAGCGGCGAATTTCCAAGCGGCGAAACCGTGAATGGGGCTGTTGAGTTACGGCGATTTCTGATTGAAAGGCGAAAGGACGAATTCGTTCATTGTTTTGCGGAAAAGATGCTGACTTACGCGCTTGGCCGCGGTGTTACAATTCAGGATCGTTGCGCCCTTGACGATATTACGAAAAAAGCCGGCAAAGCCGGCTTTCGTTTCGAGAATCTTGTCCTCGCAATCGTTGAAAGCACCCCGTTCCAATGGCGCCGTGGCGAAAACGTGGCGCGTTCTAATTAAGGCGCAGTAATTTCGATGTGGCCGGACACGCCGTTGTGGTTGAAGAATCCGACGGCCTTGTTCTGCTGCTGCAAGACGGTTCCTTTGATGGAAACAGTTTGCTGTGTCACCGGGTGACGGAAGCTTCCGCCGAAACTTCCGAGTGAAGCGCTAAAGACGATCGCCATTTTGTTTGGATTACTCGAAAACGTGATCGTATTGTTCGGATGGAGAACGCCGTTTTGAGTCAGGTCTGTGGTCAATCCGCCGTCGCGTAATGTGACCAGGACGTTCGTCAGCGACAGAATATTTTCTCCCGACGCTGGCAGTGTATATGTCGAACCCACAACCGCGACATTCGTTTCCCAACCTGCGGAATAATATTCACCCGTGGACCAACCGATTGAACCAGCCAGGCTGTTTTGAGATTCGTTTGTCACGACGATCCAGCCACTCAAAACTCCATAGCCTCCGTAGAGAGTTGAGAAGAATGGGATTTGTCCACTCTGAGAGATGGAACTGCTGGCACTGACAATCGCTCCATCGGCAAGTGTGCCTCTGAAACTGACACGTCCTGAGCTGAGGATCGTTAAGAGGCCAAAACTGTCGCCATTAGGATAATCGGTTGATCCTGTCGTGCCGGGAATCACCATCGTATAACGACCAGCTGCCGGCGCAGGATTTGAGGTGGCATCGAAGACCATCCGATCGCCGAGAAGGTCGGATGTCCAGTTGCTACCTTGGACCGTTCCCGTGACCTGTTCGGCATTACCGTCCAAATGCAGGGTTAATGTATAGGTCTCCGTGGCGGTAACGATTACGGATTGAGTGTTGCCGCTTGTATCGAATTGCCCCGAGAAATAGCGCTTGGCCGATCCAAGATAAAGCACACCGTTATAACTTCCAACCGTCGTCAAAACGAAACTGAATGCACCCGCACTGGCCGGGGCCGTCGCGCCTGCGTTCGCGAACAGGCCATTATAAGTTCCACGCAAGGATGGAAATGGATTGGGTCCCGCGTTTTCGATGGTAAACGTTTGAGCGGGGGATTTGTTCGATCCGCCATACGTACGGCCACCCGTGTCCTGAGCCACGATCGTTACAACGGACGTTCCGAAATTGTTTGTCGAAGGGCGGAAGGTCAGCGTGCCGTCCGCGCGAATCGCCGGGCGGTTCAGGAAAATGTTTGAGACGCTTAACGATGTCGTTAAATAGGTAACCTTTTGAGCAGATTCGTTGGCTGGCCCCGCACTATACGACGAGACAAAGTTCGACAGCAGCGTCATGGAGAACTTTGTGGCCTGAACTAAATTCGTGGACAGCTCGAAACTCGGAGCGTCGTTCACGGCAAGCACATTCAACGTATTGGTTGCTGTTGCTGAGTCGTTGGAACCGTCGTTAACCTTGAACGTAAAACTATCTGCACCGTAATAATTCGTATCTGGCGTGTAGGTGTACGAAGGCCCTGAGCCTGTGAGCGATCCATGTGTCGGCGAGGCCAGGACCGTGTAGGCCAACGTTCCGTTCAACGATTGCGCGGTGACGGAAAAAGTCTTCGCAGAGTCTTCGAACGCTGAGACGTAGTCGTTGTAAACGATCGGTAGATCGTACAACAAAATCGATGCAACGTTATCGGCGTAACAGGCGACTGCCAGGTCC
>CBHWET010000070.1:0-16009 GCA_966112985.1 uncultured bacterium | reverse complement strand
CAATTGCCTGAAGTAATGTCGTCGGCTCTATGGGCGCGTTGATGAAGCCGGATGAGGTGAACTGCGCTGAAACGAACTGGATGATCCAAGTCGGGAAACTTACAAATCGCCTGGATCGGATTGTGATCAAAAATTTCGATGGCACTCCGATCAGTCTTGGGTTTATCAAAACACTGACTTCGCAAAATTCCTTCATTGCTTATTACGAAGACTGTGACCTGGTTCTGGAACGTGCCATTCTCGTTCACCACGCCCCTATCCAAAGTCGCGTGAGGCACTGACGGTTGCCGGTCAAGATTACTGCAGCGCCTTTCCTCGCGATTGAAACGGTGTAAAAATTGCAGAGCCCCTATATGTTCGCGACTGGCAATTGTATACCCTCCGGCAAAATCATTGAATAAACAATGCGAACCAAAATCCTCTTCCTCGTTGGCGCAGTTGCTGCAGTTTTCGTTTCCGCGTCGGCTTATGCTCAATCATCGGATGCGCTCATTAACAAGCTGGTGGAAAAAGGAATTCTCACAACAAAGGAAGCGAAAGAGCTTCGCGAGGAAACGGACAAAGATTTCAACAGAGCTTACGCCGCCAAGACAGGCATGGCGGATTGGGTAACGGCGTTGAAATTCAATGGCGACTTTCGCGGACGTTACGACGGCGTCTTCGGTGACAACGATGGTGGGCCGTTCCTCGGCGACCGTCATCGCTTGCGGTATCGATTGCGTTTCGGTGCGACAGCGAATTTGACGGATCATTTTGAAGTTGGGCTCCGTCTCGGATCGGGCGAGGTCAGCAGCGCGGCCCCTTCGTTCGGCGGCAATATTTTCTCGGGCAACACGACATTGAACAATGATGCGAGCCGCAAGTTTATCTTCATCGATCTCGCCTACGGGCGATGGACGCCAAAAGAGTGGTTGGATTTTCAAATCGGTAAGATGAACGGATTATTTTGGATGACCGACATGGTTCTGGACCCGGATTATAATCCCGAGGGCGCGCAGGAGAAAATCACATGGCACATCGTAAAGGACAAACACGCCGTTTCCTTCATCTCTGGACAATGGGTCATCGCTGAGAATTTTGCCGGCAGTGGCAAAGGTATTAATAACGACACCTACCTTTTTGTGAACCAGATCGATTGGACATCGAAGTGGACGGACGAATTCTCCACGCGTGCTGCCATCGGTGCTTATAATTTTGCCAACCAACAGAATATCTCGCCGGCACTGGAAACGTTCCTGAATCAGAATGGAACGCCAGCCAGCGGTCCTACAGCGAAAAACTTTAACCCGATCATTGTCCGTGCGGAAGCGACCTATGCCTTAGACTCTTTTCCACAATATCACGGCAAGTTCCCAATCAGCGTTGCAGCTGAGTACGTGAACAATCCTGCTGCCGACCACTTTAACGAAGCGTACAATCTCGGCATCGCATTCGGGAGCAACAAACAAAAGGGCAACTGGCAGTTCTCCTATAACTACAAAAAAATAGAAGGCGCTTCAACATGGCATGGACTGAATGATGATGATTTTGGATTCAGCGCAAGGGGCGGCACGGACGTCCGCGGTCACCAGGTGACCGCCTCCTATCACATGTATGATCCCTTCTTCATCAATCTGCGCTACATGCGAACCGAGCAAATCAACAACGCTCCCAAGATTCCCAATTACCAGGATCGCATCTTCCTGGATCTTCTCTGGAGTTTTTAAAACGATCGCGCTTTTGTTTTCAGCGAAATAGTGGAAATAGATCGAGGGAAAACCCGTTGAACGGCACGAGTGTGCGTTCAATTGCAGTTCTTTTCGCGGGTTTCGCGGTTTAAACTGCTGTGTGCTACGTTGCGGTCGCAAAGGAGTTTAGTCCCCCTCGCTCATGTTATGACTAAACACATCGGTATTCTTACTTCTGGTGGCGATTGCCCCGGGCTTAACGCAGCCATTCGCGGCGTTGGCAAAGCAGCTCAAGGTGTTTTCAACATGGAGGTCATCGGCATCCGCGATGGGTTCCGCGGATTGATGGAAAACCGCACCGTCGAACTCGACCGCGAAACTCTTTCAGGGATTCTCACGGTTGGAGGAACGATCCTCGGGACCAGCCGCGAGAAACCGTATCGTATGTTGATCGGCGGCAAGGAAATGGATGTTACCGATGCGATCGCTGCGAACTACGAGAAGCTTCACCTCGATGCACTCGTTTGTCTCGGCGGAGGCGGAACGCAGAAAAATGCTCTGCATCTTCACGAGCGCGGACTCAATGTCATTACTCTCCCGAAGACGATCGACAACGACGTCGCGATGACTGATGTCACATTTGGCTTCGATACCGCCCTCGGTATCGCGACCGAAGCGGTCGACAGATTGCACAGCACCGCGCACAGTCATCACAGAATTATTGTCGTCGAGATCATGGGCCATCGCGCTGGTTGGCTTGCGCTTGGTGCCGGTATTGCGGGTGGGGCGGACGTCATCCTCATTCCGGAAATTCCGTACGATGTCGAAAAGATTGCCAAAGCCATTCGTCTCCGTGGGAAAAGCGGAAAACGTTTTAGCATCGTCGCGGTCGCGGAAGGCGCAATGTGTGTGGAAGACGCCGCGGACCTGAAGAAAATCGAAGGACGAAAACAGAAAGCCACCAGCAAAGACGAGAAGAAGAAAGCCAAAACGGCCATCGCCGAATGGGAAGCTCGTCACGCTGGCAACACACTGCGTTTAACGAAACAACTGGAGCAACTTACCGGTTTGGAATCGCGATTGACTATCCTCGGTTACGTCCAACGCGGTGGCGCTCCCTCTGCGGTCGATCGTCTTCTCGCCACACGCCTCGGCACTGCTTGCGCCGAATTGATTCACAATGGCGTGTTCGGTGTGATGGTGGCAGCGCGAGGTGAAAACACCGAACCGGTCCCGCTCGAGAAGGTCGCTGGGAAACGCAAGTCCGTTCCGCCCGACCACCAATGGATTAACAGCGCGCGGTTGGTCGGAACGACGCTCGGGGATTAAACCATTCGTTTCATATGGGATGCGCGGGATATGCAATCAAGAGGAATGAACCGTTGGCCGACGCTGTTCGACGCATTGTCCGCGGACAGATCGAACAAGCGCTCGCCGGTTTAAAAGATACGAAAGATGCCGTCGAAGGAATTCATTCCGCGCGTAAAAGTCTCAAACGCATTCGCGGGCTTCTTCGGCTCATTCGTCCCGCACTGCCCGCCAATGTATTTCGACGCCACAATCGTCAGTTCCGTGACATAGGCCGGATGCTTTCGCCGGCGCGTGATGTGTACGTCCAGCAACAAACCCTCGAACAGCTTGCCGTTTCGGACAGCACGATCGCCCTGACCTATAACGCGAAACTTCACGATGCGGAAAAAGCAGTGGTCTTTAACAGTGACCTCAGGAAAAAAGTCTCCATGAAACTTTCTAAAGCGCGCTCTGATCTCGAACAATGGCCGCTACAGAAACTCACCTCTGCCTGTTTGGCCGATGGATTACTGCAGATTTATAAAAAGGTTCGTCGCATCTACCAAAACGTCTATGCCGATCCTTCGCCTGAAAACCTGCACGAATGGCGCAAACGAACAAAGGACTTCTGGTATGCGTTGCAGTTGCTCGAGGACTTTCGAAGCGGTTGTATGGACAAGCAATGTCGACGAACGAAGAAGCTCAGCGACTGCCTCGGTCAGGATCACGACTTCTATTTTATCGGCGAGAACCTGCGCGCCGACCCGTCTGCTCGCCCGCGCATCAACCTGCGACGTCTTGAGCGTCAACTCTCCAAAGAGCGCTGCATCTTACAGCGAAAATCCTTCCGCCTCGCCGACAAAATCTTCAGCGACAAGCCTCGTTCATTCCGAAAACGGCAAATAAAAAAGCTGCCTCTTGGGAGAGGCAGCTTTGAAGTGAAGTAATCTGTTTCGAGTATTATTTCGTGGCAGACTGTGAAGTGACCACGTTGGCGGTCGCATCATAGTTGCCCGTAATACCAGTCACCGTGAACGTGACCGTTCCAGTGCGAATGCTCGATGTCGAAGTAATCGAAGCATTGCCCAGGGAGCCGGTGACGTCGCTCAAACCGGTATTGCTGATCGCGCCGGAGAAGTTTCCAGTAACGGTTACGCCGCTCACTGGATTGCCATTGCCGTCCACAACCTTGACTACTGCTTTGGACAGGAATCGGGTGCCCGACGCCACCCAGCTCATCGTGATGCTTTGCACGTGCACCACGTTCGCCGGCGAGAGGTAGTTGAACTGCACGCCGTCAGCCATGACGACTTGAGTCGAATCCGGGAAGTTATCGGTGACACGCACATTTCCCGTTGTGCCAGCGGCAAACGAATAGATGCCGAGCAGATTCCATTGTCCGCCATTAACTTCTTGATTCACCTTCACGGTCTTCGAACCGCCGTTGTAGTTGATCACGTAAGGAGCATTGGTAGTGCGATTGGAACCGACTGGGTGCCATTCATAGACCTCATAGGAACCAGCGGTTGTGATGTTCGGCGAATATTGCAGATAAGCCGAGCCAGTGCCGCCGTTCTTGAAGCGATAGTCGGCGCCGAACTTATCCGTCGATGCAGTGCCGGTGGACCATGTTCCCACGACTGTGGCCGCTGTGTTATCGAGGATGAAGTTGGTCAATGCGGCATCGGTGGTTGCGCTCGCTTGAGCGGAGTTTGCCGATGAACCGGAACCATTGCTGGCGCGAACTACGTAGTAATAAGTGGTGCTCGCCGACAAACCGGTATTGTTGTAGGACGTCACGTTCGCGCCCAACGTCGCAATGTCGGTGTAAGGTCCACCCGAAACGGTGCTGCGAGCGACGATGAAGTTCAATTCATTCGCGGAGTTATCGGTCCAGGCTAGGTTGATCTGCGATGCGCTGACCGCCGTTGCCGTCAAACCACTCGGTGCCGCTGGTGTTGCCGACGGTGTGCTGGCGCTGGCCTGTGCAGAATTGGCAGACGAACCAGCCGCATTGCTGGCGCGAACTACGTAGTAATAAGTGGTGCTCGCTGCCAAACCAGTGTTGTTGTAGGACGTCACGTTTGCGCCCAACGTCGCAATGTCGGTGTAAGGTCCACCCGAGGTCGTGCCGCGAGCGACGATGAAGTTCGATTCATTGGAGGAGTTATCCGTCCAGGCAAGATTGACCTGTGACGAACTGACCGCCGTTGCCGTCAAACCACTCGGCGCGGCTGGTGGCGTCAGCGGCGCTTGAGTCGTGGCGCTGGCTTGAGCGGAGTTCAATGAGGAACCCGTGGCGTTATAAGCGCGGACGACATAGTAGTAAGTGGTCGAAGCAGCCAAACCTGTGTTGCTGGCCGAGGTTACATTCGCGCCAACGGTGATAACATCCGTGTAAGGACCACCCGACACTGTGCTGCGAGCAACGATGAAACCATTTTCAGTCGTGGAATTATCGGTCCACGCCAAATTGATCTGCGAAGAGCTGACAGCAGTCGCCGTCAAACCACTCGGTGCAGCTGGCGGAGCCACTGGAGTCGTGGCGCTCGCTTGAGCTGAGTTCGCCGAAGAACCACCGGCGTTCACGGCGCGAACCACATAGTAGTAAGTAGTATTACCCGCGAGATTGATGTTGCTGTAAGACGTTGCATTCGCCGCCAATGTCGCAATATCGCTGTAAGGTCCACCCGAAGTCGTGCTGCGCGCGAGGATGAAGTTATCTTCATCCGTCGAGTTATCCGTCCAGCTGAGGTTGATTTGAGAGCTGGTCGCGGCCGTCGCGGTCAATCCGCTCGGCGCGGCTGGAGGCGTAATAGCCTGAACATAGGAGAACTTAATCGCATCAGCCATGACGACGTTAGCCGAGTCAGCGAAGTTATCCGTGATCTTCACGTTGCCGGTAGTTCCTGACACAAAGTTAAATGTGCCCAACAAATTCCATGAACCGCCTCCCGACTGTTGATTCACATTAACCGTGGCTGATCCACCGTTGTAGGAGATCACATACGGAGCGCCCACCGTGCGATTGGCACCTTGCGGATACCAGCAAAAGACCTGGTAATCACCAGCCGTTGCGATCGTAGGACGGTATTGCAGATAAGACGCACCTGTGCCACCGCTCTTGTAACGGTAATCCGTGCCGAACTTATCGGTCGAACCTGTCCCTGTCGACCACGTGCCAACAACCGTCGCATCGGTGTTATCGAGAATGATGTCGCCAACTTGTCCGGCCGCCAACGTAGTGAACGTAAAGTCACCAGACGTCGCGGTCTGACCGGAAGTGTTCTTGGATTTGACGCGGTAATGATAAGTGGTCGAAGGACTCAAACCTGTGAGCGTCCGCGTGTGACTTACCACCATCGTCCCGTTGGAAGAGGTGTTGCCGTAGCTCGTTGTCAAACCGTAGTTCACAACACTGTCGCTGCTCACGTCCGTAGTCCAGGTGATCGTTGCGCCAGTGTCCGTGAGACTGCCGGCGGAAATATCGGACAGAACCGGCGGGCCCGAGGGAGTTGCAATCCATGCCGCGATCGATGTGCCGTTGAAGACATCATGATCAACGTTTCCGCTGATGCCCGGAATTGTCCCCGTGCTGGTGTATTGCCAGAAATCCCAGTTGCCGCTGCCCCACAGGTTACAGCTGGTGCAGCAGCTCCACGGCGTCCCTGTTTGTGGATCCTGCCCATTGTAATTGGCAACATCATTGCCCATCACAGCCAGCGTGCTGTCAAAGTTGCACATGAAACTCGCGCTGGAGTAGAGAATGATTTTGATATTCACGCCATTCGAAGCGGCTTTAGCGGTAACAGCATTCACCCATTGCATCGCCCAATCGGTGTAACTGGTCGCGCCGACATGGCCGGTAAACTCTTCGATGTCCAACATCGGCATAAGCGTCTTGCCGTCGGCCAAAATATCTGGACCAGCGAGCGCCCAGAAATAATTCGCTTCGGTAATCGGGCTGTTCGTCGCTGGCGTCGCGTAATGATACGGTCCCATGATCACGCCGGCCGCCTTGCCGTTCTTCATGTTGGCGACGTAATTCACATTCGTCAGATACGCGCCGCGGGTGGCTTGAGCCCAGGCGAACTCGATTCCCGAGCTCTTCACGCTCGACCAGGTGATCGTGCCTTGGAAGCGCGATACGTCGATGCCGAGAACGCGAGCCATGGCACTTTGAGTTCCTGCGGTCAGAGCCAGGGCCATGACAGCAAGCATCAACGCCATTTGTCGTCTGAGTCGGTGCAGGAGGGTGGATGTATTAGTACAATCAGTTGAGGTGAATGGGCTTTTCATAAGCAGTGGGTACGCGTTTGGGCGGACTGGAATCATGGGACATCTGCTATCTAGACAGAAATCCAAAAAAAGATCAATCAGTTACTCCCGGTGGTTTGTACCCATTTTATATGACGGCAAAACGTTGGAGTTCACGCTTGAGCGTGCCGGGCGGCAGGCTTGGTGAACGGGAGAGCCCGTAAGCGGAAAAGGCGCAGGAAAATAGGTCTTTGAACCGTCTTCTAATCCGAAATGTTACCCCAAGGACTTGTGTTTGTGGATGCACTGCCAATCGGCCCGACATCATTCAGGCTTTGGTTGATCGAATAGTTCCCCGAACCGCCGCCATTCACGATGTTTCTGACAACGACATTGTTCGTTGCATAACTTTCATTACGCACCTCAATGCCGCGGGGCGAGGCACCGCTCGTAACCACGGAATTACCATCAATCTTGCTGTTCGAGCCGTCGACAAAGATCGAGAGTCTATTGCCAGTGCACGTGTTCCCTTTGATCGAGCTGAACGAAAACGCAAAAATCCCCGTGCCATTGTTATCGATGCGGCAATCCGTGACGGCGCTGCCACCAAAAACTCCATAACTGCTGCCACTCACCGTGCAATGACGTGTCACCGCGCTCGATGTATAAACCCCATACGGCTGGTTGTCGGAGATCACCAGGTTTTCGAGCAGGATATTGCTGCCAAAAGCCGAAATACCGGCGCATTGAAGCACGCCGCGGTTCGGTCCCCAATTACTGACGAATCCGTTACGCACGACAACGTTCTTGTGGTTCCAGATAGTGATGCCATTTATCGCTCCCGCCGTGCCAAGCAAAGAAAACCCATTTAGATCCAACGTTACGTTGTCGCTGGCAATGTTTATTCCAGATCGGTCGGTCAGACCTAAAATGTTGGTACGCAAATAATACGACCCCGGTGCGCTGATGATATAAAGATATTCGGCATCCCCCGGCGTATGCGTCGAATCGACAGGAATACGAGCCTCCGAGTGATCCACGGAGTTTGTCGAAGCCGGCTTTTTCGAGCCGCGATCCCCGTTCAGAGACGTCTGAGCGCCGCCTGCGTTTTCAGTGATAGAAACGTGAGCGAGGAATGCAAAGAACAGTGAAACTTTAATAAAGCAGATTTTCATAGCCGTGACCTGTCATTTTTCTGGTCTGGTGGATTAACCCCGTGAACATTCAATCAGCTCAACCGACTCCCTGCTACGGGGATACACCTGATTCGAAACCGATCTGCGATCGTCGCCCGCCCGTGTCGCTTTGTTGGAGTTCACGCTTTAGCGTGCGGGCAGGGGAGGTAGGGAGATCTGTCCCGAGAGCGCCTGGCCACTTCTATCAACCGAGGCGACATCGTACCGCCGGTCCACCCGAAACCGCGAAAGCAAACGGCGAAAAAGAGAAAAGGAGCAGAGGCGAAAAGGAGAAGCTGATTGCTGAACGCTCAACGCTGGATGCCCAATTCTTGACTGTCGAAACGCCGAAATACGCGAAGCTTTTCCTCTCTTCCACGGCTAAGTGGAGGAGAGGATCAAGGAGAGGAGGCGTGAACCTCCATCGTCGGTAAAGCACCAAACTCCAACCGTCCAAGCTCCAGAGAAACATCAAGCACCAGCCTCCAAACCGACGGCCCGGACATGCCGTCGCCAGTGGCCATTTGGTAACGGTCTTTGAGATTTGTAGTTTGGAATTTCTCTGAAGCTTGGAGGTTGGACGCTTGGAGCTTCCTCTTGCGTTAACTTCAAACTTCAAACGCGGCTCCGCCGCCTCAAACTTCAAACTAAATTCGGGACTTTGAACCTTGAACTCCTGGAACTTTGAGCTGGCAAAACGACTTAAGCACCAAACCCCAAGCGTCCAAGCTCCAGAGAAACATCAATGACCAAACCTCCAAACCGATTGCGGGACCTGCTGTCGTAAAAGCGGCCATGCGGTAACGTCCTTTGAAATTTGAAGTTTGGAATTTCTCTGGAGCTTGGATGTTGGACCTTGGTGCTTTTCCGTCGGTCCCGCCCACTTCGCACTGGCATGAAAGTTCACTTTCGCCTTGCGGGTCAAAACCGCTCCCACCGCCTCGAGATCAGAGATCCATCCTAAACTGCTGATAATCAACCTCCGCCAAAAACACTTCCCGCGGTTGACGCCGATTTTCCCTCAGCCGAAAACCGCCTCAACTGCGGTTGACGTCCTTTTTCCGACCCCGAAAATTCGTCCCAACCAGGGAAGTCGACATTTCCGGACCCTTGAAACTCGTCGCAACCATGGAAGTGCGGTCTCCGGGGCTCCCAAAAACCGTCCCAACCAAGGAAGTTGAGTTCGGCGGACCCTCGGCGACCTTACTTCCTCAGGAAGTAGACTTTCCGGGACCCCGGAAACTCGTCCCAACCGAGGAAGTAAACATTTCCGGGCTCCGAAAATCTCTACTGACGCAGGAAGTCGAGTTGTCGGGAGGGGGAAAAAGCTTACTTCCTCGAGAAGTTTTAATTTCCAGACCCCGGAATTCGACGTCAACCGCGGTTGAGGTCCTTTCCGGGGCACGAAAAATCGAGGTCAGCCGGGGTTTTTGTGTCCTTCGGCACCCAATCTCAGCCCTGCCGCACCGAATACAGGTAGGAACGACTTGCCGAGTCGTCCCATTCTCACCGTCGGTCATTCGACATCAAACGTTGAAAGAGCTCACCTGCGGAAGGTTGCTGCAAACAAAGAACATTTGGACATGTCGGCGGGAGCCCGGTCATTCCAACACTGTCGAAATCTGCGGCGCCTCCTTTCTGTCGGTATCAAATATTTTGTTTGAAGTACTGCGGCAAAGAATCGATGGGGACAACATCGTGGGGTTTTAACGGGGAATCCGAAAAAAATTGCATCGGCACGAGATCACTTGTTACCAATAACGACTTGATCTCGAACCGCGGCGGTAAATCTTTGACGTAGCTTCTGAGCTTCTCCTGATTCTGTTTCAGCCAATTCACACGGCGTAAATGCTTGCCAAGCGAATCACCGAGTTCACCCCGGTATTCTTTTAAACGGTCAACAACGTCTCGAACGCTCGTAGCGTCACGAAGATGTTTGCATTCAATTACGAACACAGCGGATATATCCGTCCGCCAGGCAAGGACGTCAACGTCGCCCAAATCGCCCAGCGATTCAGGTACGCCGATCTTTTTCATGAGAACTTCTGAAGCAACGGAAAATCCGTACTTTTTAAAAACATCACTTACTTCTTCGTTAAACGAATGTCCTTGTCGATTCGCTTGGTCGCCACAAAACGCTCTCATTTCTTGACTCTGAAAGTGTTCGGCCGGAAAAGCTGATTCTGCCAAATTACCTAAAAGATACATTGCCGAAGCTTCTAAAGCAGGAGGAAAAATTGCCCACTGCTTGGTTGGCCCGCAATTGAGTTGAATGAGAGGACGCATGAGAAGGGATAAACGCCGCCGAAATCGCCACGGGAATACGTCATGCTCTTTAACGCCGGCTGGCAAATCCTTATTCCACGAGCTGCGCGGAAACAGAGAAAATCGACCTAAATAACGATCAAGAGTAGCTTCGGAAACGCTGTATTCAGTAATTAAGGTCTCTCTTAACGACCTATCATCGAACTCCAAAACTAACTTTTTCCTTTGCAAGGCAATTCTGCCGAAATGTCTGGGGATGCTGACCAACTGATCAATGGTGATGCCAAACTCTTTGAGGAACGGCTGTTCAAGCCGGTCAAGTAGCTTTGACCCGGCGTTACTGCTCTCCGATTCATAGCCGGAAAACCATTTTTCGTAGTGTTTCGCCCATGCGTGGAAACTGTCAGCAAACTTCGCTCTAATGTACGGGAGCATTACCGATACATAGAAGTGGTCATCAACGTCTAATTCGCCGTTCGGAAACACTCGAACTTCAGGTTTCATGAAACCCTCCGAAATTGCGTCGCGATGATTTGCGGTGGAAACTAAATTATGCATGTGCGCAAGCAGTTCGAGGTGGTCGCTCCTCGTCAACGGTCGCGAGCCTTCGTTGCAGGCGTACATAGCTGTTTCGATTAACAATCGATTTGTAAGGATGGCTGCGTCCCTTTTTCCACGCCTCTGTTCAGCGACTTGCAGCACCTCGTTTTCGTCGTTGTGAAGAGCAAGTTGTGATCGAGCCGTCATGTTCCAGTGCTCTCCATCACGCTCTAAAGCCGCTAACGCGTTTAGACAGGCGTTTATCACGGAGCGTCGTTCGAAGCGGCGCAAACTGAACTCGATCTGCTCCCAAAGTTTATCTGCCGCCGCTTTCAAGTAATCCAAACAGGATGGTGTTCCTCGAATTCGCCCATCGGCTGGAATCTCGCCAATCAGGCCAGCAAGACCTATCAAGCTCTGCGCATGTTCTTCTTCTGGAATGAACGTGCGCCGCGAACCGCCGTCGTTACTCAGAATGTGTGACAGATTGTCGGTCTTGATAACGTGAAAGAAACGCGCGTCTAGACTCGGAAAAATTTCGTCGAGCAAACGCAATCGCATTTCAGCGCTGAGCTTTGTTCCAATTAATTGCTCCAATCCTGCAATCACCGCGCTCACCAGCTTTACTTCGGCAGAATTCTCCGGCATTTGGAACTCCTTCCGGTAAGCCCCCGGTAACCGAATAAGTATTGCTTGGTGTTCGGTATTAACTCCGCCGAATGGAAATATATTCTGCGTACAAACCGGCGATATGTCCTGGTCGGCCCATTGTTCTAGGTCGAGAACTTCCAACTCAACCCAGATCGAATTTGTTGGTAACGATGGCCCAATTAGTCGCTCTATAACGGGCGTCGCACGATTCATCCAATTCAACAAACAGTCCCAAAGTTTGAAAACGACGCTTCGCTGTTCGCTGTTTTGCCCTCTCGTTTTGCAGGCAACCCACCAATTCTGAGTGCGTCGAATTACGCCTAGTAATACGCCGCTTTTCATCTCATCTTCAGCTACATACATCGGTGCGGTTTTGTCCTCCGTATAGTGTGCTTTTGCCGTTCTTCTCTGGAGGTGCAACCAACGAGTGTTATCGTGCGAGGGGTATGAGTGTTGATCGTATGCTTGTGAAATCTCGTCTCGTACTTTGCGCACAAAGTCGATTTCGAGAAGCAGGCATTTATGAGGGCTACTTAAAGGCATCTCTCGTCGGATAAAGCGCCAGTCGCTGTCACGCCACGCAGCGAATAGATTTAGAAGACCATTATTGTTGATAACTTCCAAGCCGTGCAACTTGGCTCGCTGTAAATGCTGCCACATACGCCACAAACGCAGGGCGGACATATCTTCGCTACGAGCTAGGGTTTGCCAATCACTAAGTGACGCGAAATGAACGGCCCAATCGCGACCCAATTGTTGTAACTTTACGACTAAACCGCGGCCACCTACACCCCCACGCGTAACCAGCGTCATACCACCGCTGAAATCCGGTTGGCTGCGCAGGATTTTCGCACATTGCTCCATGTGTTCGGCGAAAACGTCTTCTTCTGTTTGTGTGAATTCGTCAAAGCCGTGGTAATCGTCAATATTGGCTTCAATATTTCCATCAATCAGAACGACGTGGGCAAATTTGCCAATGTCAAACCTCATTACCGTCTGATAAATCATCGGCATTTTCTGAGGAGGTGGTGGCAATGCTATATCCAGGGGCGTGAACCCGAGACCATTATGTAAAGTTCCAAACCATTCGTTTACTTGATCGGGATGAAGCAACATCCCGAAGAATCCCAAGAATCCAGTTGCATTCAGACGTTCTAGAAAAAAGCGAACCGCACACGGAACGACCAAATGGGGAGCAACAAGCACAAATTTGTCGTTAATTTTGCATAATGGATAACGATCCAAATGCGTATGGCCGAGCCGCTCCCGCCTAAGCTCTGCACGGAAGTCATCTTGAAAAAGAAAAGGCTGTAATAGCCCTTCGTCGAGACCGAGTTCCTGAAGGTCTTTTTGAGTAAAACAGAGCGCATCAACATGTTCGTTTACATCCCGCCAACGAGGCACGACGAATCGCTTTCCACGCTGCCCACCCCCAGGAAAATAGCGCGGCAGGTGAAGACGACTTGCAACTCCGTCACTGATGGTAAGAAGTGCGCGCAATTCCTTTATAGTTTGCTCAAGTGGCCCAGGAATTTCGTCGGGAATCGGGCGTAAAGCTCGTTCTAGCCAAAAATCACCCGACTCTTCAATGCCGCGGAAAACGCGGAAGTTCCCGAATTTCGTGGCGACATTGCCAATGAAGGCGTCTTCTACGGGGTCTTCCATCGGACATAGTGGCGAAGCACTGAAGTGTCTATTCAGAATTTTGGCAAATGCGTCGTGGTTTGCCGAGAGATCCCCTGTGCAATTCAAACGTGCGATATGCGCCAACGCATCCAAACGCAAAGTGTTTGCGTGCAGGTTGGGGAAGGTAAACATCGCTGCTACTAATGGCCCAATCGAATTGTAATTATACTTCCGGAAAGCCTTAACGAGACCGCTGTGCATCGTTTCCAGTTCTGCGAGTGGAACGTTCATAGGTCAAAAACACCTTTCTTTACCTTAAATCTACAGCGGTGAATCGAGTTCCTGATCGCGATTAAAGCCGAGGCGATGATAAGCGATATGCAAAAACCTGTGTAAACAAACGATTGTCGTCTTTGCAAATGACTCAATTCTATGAGCGCCATAAAGGTGTCAGTCCTTATTATTTACACAACATCTCGCGCCTGTTGAGATCCGTCGCCGTTATGGCGATGTTTTCGCTTTTTGATCCTCAAGGCGAATGGTCGTTTCAGCAGAGGAGCCAGACTGATTGGTAAACCGGTACCTAGCGGCGATGCGATACTTGCCAGGCTTAAACGCAAAGAACTTGTCTAAATCAATATTGAACTTCATTTGCGAGTGAGGTTCAACTGCACGGCTCGACGACCTTCCGGTCTGAGGCTCCCAAAGTGATCGTTCACGATCGGATTTGCTCTTGAGGACCGTCCCTTTTTCGTCAGTCACAGAGAACTCGAAGTATTCAGGACGAGCTGATGAATAGCAAAATGCGACCGTATGGTTCGTCGTGTTGCGCCACAAAATTGTCGCGATGCAGGGCTCACCCACTCTGTAGACCTGATTTGTGAAACGGATCGACAGTTGTACTCCTTCGATGATACTGCCCCAATTACCGGTCGGATCATCTTTCGCCGGCAATGATTCCGTTTTTGTCGCGTAGTCATTCACCGTGATGAATTTAGACGGTTCGGTGTTTCCCGTTACGCAGACGCAGACGACGAGTAAAATGAACACGTGACGGACGCTCATATTCATGCCCCAATTGTGTTTTGCTTCTTTCAGCGCGAATCGTTCAGTGATCTCTGTGGTAAACGCAACTGCAAAAGACCGATCGTTCCACGGCGGAACGCGATTTCGATATTCATTGTCGGTGCGGTTGGCATGTGCTGGGAAGCGGCGACGCCTGTCTGGAAAATTCAAGTTTAAGTCGACTCAGCGCTCATGGTTCCGCTACCGTCGCTCCGATTTAAACAGGTCTTATGTATCCTTTCGGCATTGGTAAAAAACACCTTTTCTGTGCGACTTTCGTATTCGGCGAACGGTTTTTCAGTGTGAACCTTTACGAAGGTGGTTACAGCACGTGGTATGACCATCTGGGGGAACAAGAGGTGTACAAGGTCGACCCCGATTTTGACCAGAGAACTGAGTTTGCGCCGAGGCCCAAAGATATCGTACTGATGCAGCTTTTGATTCGGGAATACACTGTGGTGGCGCAGCTTCCGAAGAGCCAATTCAACTTCATCGAAAAGAAACTACTGCCCGGTTACCGGCGACGAAAAGTTTACCCCTCGACCGAAGACATCTGTATCCGGGCGATTCTCCTGAACTTCTTCTGGAAGGAGATCAACCAACAATTCTCGCCTTCCATTCCCGAAGGGACTGCGGAGACGTTTGATCTTCTTGGCCGCCAGTCGCGGAAATGAATGCGGCGTGAAGGTTGTTAAATGGATGCAACAATCGGCCGAGGTAAAGCGTGGACATTATTTACACAAGGTGAAGCTCGCTCCGCTCGCGCCTGCGGCAGAATGATAGATTCATGTGGTTTTTCAACCCCGGCTTGAAAAGCCTTGTCATTACCCACAAGTGGATAACGCCAACGGCGTTTCGTCCCAAAGCCCAAGGTTGGCGCAGCCTACCTTGGGTCAAAGAATGGTTTATTTATCAACCACAACGTGGTTGCGTCCATCTGTGTGGTTTGTTCGATGACGCAACCACTTTCAGGGTTGTATGATCTATCGCCTTTTCCCAAGGTAGTCCCGCAGACGGGACAACCTTGGGCTTCGGGGCGGAATCCCTTTGGGATTCGGTCGAAGAAGATGTGGGTAATGACAACGCTTGAAAAGCCGGGGCTATCCTCGCGGCGTGCCTACGGCACTGAAATTAACCTGCGTTGCAGAATGTTTTAGAGAATCGGTTACAACGCGCGCTTCTCTTTCAGTTTCTTGATCTCGTTTTGCCAGCGGAGGTGAACGCGT
This sequence comes from uncultured bacterium, assembly GCA_966112985.1. GTDB lineage: Bacteria > Verrucomicrobiota > Verrucomicrobiia > Limisphaerales > JACDHS01 > CBHWET01. The sequence goes on along the minus strand of CBHWET010000070.1, from coordinate 247 downwards.
TTATCGGTGAACGGGGTGGCGCCGGACAGTTCTTCGATGCGGCGGCGCATTGGTTCGCCTTTTAGACCTTCGGAGCGGGCTTGTTGCGTGGCGCAGTCGATGCGGCGGAGGAATTCGAGGCGTTCGAGTTCGTTGCCGCTTGCTTTCACTCCCTGGCGTGTGAGGTCGTCGTTGCCGTGTCTCTCCTGCACAATGTCCCAACGGATGTCGTCGCGGGCGACTTTCAACCAGCGCGGGATGGAAATAG
>CBHWET010000069.1:0-16316 GCA_966112985.1 uncultured bacterium | reverse complement strand
CGTTCGCTTTCCAGGACGCTGGCTTCGCGACGTTGCAGCAAATGGTGCTGATCATTCCATCGTCTTTGCCATACGACGCACACGGAATTTTAGAAATGTCGTGACGGTCAAAACGTTCGAAATCTTGTTTGCGCACGCGGAAGATTCCTTTGAGGCAACTCATCCACAGATAACCTTTATCATCTTCCTGAATCTCCAGGATCTCATCGTTGAACAGGCCCTGCCCTGTTGTATATGAAGTAAACTTTCCTTCGCGAAAGCGATTCAACCCGCCACCAACGGTGCCGATCCAAAGAGTATTGTTCTTATCCGCATAGAGTGCGGCGATGACCTCGTGACTTAAACCATCCTTCGAGGTGAAAGTACTGAACCGACCATTTTTGCGGCAAGTCAAACCACCCGTCGTACCAATCCATAAAGTATTCTGTTGGTCTTCGCAGATCACTTTTACTCCGTCCCCCGCCAGACCGTTCGTTTTAGTAAAATGAACAAATTTGTTTTGTTGAAAACGCACTAAAGAGTGGCTCGTTCCCAACCAGAGGTTCTGCTCGTGATCCTCATAAACCACCGGGATGCCAATCTTATCTAAACCATGCTCTTCGAAGTAATGCGTAAAAGCGCCGTCCTTCAGACGAAACAGACCCGCACCATGATCAGTCCCAAACCAAAGGCTTCCGTCCCGCGCTTCACACAATGAAAGTATGCGATAATTCTGCAGGAGGTTGGTAAATGAGGAAACCGCAGTTCTCTCTTGATGAAAACCAAAGACGCCTCCGCCCCACGTGCCGCACCAGAAGGATCCGGCTCTGTCCTGTAGCACTGACATTACATTGTTATAAGTCAGTCCTTGTTGTTTCGTTACCGCCGTCAAGGGACGCAAACGCAGGCGCGTCAATCCTTCTTTGCTGCCAATCCAGAAACTACCTTCGCGATCTTCGAAAATCGCGTTTACGAGGTCGTAAGCAGCCCCGTCGCTGGTGACCTCAGTATGGAAGGTGCCGTTTTCCAGCCAGTTCAATCCGCCATGCGTCCCCATCCAAATTCGACCGGCACGATCCGAATAGATCGTGTTCACAAAATTATCCGAAAGAGGAAAATGTTCTTTGTCGAAGTACTCCCATCCTTTCTCCGTTTTTTTACACAGTCCCATGTAAGTGCCAACCCACACGGTGTTCTGTCGATCAACCTGAACAAATCGAACTGCTTTGGCCCATTCATCTGGCATGGCCGGTAAAGAAACAACTCCATCTTTAATCCGACCTAGACCAGCGGCAGTAGCGAACCACACCGCGTCCTCCGCATCCACGGATATTGCCCGTACGACGGGGTGAGGAAGCCCGTCTCTTTCAGTAAAATTTCGCAATTTTCCTTCTTTCCATTGGCTGATCCCGCCAGCGGTGCCCAGCCAGACGGATCCGTCGTGCGTTTCACAGATAGAGCGCACGCGATCATCAACTAAGCCTTCTGACTGTCGGAAATGCGAAAGCTTGCCGTCAACAAATCGGAAAGCGCCGTTCTCTGTGGCGATCCACAGGGCGTGATGGCTGTCTTCGTAAAGCGAATAAATGCATTCGGCGTTCAGCTGCGTCAGTTGCTCCAACATCGTAAATCGCACTCCATCGAAACGCGCCAACCCACGTCGCGTGCCTATCCATAAATATCCATCGCTGGTCTGGAGAATGGCAGTGACCGAATCGTGCAAACGATGATCCGTCTGCCAGGAACGTTGCAGGAACGGCGACGCGCCTTCTGAGGCTTTCGTGCTGCTGCAGGGGACGACGCACATCATAGTTACAATCCCGCAAAGAAATGAGAGAAAGGCAGTGCGTCGCCAGGTCTTCATGAGATAACGGGATTGTAATCGATCCAGCATCGCTTCCAAGAGCGATATTCCAACATTGTAGTGGGATGCGCGGTTGTCGTTGGGAAGCGTGACACAACCAAAGAGGTTGCGACACGCCATGACATCGCATGGCGTGTCGCTTGAAGCAACTAGATCAATCCCACTTGATCGCGTCAGCGACAACAATCGACCCCGTCGAAGTCCAGCATGAAAGCTTCACGTTCACAGTGCCGCTCATGTTGAAGGTGCCGAGCAGATTCCATTTACCACCGTTGACCTGTTGATTTACAACAATCGTAGAGGTCCCTCCTGAATGAGTCACAATGTAGCTGGCAGTCGCCGATCGGTTTGCCCCCTGCGGCCACCACGCCCATACGTTCCACGCTCCACTGGTGTTGAGAGTGGTTGACCATTGAGCTGGTTCGCTGACCGCGGCAGTGCTGTGGTAGCGGTAATCAGCTCCGTATTTATCCGTCGCAGAACTCCCGGTCGCCCAGGTTCCCGTAACCGTGAAGCCAGAGCTGTTGTTGTCGACGATGCGTGCGGCCTTGACCTGGCCTTCGCATGTTGTAACCGGATTCCCGCCATTCTGATTGACCCACCAACTGATGGGGCCACCGCAACTTCCGCTGTAGGGATCATCAGGAACACCATTCAACTGTGGCTCAAAATGCAGGTGCGGCCCGCTCGTATATCCCGAATTTCCAACCTGTCCGATTTGTTCGCCGCAGCCAATCGAAGAGCCGACTGCCTTCGTGGTCACCGTATTGAGCTGCATGTGCCAGTACAAAGTGCGCATTGAATTGGCATGATTAACGATGACGTAATTCGCGTGGCTCGGATCTGTGCTGAGAGAGCCATCACCCCAACCATCCTGTTTCGCAGCAAGTGTGCCGACCGCGGCAGCATAGATCGCCGTATAACGGGCGGCATCGAAGTCGGTACCGACGTGTCCATCGTAGGTTTCGGTGCCACATTTCCAATCGCTGATGTAACCAGCGCCAGAATGATCGTAGTAGTAGTGTTGGACGTTATTCGAAGCGAGCGGCAACCGAAAGAGAACAGCGCCGGCTTCCGGCACTGCTCCCATGAGCACAGCGCATAAAGCGGTCGTGCCGAGCCAGCGCCCTGACAAACTGCGTTTTTGATTTTTCATAGATGTGTTTTTGTTGTGTGTCTGGAGGAGTTGTTCAGGGAAGACTGCTGATAATTGTCTCGGTTCTGCCGTCGACCTGCCGTTCGCAAACAAAGGTCCGGCCATCTTCTTTCCAGCGTGGATTGATTCCGTCTGCCAGTTTGGAGGCTTGTTTCATCGTGCCGTTCGCGTTGAATTCCAAACCCCAAGTTTCCTGCCGGTCCCCGCTCTTGAAGTCGTAGACAAACCAACGCTTGTCGTTCGACCAAAGGGTGCGGTCATAAGGTGTAGGAACAAAACGTTCGTCGACGTGATCGAGACCGGTATTGGTTAATTGGATTGGTTCACCACCACCGACAGGAACCTGCCAAAAGGACGCAAGGCCAGATCGCGCACCACTGACAAAAATCACCCACTCACTTGTGGGATTGAACTGTGGGCAACCATCGTCGAACTGCCCGTCCGTCAGCGGTCTTTGCAGGCCGGTCGCAAGGTCGAACGAAGTCAACTGCCTCGTGCCAGGTCTATGAGGATCCTGTCCCTCTCCCACTTTAGAGAAAACAACAGCGTTACCATCCGGACGCCAGTTCTGACCATATACACCCTGCACCTCTCCAATCTTCGTCCCATCTGTGCCTTCAACGTGGAGAACACAATCGCTCGTCGTAAAGGCAACCTTGTTACCGTCCGGCGAAAATTTTGCGCGCGTGACACTTTCGTTCAGCAAGCGCTCGTTACCGGCATCATCCTGCAACCATAAGTCCATTCCGGAAGGCGCCTCCGAATCGGGGAGGAACTTCGAATCGTGGGAGCGTGCGAGTAGGAACCGATTTTTGTTGGGAGCCCTGTCGAATACATAAGCGAATGTGCCTCTGGGCAATCCCTCGGCGATTGCAGCCTCGTCGGACAGCTGCCTCTTGATGGCGCGGCTCTCACGCTCGAGTTTTAGTTCAGCGTAGGCAGAGGTTTTAACGCCTCTCGGGGTTGCCTCGCCTGCGGCGTCAGCAGACGTTTGGTTTTGCCGAGAATTCGGCTGGGCTAGCCAAATGAGCGCAACAATTGCGATGCTCGACAGGATTGCAGCAATTCGTTTCGTCCTACGTTTCATGATTATCTCCGTTTGCTTGTTTTGTTGAACTGAAGAAGATTCGAGCTGCGTTGACAGGGAAGTTGCCCCCAGCGATCAACGCATAGCTGGTCAAATGAGCTTTAAACTTTGGTTTCATGTCGGGCGGGCAGAAGGCGACGGCGTCTTTCTGCGGGCTGATACGAAAAGAATAGGAAAGACGCTCGTTACACGAACATCCCCATTGCGGGTGAATCGCGAGCGAAAGTTTTCGTGATTAGCGACGGAATACTACTTTTGGGGGATGTGGGAAGAAATTCTTGACCGCAATTATCACGCCGGGGCGATGTTGCCTTTGCGCTCGAAGAATTTCACGACGGCTTCCGTTCGGGAACGGACGTGCAGCTTTTCGTAAATGTTTCGCAAATGCGTGCGCACTGTTTCCACGCTGATCGAAAGTGTTTCAGCAATTTCCTTGTATTGATATCCCTTCGCGAGCAGACAGAGAATTTCATGTTCGCGTGGTGACAACTCCATCTTCTCCGCCGGTCGCGCGACTTGTGCCACGTATTGCACGAGCTTGCGGGCGATGTTGCTCGACATTGGCGAACCGCCACGGTGCACGTCGGCAATGGCCTCGAGAATTTCTGCCGGGGGCGTTTGTTTGATGAGATACCCACTCGCACCGGCGACCAGTGACTGGAATATTTTTTCGTTCTCGAGGTAAACCGTCACCATAATGATCTGCATCGAAGGCCGCAACGCTTTCAACCTGGAAACGCAATCAATGCCCGACATATTTGGCAAATTAATGTCCATCAACACAACGTCCGGCCAATCGAGCGCCATTTTACTTAGCGCTGCTTCCGCGTGAGGAAACGAACCAACACAACGAAAGCCATCGGAACCGCTGATGAGCGCGGTTAAGCTTTCGCGCACCTTCGTATTATCTTCAACGATGGCGACTTTGATGGACGGCAAGCCGGGAATGATCAGATTTGACCAGAAAAAAGCCAGCGAGTCAAAACCGCTTTGAAGGAGGTGCCAAATTATGAGCTGCCGATCAGAACACCAGCCGCAAATACGAGGGCGCCACCGATCGCGACCTGAACCACCGCCGAACTTAATGGCGTATCCATATATCGATGACGAATCCAGGAAATGATCCCAAGCTCAACAAGCACAACTGCGATGGCAACTGCCGTTGCAAATTTTACGTCAGGTAAAAGATAGGGCAACGTGTGCCCCAGCCCACCAAGCGTGGTCATCAGGCCACAGACAAAGCCTCGTGCCCACGGATGACCTCGGCCCGTCAGACTCCCGTCATCTGATAATGCTTCGGCAAACCCCATACTGATCCCGGCACCCACGCTGGCCGCCAAGCCAACCTGAAACGTTTCGATACTGCTGTGCGTTGCAAATGCCGCCGCAAACAATGGCGCTAGAGTAGAAACCGAACCGTCCATTAGTCCTGCAAGACCTGGCTGGATCACTTGCAAAACGAATAGCCTCTTGTGCTGTGCAGATTCCTCTTCGGACAAATGTGTTGCACCGATCCGTTCAGCAGTGAGCGCGTGATTCCGCTCTTCTTCGGCCAAATCACCAAGCAGCTGTCGAATACCAGCATCCTTTGTGCGCTTTGCTGCCGCTTCATAGAATCGTTTTGTTTCCAATTCCATCATCTCGGCGGTCTTTTGAACAACCTTCAGCCCCAACGGGCGCACGAGCCATACAGGCCGGCGGTTTACAAAACCACGTACATTCTCGCGGCGGATTAATGGTACATGGTCGCCAAAGCGTGCGCGATAGAGGTCCAGCAGACGATGTCGATGTGTGTCCTCCTGACATCGTAATTCTTTGAACTTTTCAGCCTGCTGTGGATAATCAGCTCTCAATCCATCAGCGAAATCTTCGTAAATGCGCGCGTCATCCTCTTCCAGGGAAATAGCTAGGGCTAGTATCTCCTGCTCAGTAAGGCTTTCGAATGCGCGCATAGATTCTGAAGTGGCCGTGCACTGGCACGTCACCGGATGTTAACGTCCGCCAACAAAAAATCCATTGGGTAAATTCCTTAACGTTCCGGGGATAATGCTCACCTGCTAGCGTCGATTCTGCCGCCGAGCATATTCGTTAATCATCACCGCAATTACCGCCGCCATGGGCGTCGCTAAAAACAAGCCGAGGAACCCGAACAATGTACCAAACAATAATAACGCGAGAATTAACACGACCGGGGGCAGGTCTATCGCCTTCGACTGCACGAGAGGCACCAGCGTATGGTTTTCGATAAACTGAACAACGACGAACAGGATGACAACGTAAAGAGCTTTCGTTGGACTCTCGACAAAGCTCAAGAGCACAGCGGGGACGGCGGATAAAATTGGCCCTATTGTTGGAATGAACTCAAGCAATCCTGCCAGGACTCCAAGTGCACCAGCCAGGGGTACGCCGAGGAAATGCAACCCGATACCGGTGCACACACCTATGGCAATCATGCAAACCAATTGCCCCAGAAGCCAGGATCGCAACGTTCGATTGCATTGCACCAACACTCGTTTCGCGACGAACCGATAATTTCTCGGAGTCGCTTTTAACAGAAGCCCGATGTACGCCATTGGATTGGCAGCAAGATAAATTCCGATAAAGAGAACCAGTATGACGGCACCTACGGCTTCAAAGGTATTTGAAAAAACTTGCGATGCCTTCGCCACGGCTCCGCTGGCATTTTGAACATGCCCGCCACTTTCTGCCGATTGCTCGATCAATGCCTTACCCAATGGTTGCTCTCTGATCCATTCGACGGCATGGTCAAAAGCGAGCGGAAGACGACGTTTCAACTCCCCCAACTCCTGCGATATTGACGGCGCAAGGAACCATCCGATTCCACCAAGGGTTATAAGAATCGCGGCGATGACAACTGCGAGCGACCATCCGGCACTCACCCCGGTGCGCTTATGCACCGCGCATGCACAAGTCCTCAAAAAAATAGCAACCAGGACGCCCGCGAATAAAACCAACAGGACCTGATGCGCCTTCCACAACAACAAAACCGTTGCAACGAATATACCGGCAATCAGAAACGTAACCCACACACGCCACAAAAACTCATTGCGTCGGTTAGGCTTTTCTATTGTGTGCATTCCCATTCAAACATCGCTGAAAACCGCGACGGAACAACGCCCGCTTTTTGGCGAAACGCATGCGAGGGAAATCCGAACCCCGCGATTCGGCAGTGAGAGGATTTTCTCTCAGCTTTTTTCTGATTGGAGTTTAGGCTTCGCTTACAGATTTTGATTATCCCAGAAAAACATTGTGGCTGATTGCGTGTAACGGCCGCAGACGCGAAGCTAAGCACGTTGTTAGGGGAAAAGGGCAACGACCAAGTGCCGGTTCCAGGTCGAAAGGTTTGGAGCCGGCTTTTTGTGTACAATACTGAAGTTAAATCTCAAACCTCACGAGCCCGAATAAACCGGCAACGGACGGAGTCGTGATTCACTGCGTCCGAGGTAATATCTTCTTCCCGCAAAAGACAGGAGACAAACCAGGATAATCAAAAGACTGATTGCTTGGGAAATTGTTGTCCCCCCAAAATAGATTGGCCGACTATCGGCACGCAGAAACTCCATGAAGAAACGGATTGACCCATAACTCATCCCGAGTACCCAAAAAATTTCGCCGTTCAATTTCTTTCGATTCAACGAACGAAAAAGAAGAAAACCTAAAATCAAAACAGCAGTAGCCTCGTAAAGCTGGACCGGATGCACAGGTAATGATCGCGAGGCATCTCGGCCGATTAAACCCAGCGCCTGATGTTGTTCGTACGCTCCAGCTTCCTTGGGATATTGAACAGATAAGAAAAAGCCAGATGATGAGATTGACGGGAACGTTTGCACCTGTGACCGCGTGAGTTCACTATTTATCCCATTCAGTCGCGATGGTTCAACGCATAGATCTCCCCAACAACAGCCGGCCATAAAGCAACCGACCCGGCCAAATGCCAGTCCCACTGCGACAGCCGGTGCCAGGGCGTCGAGAAAAGGAAAGACCGGAACACGTCGTACAAGCGTGTAGACGAGGACCGTCAATATACCAAAGATCAGGCCGCCGTAGAAAACTAAACCGCCATCCTCCCAGACTTTAAGCGCCTGCCAAAAGGTCAACGGTTCCGGGTAATAGAAATAGCGGCTGAAAAACCTTCCGCCCGCGAGTCCGAAAATCGGCAGCAACAAAAGTACGTTATCAATGTGCCGGCGTTCAATCCCGGTTCTTTTTGCGCTCTGGCGCGCAACCCAGTAGCCGAAAATGAAGGCGAGCAATAGAAAGGCGCGGTATGAACCAATATATGGATGGCTTAACAATTCCCGGTGCATAGGAAGAATAAAGCCGCGCTCATTGCAGGTTTAACCACATTGAGCGCGGGAACAAAGGAAACATTACTGAGCGTTGGCGTTGGCCTTGCATTGGCAGCTATCTGCCGAAGGCACAACCTGCGCTGAGTTTGCTTTCGCTTTGCATTCACAGGTGTCCGCGCTAAACGGATTCAGCACCGCGAGTCCAATCACACCTGCTGCGGCCAGTTTCAGTAGTGTTAACATATTTCCTCCATCGCAGTCGGGCCTTGCCACAATTGACCGGCCCCCTGCTCTGTGAATACAGATTGTCGGCTCGCTTAAATCCCAACAATCAGGCATACGCCGGAGGAAAGCCGTAAGACTTCACGAACGTTACTGATAGGGGTAAAAACGAACTGCCACGCGACAATCATCACGTGGCAGCACTGGAAAATCTAACAGGGATTCTTTACGCGCCAAACTTATCAAACATCTTGGCGTTCGCCTGCATCAGTCGAATCAGATATTTCGCCTCGAATATACCGAGCGATCCAGTATTCGCACCGGTTTCAGTGAAACGCTGCAATTTATCTGAACCTGAGTAGGGCGAGTGTAACAATACAGGTTGCGGATGCCATGAGTGCCCCTTCACTTTGCACGGAGTTGAATGGTCACCGGTGATTGCGATCGCATCAAGCTTCTTACCAAGAAGCACTGGAAGCGCCGCATCAAACTCTTCGATGGCTTTCTTCTTGGCTTCAAAATTACCGTCTTCACCGTACTTATCTGTGTATTTGAAATGGATGAAGAAGAAATCGTAGTTGTCATATTCCGCGGCAAAACGTTCCAACTGCTCGCGGATGGTTTGGGGTCCTTCCAGTTTGGTCATCCCCACGAGTTGCGCGAGCCCCTTATACATTGGGTATACTGCAAGGCACGCCGGCTTGAGCTTGTAACGTTCCTGGAATGTCGGAATGGCAGGCTGATGCGCAATTCCCCGCATAAGAAAACCGTTGGCGGGTTGTTTGCCTTTCAATAGAGGCAACGCCGCTTTATAAAAATCATTCACCAGCTTGGCGGCCTTCTTCTGTTTCGCTGATTTCTCGTCCTGGGCCTTTACTGAAAGAATCGGCAACGCTTCTCGATTTGGATCGGAGTCAGTCAATGGACCTTCCAGACCTTTGCCGCGAAACACGACGACGAACCGATGCTCTTTACCAGGCTGGATGATCACTTGTGTGTCGCCAATCTTCTTTATTTTGCTGGAAAGGATCTTGCAGAGCTCCTCACACTTTTCGGTGGGAATACGTCCCGCGCGTCGATCGGTGACGATTCCTTTATCGTCGAGGGTGCAAAAGTTCGCCCGAGCCGCAACGTCGCCGGCCTTCAATTCAATGCCCAGGCCGAGCGTCTCAATAACGCCACGTCCAACTTGAAATTCAAGCGGATCGTATCCAAACAATCCAAGATGACCGGGCCCACTACCGGGTGTAATGCCAGGAGCAACCGGGATCATTCGACCCTGCGCTGAATCCTTGCAAAGCGCATCAAGGTTCGGAGTGCGGGCGGCCTCCAGTGGCGTCATGTAATTCTGTTCTTTTGTAGCGATATCTCCCAAACCGTCGAGGACGACGAGGGCCATTTTGGGTTTGGTATCGAGAGTCAGTTTGGCGTATTCAGCATCGAGGTTCATAAACGATTATCTTTTCGAAATTCTTTGGGCCGGTCGCACCCTGCCGGGCAACGAACAGGCAAGCACCTTCGGTCGAGCGCGGATATTGCGGATAAACCCCGCGCGGCGTCAACGGTGATTGCGCGAAACTTTGGTGACAAAGACACTCAACCAGAAACGGCACATTCATCGGATATCCCCCGTCCTTCTGGACATGTTTACTTGACATGAAAAGGAACTATCTTTCAGCATTCCTAATTCCCGAAAAGTCGTAGCTGGAGATAAACGGCAAACTGAGTAAGTTTAAAAACACAGGAAGGTAAACGAATGAACATTCGTCTCCTCAGTGGATTTGTCGCCGCTTTGCTGCTGTTGATAATCGTGGCTCTGTTGTCATGGCAGAATTCCACGAAGCTGATCGAATCCCAGGAATGGATCCGGCACACCCACCAGGTCCTTTCAGCCCTCGACGAATTAATGGTATCGATCTCCCGCACGGAAAGCGCTCAACGCGCCTACTTGCTCACGTCAGATCAATCATTTCTGCAGCTCTATCACGATGCAATTGCCGACCTGAACCGCATCACCCCGGAACTGGAACGCCTGATCGCAGGCAATCCGGAAGAGATCAGCACCGCAAAGGAGCTTCAATCCGCCATATCAGGACGGCTGACAGCACTCGATCGCCGCATCACAACCCGTCAAAAGGAAGGCCTCTCAGCCATCGCGAGTTTTAATGTACTCAGCGAAGGCTCCCAACTGATGCACCGCGTACGCGAACTTTCCGAACAGATGAAAAGCCGGGAAGAACAGTTACTGCGTCAGCGCCAGGAGGTGGTCAATGCAGCCTCGAAACGAACAACATGGATTTCCGCCGCCGGTAGCGGCTTAAGCATTCTGATGCTGACGGGTATTTTTATGATGCTCGTGAAGGAAAACGGCACGCGCCGTCGTAGTGAGGCGGCCCTGCAATCCTCCGAGAGCCGATTGCGCGCACTGATTGAGAATGCAAGGGACTACGGATTGTTCGTGCTGGATAGCAAAGGCGTTATCCAAAGCTGGAATCCCGGCGCCGAACGTATGAATGGCTACTCTGCAGCCGAAGTAATCGGTAAACATTTTTCCCTTTTTTATCCGAAAGAAGATGTGCAGGCCGGAAAGCCGGAATATGAACTGAAAGTAGCCGCCGCCGAAGGTCGAATCGAAGACGAAGGTTGGCGCGTGCGGAAGGACGGCCACAAGTTCTGGGCGAACGTCGTCATTACCGCGTTCCGTGATGCCAGCGGCCGCTTGGCGGGGTTCTGGAAAATTACGCGCGACCTGACTGAGCGCAAGTTGGCGGAAGAAAAATTACGAGAGACGGCCACCGACCTCGCGCGCTCGAATGCCGAACTGGAACAGTTCGCCTATGTTGCATCCCACGATTTGCAGGAACCGCTGCGCGCAGTGAGCGGCTGTGTACAAATTCTGCAAAAACGTTATGGCGATCAATTAGACGATCGTGCGCGCGGACTGATCCAACATTCCGTTGAAGGCGCCGTTCGGATGCAAACGCTGATCAATGATCTCCTCGCCTACTCACGTGTCACATCAAAGGCACAACCTCTGGAGCCGGTTGATAGCGGAAAGGTTCTTAAAAGTGCGCTGCTAAATCTCGATACAGCCATCAAAGAGAGCAACACCACTATCTCTTATAACGGTCTTCCTACAGTGGAAGCGGATCCCGTTCAGCTTTCCCAATTGTTTCAAAACCTTGTGGGAAATGCCGTCAAATACCGCGGGGACCGCGCTCCCGAAGTGACCGTCGATGCATTAAAGGAAGAGCGATACTGGCACTTCAGGATAAAGGACAATGGCATCGGCATTGACCCGCAATATTTCGATCGCATTTTCCGCCTGTTCCAACGGCTTCACACCCGTCGCGAATACACCGGTACTGGGATTGGACTGGCGTTGTGCAAAAAGATTGTTGAACGGCATGGCGGAAAAATCTGGGTTGAGTCCGAACCCGACAAAGGATCGACCTTTCATTTCACTTTGCCGGCAGTCGAAAAATCATGAATGCGCCAAAACATATGAGACCGATTGAAATCCTAATGGTGGAGGACAGCCCCACCGACAGGCTGATCACAGAAGAAGCACTCGAACACGCGAAACTTCTGAACAATCTCTACGTCGTCGAAGACGGCGTAGAAGCAATGTCGTTTCTGCGGAAGGAAGGCAAGTATAGTGACAAACCAACGCCCGATATCATTCTGCTCGATTTAAATCTGCCTCGTAAAGATGGGCGTGAAGTTCTTGCCGAAGTCAAATCCGACAATAAATTACGGATGATACCCGTCGTCGTACTCACGACATCAAAAGCTGAACAGGACATTATCAAAGCGTATGGCCTGCACGCGAATTGTTATATCACCAAACCCGTGGATTTTGATTGCTTTACACAGGTTGTGCAGGCGATACAAAATTTTTGGTTCAGCGTCGTGACTTTGCCTAATGGAACCTAAAACCATTCGCCTGCTATTGATCGAAGATAATCCGACAGATGCGCTGCTGCTTCAGGAAACTCTGCGCGATGTTGAATGGGCACACTTTGAATTTTCACATGTGGAACGGGTCGCCGATGCACTCAATCGGCTCAAGGCACAACGATTTGATGTAATCCTTTCTGACCTCGGCCTGCCGGACAGCCACGGCCTGGAAACAATTCGGCGCCTTCATGCGCAGGCACCTGACCTCCCTGTCTTTGTGCTCACCGGGCTCAACGACGAGGCGCTCGGCCTCCGGGCGATGCAGGAAGGAGCGCAGGATTACTTGGTCAAAGGTCAAATCGACAGCTCCCTCCTCGCACGCGCGATACGTTATTCCATCGAGCGTAAGCGCGCTGAAATGGAGCGCGACCGGTTCTTCACATTGTCGCTCGATATGCTCTGCATCTCGACGACCAGCGGCTTTTTCAAACGGTTGAACCCGGCATTTGAAAAGACATTGGGCTTCAAAGCGGAAGAATTGCTCTCCAAACCGTTTCTTGAATTTGTTCATCCCGATGATCGGGAGCGCACGGCCCAGGAAACGAGAAAGCTCAGTGATGGCCAGACAACGGTTGGCTTTGAAAACCGGTATATCTGCAAAGACGGCTCGTTTAAATGGCTGTCATGGACCGCCTCACCCTTTTTGGAGGAAGGGCTCGTTTACGCGGTCGCCCGTGACATCACCGAAAGCAAGTTGAACGAGGCCAAATTGGGCGCCTCCCTTCGGGAAAAGGAGTTGTTGCTGAAGGAAATCCATCATCGGGTCAAAAACAACATGCAGGTGATCTCCAGCCTGCTCCAGCTTCAGGCCGGTTACATCAAAGAACCCGAATTTCGGGCGATGTTTGCCGAGAGCCAGGATCGCATTAAGTCCATGGCTCTGATCCACGAGAAGCTCTATCAATCGCAAGACCTTGCGCGCATCGATTTCGCCGAGTATGTGCGCAGCCTCATCCGGATGATTACCCGGTCGTATCCCACTAAAGCCGGTTCCGTTCAACTCGAGGTCCACACCGAGCCGATTCTTCTCAACATCGACACGGGCGTCCCGGTGGGTTTGATCCTTAATGAACTGCTTTCAAATACCTTCAAGCACGCCTTTCCAGAAGAACGTCAGGGCAAAATCAGCGTCCGGCTTGAAAACAAAAAAGAGCTTGGCTTCCAACTACTTATAAAGGATGATGGCGTCGGTCTCCCTGCGAACTTCACGCTCAATAACACGAAATCTCTTGGGTTGCGGCTCGTGAGGATTCTGACGGAGCAAATCAGCGCAACCCTGGAATTCAAGAGCGAAAATGGTGCGGAATTTCGCCTGACGTTTCAGGAAGTCAAAGTATAGTACTTTAGCGGTATTATCCTTATGTTAAGTCCGAAAATTGTCGTAGTTGAGGATGAAGGAATTGTTGCTGCAGACCTGCAAGATCGTTTAGAGGCGCTGGGCTACTCTGTTCCAACTACTATATCTTCTGCTGAAGAAGCCATCGTCAAAATCCCTCAGATTAATCCAGACCTTGTTTTGATGGATATCATTCTGAAGGGCGAAATGGACGGCATTCAGGCCGCCGACGTTCTGCGTCGGGAACATGATCTGCCGGTCGTCTTTCTTACCTCGCATTCCGACCAGAATACGCTCAACCGCGCCCGGGTCACCGAGCCTTTCGGCTATATCGTCAAACCTTTTGAGGAACGCGAACTCCACGCCACGATTGAAATGGCGTTCTACCGCCACAAAGCCGAACGCAAGTTGCGCAAAATGGAACGCTGGTTGACCACAACGCTCCGCAGTATCGGAGACGCCGTCATCGCCACGGACAAAATGGAGCGGATCACGATGATGAACCCGGTTGCCGAAGCGCTCACCGGATGGCGCCAGCTGGAAGCTCTCGGTCGCTCGTTCACAGATGTCTTTAAAGTCGTTCATGAGATTACCCGCGAGCCCATTCAGTGCCCGGTGAAGCGCGCTCTCGCAGAAGGGATGGTGATCAACCTCGAGGAGAATGCCGTGCTCATCGGTAAAGATGGACAGGAGGTACCCGTCGACGACAGCGCTGCTCCCATTCGCGATGACGAAGGGGAAATTATCGGCTGCGTCGTCGTCTTTCGCGACAGCACATATCGCAAAAGCGCCGAAGCGAAGCTCAAACAAGAACTCTCCCACCAGTTTGAGGAACGGATGCGGCAACAAACCGCCCGGCTCGAGGAGGCTAACAAGGAGTTGGAAGCTTTTACTTATTCCGTTTCTCACGATTTGCGTTCGCCCATCTCGGCGATCGACGGTTTCGCTCAGGCCCTTTCCGAAGATTACGAGAACACTCTCGACCCAGAGGGCAAACAATTTCTCGGTATCATTCGCAAGAACGCACAGCGAATGGGCAAAATGGTAGAAGATTTTTTGCGTCTGTCTCGCCTCGGCCACAAACCTCTCGAATTGAAAACGGTCAAAACCGCCGAGATGGTCAAAGAAATCGTCGTCGACCTGACACAACACCCGGGAAGAAAAGGTGCCGAAATCAAAATTGGCGCACTTCCCAATGTGCAGGGCGATGAATCCCTTTTGAGCCAGGTCTGGACCAACCTGTTGTCGAACGCTCTGAAGTTCAGCAGTCACCGCAAGAAACCACTCGTGGAGATCAGCGCAACGGAAGACAAGGACGACATCGTTTTCTCGGTCAAAGATAATGGCGCCGGTTTCGATATGAAACATGCCGACCGTCTGTTTGGCGTTTTTCAGCGCTTCCATAGCCCCGAGGAATTCGATGGCACCGGTCTCGGCCTGGCCATCGCCCGCCGCATCATCCTTCGCCACGGCGGCCGGATCTGGGCCGAAAGCCAGCGCGACAAAGGGGCTCAATTCTTTTTCGCTCTTCCAAAGACGCAATAGCGTCGCATCGATTTCTTTTGGCAATTCGAAATCGTTCGCGCATTTTCTTCGCGTGCCGGTCCTTATCGTCGACAACCTGAGCAAGACTTTTAAAAGTCAGAAGGCATCCCCTGCCCCTGCTCTCAACGGCGTCACTCTATCGGTCGATCAAAACGAACTCCTGGTCGTCGTCGGCCCTTCCGGCTCTGGCAAAACAACACTGCTCCGCCTCATCGCCGGACTCGAACAACCCTCGCACGGCACAATTTCCCTGGCAGGACGATCGCTGCAGGATGTCCCGCCAAAGGATCGCGACATCGCCATGGTGTTCCAGACGCACGCGCTGTTCCCGCACATGACGGCTTTCGAAAACATGTCCTTTGGATTGAAACTGAGGAAGTGTCCCGCCGCGGAAATCCAAAAACGGGTCGGCGAAGCCGCACAAATTCTGTGCATCAGTGACAAACTCCAACGCCGCCCCGACGAACTCTCCGGCGGCGAAGCCCAACGCGTTGCTCTCGGTCGCGCGCTGGTCCGCCAACCGAAGCTCTTCCTGCTCGACGAACCCCTCTCGCATCTCGATGCACCGACTCGCGTTCAGCTCCGTCGCGACATCGCCAAGCTCCAGAAGCATCTCGGGACACCAATGATCTACGTCACCCACGATCAAAACGAAGCGCTCAAGCTCGGACACCGCATCGCCGTGCTCCGCCACGGGGAACTCCAACAAATCGGCACGCCCGCCGAAATCCGCCAGAAACCTGCCAACTCCTTTGTCGCCGACTTCTTCCAGGAAGAACGAACGCTGTAAAAACTTTCTTGGTGCCACCGTCTCTTGGTGCTTAATTCCAATCGATGAGTCTTGCATTGCACGAGTT
>CBHWET010000068.1:0-16378 GCA_966112985.1 uncultured bacterium | reverse complement strand
ACCCAGCATCAATTGGTGGATACAAGGGTGTCAGCTTTTGGCGTGCAGACCTGCATAGTCCGGATATGTGGATGGGGATCTCCGGCGCGAATATAGGTAATCCGAGTGGCACACCTGCTATTTCGACTCAACCTCAAAGTCAGACCGTTAATGTGGATGCATCTGCGACATTCACAGTGGTGGCTTCGGGCGCTCCGGTTCTCGGTTATCAGTGGCGATTTAACGGAGTCAACATCGCGGGCGCGACGGGCAGCAGTTACACCCGTGCTAACGTCCAGAGCTCGCATTCGGGTGCCTATTCGGTGATTGTAAGCAATACAGTCGGAATGGCTCTGAGCAGTGATGCAATTTTATCGCTTACATCCTACACGGTGTTGACTGAAACCTTCGAAACGGGCCTGACTAACTGGACGATTGTCTCGGGGGCAAGCGCCTTGACAAATTCCAGTACCCAAAACCACACAACGGGCGGCACCAACAGTGCGAAAGTCGGGAATACTTTGAACAAGATGTCGCGAAATCTCGGCATGGAAGTGCAGGCGAATTCGAAGGTTACATTCTGGATATACGACAGTACACAAACGCGCGTTTTTGGCGAAGTGCGAGCTCACACCGGCAGCGGATACGGCAGTGGTTCGCTCCAGCAGATTTTTGCCATCGGTAGGTACCACGTGGCGTTTGGGACGGGAACTGGCACCCTGGCCACTGAAGCTGTTGACACTTCGAAATATCAAGGCCGCGTGTTCGCGGGCGCGAACACGGGATGGTTCAATCTCAATGCTGCTGGTGCGCCGAACCGATCGGCGGGCTGGCACAAGTTTGAAATCGAAAGACTCGCGGACGGCACCACGATCAATTTCTACGTTGATGGTGTTCTCGGACGCACCATCACCGGCGCTACTTCCGCCAGTTGGGATTCTCTTGCCATCGGTTCGCTCGGCTCCGGTTCAACCGCTGGCGACGCATGGTTTGACGATATTAATGTCGAGTTTTTCGGAACACCGATCATTACAACACAGCCAGTCAGCCAAACACTTAATGCAGGTTCTTCTGTCACATTTAGCGTCGGAGCGACGGGGAATGTGACGAGCTACCAATGGCGTTTTAACGGTGCCAATATCGCCGGTGCCACAGCCTCGAGTTTGGTGCTGAACGGCATCAACAGTAACAGCGCAGGCGATTACACTGTGTTGGTTCGAAACGCAGTTGGCGCGACGATTAGCGATGTAGCCGCGTTGGTCGTTGTGACCGCGCCGTCTATTGTTACGGCGCCAGAGCATCAGTCGGTTGGCGCGGGAACGAACGTGACGTTTAAAGTGGTTGTCGCCGGTACTGCGCCTTTTACTTATCAATGGCGCAAGAACAGCGTCAATCTTACCGATGGCGGTAATGTAACAGGCGCAAATTCCGATGAATTAACGCTAGCCGGAGTTAATGTCGCGGATGCAGGAAATTATAGTGTAACAGTCGCCAATTCCGCAGGTTCGCTTACGGCAAGCGCAACCTTGTCAATAAACGGTGGGCTCATCTTCTTTGATGATTTCGAATCGGGGACGTTGTCCAATTGGACCACGCCTGCTGGCGCGACTTCGCTGGTAATTGCAAGTAACAAAATCAATCCGATCTTGGGAACAAAGACCGCTTATTTGACGAACTCCTTGAATAAGGAGTTCCACGATCTGGGAGTGGAAGTTCAAGGGGCAGCACGTGCGACGTTCTGGATCTACGATGACGGTGGAACCCAGACGCGCTCATACGGTGAAATTCGCTGCTTTACCGGCTCAGGTTTCAACAACGGCAGCGTTCAACAAATCTTTGCTATCGGCAACTACCGAACAGCGTTTGAATTAGACAACACCGGCATTTTGGCGGGAGAGCAACTCAACAACTCGCTTTATCAGGGGCGCGTATATAGTGGAGCAAACAGTGGGTGGTTTAATCTTAGTGCTGCGGGGGCACCTACTCGGTCGGTCGGTTGGCATAAGTTTGAAATCGAACGCGCGGGAGATGGTGCCACTATCAAGTTTTATGTAGACGGCTATTTGGGGCGCACCATACCGGATTCAACCTATGCGACTTGGGACTCCGTCGCCATTGGTTCTTACGGCTCAGGTACCGGCGATACCGACGGCAGTGCCTGGTACGACGATATTAAAGTCGAATACCTTTCTCCATTCATAACATCGCAACCAACGAGCCGAACAAATGTCGCAGGCACAACCGCCACTTTCAGCGTCGTCGCGTCTGGCACCTCCATTTCGTATCAATGGAAGAAGAATGGTGCTGACATTTCCGGTGCAACGAGCAGCGCTCTGATGCTCAATAGCGTCCAAACGGCAGATGCCGCTACTTACACCGTTCTTGTGAGCAACGTGGCAGGTTCGGAGCTTAGCAGTGGCGCAAGCTTAACGGTCATTAACCCGATAGTTATCACAAGCCAGCCTCAAAACCAGTCGGCTTTGGCGGGAAGCACGGTGACGTTTTCTGTAACCGCGATTGGCAGTAGCCCGGTATATCAGTGGAAGAAGAATGGAACAGCGTTGTCCAATGGTGGTAATGTGTCCGGTGCAAATACGTCGATCCTTACGTTGACAGGCGTTACGCAGAGCGACGCTGCCGACTATCTCGTCACTGTAAGTAACTTCGCCGGACCGGTGAACAGTTCGTCGGCACACCTTACGGTTATAGATCCTCCGACGATTACATCACAGCCTTCTAGCCAGTCGGTGCGCGTAACAGGAACGGCGACGTTCAGCGTCACAGCTTCCGGAACCGCTCCGTTGTCCTACCAATGGCGGCAGGACGGTATCGACATTGCCGGGGCGACAGGAACCAGCCTTACGATCGCAAATGTTCACGCGATCAACCGCGGTGCTTACACAGTTCGTGTCAGTAATGTCGGGGCGACCGCAACCAGTCAGGATGCTGTGCTAACAGTAACAGGCGGGCGAGTTATTGCGTGGGGGGCAGAACTAGGTGCGTTGGACGATAATGGACAATCAACGGTGCCGTCGGGTCTGACTGATGTGGTAGACGTCTCTGCAGGCGGAGATACAAGTCTGGCGCTAAAATCGGACGGAACTGTTGTCGGCTGGGGATACAATTACTCTGGACAGGCAACACCACCGGCCGGATTGGCCAATGTAGTAGGAATTTCCACAAAGGGCTCTCATAGTCTTGCATTGAAAAAGGATGGGACCGTAGTTGCGTGGGGCGATAATTGGTCCGGCGCATGCAACATTCCGGCCGGCTTGAACACGGTGATAAAGGTGGCCGCCGGCGCTGACCATAGTCTTGCATTGAAGAAAGATGGAACTGTTGTTGCCTGGGGCGCCAATGATTACGGCCAGCGAACAATTCCGGCGGGCCTGAACAACGTCATCGATATTGCCGCAGGATGGTTTTATAGCCTTGCGCTCAAGAGCGATGGGACCGTCGTTGGATGGGGCTACAATGCGTACGGCCAAGTCACAATTCCCACCGGGTTAAGTTCCGTTAAAGCGATCGTGGCGGGTGATGGCCCAAACATTGCACTGAGGGCGGATGGAACTATTGTTTCCTGGCCTAGTTCAACACCGCCTGCCGGACTGGGTAACATATCATTGGTTTCTTCGGGTAACTGGTTCGGACATGCAGTACCAACAGGTGCCCCAGTGGTGACATGGGGAGAATCAAATCTCGGACCGATGATGACGCCGGAAGATCTCACGGGCGTGATCGCAATTTCATCAGGCGATCGCCACACGTTAGCAATCACCGTTGGGCCGGTAATCGTTACGCAGCCAACCAGTCAAACGCCCGCGATTGGAAGTACCGTCACATTTTCAGTCGTGGCCGCTGGAGACGCACCACTAAGTTATCAATGGAAAAAAGACGGAACAAGCCTCGCAAATGGAGGTAATATTGCCGGTGCCAACACAGCTACGCTAACCATATCAAGTGTTGCAGCGACTGACGCGGCCAAGTACCGCGTTATGGTCAGCAATGGTACAGGCTCGATTAGCAGCTCCGATGCTATTCTGCATCCGCCAACGCCCATAAGCCAGTGGACCTACACGGCCGGATCGGGCATCGATACGACTCCAGCCATTGGCCAAGATGGTACACTTTACTTTGGGGCCGCAGACAACAAGCTGTACGCGATTAACCCTAATGGTACGACAAAGTGGTCTTACCTCGCGACGGCGCGATTCAGTTGTTCTCCGTTTATCAGTTCGAGCGGAATGATTTATTTCATTACCACGGACAGCAAACTGCATGCAGTGGACGGCAATGGGAATCTTTCGTGGGTTTATAACCTCGGTATAGCTCCATGGAATGTCTCTCCGTCAATCGCAAACGATGGAACGATCTACGTAGCGGTCCAAGCCGGTACTGTCGCCATCAACCCGAACGGTACACTCAAATGGACAGTCAACACCGGTAGTAGCCTTCACACAAGCGTCGGGCTGGACGGCTCAATCATCGTAGCTGGCGGAAATAATACGTTGTATGCACTGGATCCAAGTGGAACGGTTAAATGGACGTACCAGTTTAGTGGCGGATTTAATGGGTCAATTTCGATTGATGGTGACGGGACGATTTACGTCGCCGCAAATTCCAAGTTGAATGCAATGACGCCCAGCGGCGCGTTGAAGTGGCAATATACGCTCGGCAATACCTGGGATTACACAGTAGCCATAGCCGCCGACGGAACGTTGTACGTTGGTGGCGACGCTGGCCATCTATACGCTCTGAATCGCAATGGAACGTTAAAATGGTTATATCAGCTTCTTGAATCTACACACGTTAGTGCTTCGCCTGCCGTGGCGCAGGACGGCACAATTTATTTCGGCGCGGGAAGTGGTACTAGTGTTGGGAGAGTTTATGCTCTCAATTCGAACGGAACGCTCAAGTGGCTGTTGTCTCCTGCTGATCACGTCACGGCACCGGTGATTGGTTCCAGCGGTCTCGTGTATGTTGCTGCGTTCGATGCGAAACTTTATTGCTTAACCGGGGGTAGTGCCCCGGCTACTGTCGCCTGGCCGATGTACCGCAGCAACGCAAGGCACACCGGCAATGTCGCAATTGATAGTGACAACGATGGATTACCTGACGCATGGGAAATCTTCTATTTCGGGAACCTAACACAGAGCGCCAGTGGTGATTTCGACAGCGATGGTCTTACGAACTCTCAGGAGTTCAATCTCGGCTCTGACCCAACGGTCGCCGGGTGGACGCCAACAAGCTCTGCCAGCGCCGCGCGCTCGTCAGGCACCGCGACCGTCTTGCAGGATGGCAAAGTGTTGGTGGTTGGCGGTTATAATGGATCCTACCTTGCTACCGCTGAAACGTATAACGGCGCGACTGGCGCGTGGACCACCACCGGCTCAATGACCACCGGCCGGTACTTGCATACGGCGACGCTGCTTCCAAATGGCAAAGTCTTGGTTGTTGGTGGGGCCAATAACGGCACCATCCTGAATACGGTCGAACTGTACAACCCTGCCACCGGCACTTGGACTGCGGTTGCAACCCTGAACGCCGCCCGTGTTTCACATTCCGCAGTGCTTCTGGCAAACGGGAAAGTTCTTGTGATGGGTGGATATGGCACTGGCGGTGCATTGGCGACGGCTGAGCTGTACGATCCAGCAACTGATACCTGGACCGCCACGGGTTCGTTAGGAACTGCGCGGTTCCTCCATTCAGCTACTGTACTATTGAATGGCAAAGTTCTAGTCGCTGCCGGCCAAGGTAGCAGTGGCTATTTAAACACTGCCGAACTGTATAACCCGACTACGGGCACATGGACATCAACGGGCACGTTGGCGACACCTCGGGATTCCTTCCGCGCCGTTTTGCTACCGGGCGGTAAAGTTTTAGTCGCTGGTGGCCGCAATAGCTCTGGTATCTCGACCGCAGCGGAAGTATATGATCCAAATACAGGCGTGTGGAGTGCAACCGGCGCTCTCAACACACCGCGCGGTTCGTATTCGGCTACCTTGCTCACGAGTGGCAAGGTCCTTGTCTCGGGTGGGACGAGTGTGAATGGCATTGGCGGGACACTCGCCAGCGCGGAACTGTACGACCCATCGACCGGCATTTGGACCTTCACAGGTTCAATGAACGTTGCTCGATCGAATCACTTGACTGTGCTCTTGCCGAACGGCCAGGTTCTCGCTGTTGGCGGTGGAAGCTCGAGCGCTGAACTGTATGGAACGCCGGCTAGCGGCGTGTGGACCGGCACTGGTTCCCCGTCTTCCCTCCGTTCCAACGGAACGGCTACACTCTTGAGCAACGGCAAAGTTCTAGTCGTCGGCGGGTATAATGGAAATTATCTGACAAGCGCTGAACTTTATGATTCGGCAACCCACACATGGACAGTCACAGGTTCATTAAATTTCGCTCGGTACCTTCACACCGCAACCTTACTCCCGAATGGGAAGGTCTTGGTAGTTGGTGGCGCTGCAGGTGGCACAATATTGAATAGTGTAGAGCTCTACGACCCGTCGACGGGCACTTGGAGCATCGTTGCTTCGCTCAATGCGGCCCGCGTTTCTCATACCGCGACGTTATTGTCTAATGGTAAAGTATTGTTGGCTGGCGGCTACGGAACGGCAGGGGCTCTTGCGAGTGCTGAAATATACGATTCTGCGACCGACACATGGACGACAGTCGGGTCTCTCACGACGGCGCGCTTTTTGCACTCTGCAACGTTATTGCCAAACGGAAAAGTACTCGCCGCCGCTGGTCAGGGATCAAGCGGGTACCTGAACAGCGCTGAGTTGTTCGATCCGAACTCGCAGACGTGGACTACTACCGGCACCCTGATTAATTCACGTGATTCTTTCAAAGCTGTGTTGCTGTCTACCGGAAAGGTTCTGGTAGCTGGGGGCCGGAACAGCAGCGGGATGTTAAGCGCAGCCGAGCTATATGACGCTACTACGGGAACGTGGTCAGCCACTGCTGCGATGAACGCGGCACGTGCGTCGTATACGGCTACAGTCTTACTTGACGGCAAAGTTCTTGTTGCTGGCGGTGTTTCGACAAGTGCGATAACCAGCGCCCTAGCGACTGCAGAAACGTACGACCCAACGACGGGCACGTGGACATTAACCGGACCTATGCTCGTCGCTCGTTCGAATCACACCGCGATCTTGCTTGGCGATGGCACGGTGCTCATTAGCGGCGGGAATGGTATTCTCACCGCGGAACTATATCAACCAGTGACAGGGGGTAATTGGATTGCAACTGGCGCCGTATCTGTCGGCGGAAGGTCGTCTCCAACAACGACTTTATTGCCCAACGGAAAGGTTTTGCTCGTCGGCGGATACACAGGCGCTTACCAGGCCACTGCCGAACTTTATAATCCTTCGACCGGCACCTGGCTCCCCACTGGCTCATTAGCGAATGGCCGTTATCTTCATAGTGCGACACTGTTACTAAACGGGAAAGTTTTGGTAGTTGGGGGTGCCAACAGTTCGGGAATTTTGAACAGCGTTGAACTGTATGATCCTGCAACGGGCACATGGAGCGCGGCAACAGCTCTGAACAATGCGCGCGTGTCGCATGTGGCCACGCTATTGCAAAATGGAAAAGTCCTTGTTGCAGGCGGCTATGGTGCGGGTGGCGCTCTTTCCAGTGCCGAGATTTATGACCCCACGGCCAACACATGGACCGTAACCGGGGCGCTGAACACAGCCCGATTCCTGCCGTCAATCACTCTTCTTCCGAACGGTTCTGTCTTGATCGCTTCCGGACAGGGCAGCAGTGGCTTTCTTACTAGCGCTGAATTATATGATCCATCTTCAGGGACTTGGACGACCACCGGCTCATTAACGGTCGCACGCGATTCCTTCCGCGCGGTTCTCTTGCCGAACGGCAAGGTGCTGGTAGCAGGCGGCCGTAACAGTAGTGGCATCTCAAATGGCGCTGAACTATATGACCCCGCAACGGGAACGTGGAGTGTGACCGGCGCGATGAACAGCAAGCGGGGTTCTTATACGATGAACCTGTTATTGAACGGGAAGATTCTGGTAGCCGGCGGTACTATCGTCAATGGAGTTGGAGGTGCGCTTGTAAGTGCGGAGCTTTATGATCCGTCAACGGGTTCGTGGACCTTGACCGACTCAATGAACGTTGCGAGGGCAACGCATACCAGCGCTTCATTACAAGATGGCAAAGTCCTGGTGGTCGGTGGCGCGAGCTCAACGTTAACAGAATATTACGAACCAACCGTGACGGGTGGCGACGTCGACAACGATGGCCTCGCTGATCAATGGGAGATGTTCTATTTCGGTAACTTGAGCCAAACACCCAGTGGGGACTTCGATAACGATGGGCTGACTAACCTCCAGGAATTTCAACTTGGGACCAACCCAACCGTAACAAATACCGACGGCGACGACGAAGACGATTACATCGAATGGTTGCAGGGGCGTAATCCGTTGATTCCAGGAACGGTTGCCGACACCGGTAGCCTCAATCTCCACGTTTACACTCCATTCCAATGAAGATTTTTTTATCTGCAGCGAACAAACAATGTTCTCTTAGACCTATGCGTATAAGCTTTATCCTCCTCGGATGTCTTCTTCTGATCAGCCCTGTTCAGCGTGCGCGCAGTAGTGAGTGCGAGGGGGCACGCGCGCTGATTCAAACGAAAGGAAAAAGTGGAGGAGCAACAAAATATGGGTGGCCGGATTTCGGCGCGGGTCCTTTAAATGGCATCTACAAAAAAAGGGTAACTACTGTATCTGATACGTTCCATTATCATCAGGACCACGAAACGCCCGACGGAACTAAAACTACGGACTACACCGAAACACAGAATACCACGACGACAGACACCGCGACGGCGCCCAATCCATACTACAGTTGTATGCCGTATGAACCACTCCATGACACGGTCTGCTCCGGAGACCTCAGCGTCGATAACAGCGGTAACTGCGGTGGGCCCAAGACGTGCAGCAACACATATCAAGAGGATTGTACCTGGAGTTCGACCGACTGCCGCTTTTCGGACCTCAGCTTACTGCCCGGAGCTGATGAGTGCGATAATGATAGCTCGACCACGGCAACCTCAGTGCATGAAGAAAGCCACTGTTCATGGTATACCGATTTCGACGCTCAATACGATCACGAGAGTACAATCACATTGAGTGATCCATTTTCCGATAGCGAACTTTTGTCCGAAATCGCGCAAAATTTAAAATCCGCCGCATGGCCATCCGATTGGGCTGACAGTCCTACTGCGGAGGCTGGCTTGAGCTTCTCTCCTGGGGCTTACTGCGGCAGCGCTAGCAGCACGAAGTATCGTTTTAAAATCCCGGAAACGAAAAAAGGCAGTTCGTATAAACTTGAATGGCTCGAGATAACGAAATACGCGGATGGAAAACGCGAAGCGCAGTCAAAAAGCGAAGTCGTTACGGGAAACGGCGATGTCCAATATGGAAAAGAACATACGCTCAATGCACCATCAAGTCCCGGCGCAATAGTCAGCGTTCAAGCTGTAAAAGTCAGTGTAACGTCTAAAGATGATAGCGGTAATTCGGATGGAAGTTCGGGCTCTCCTGGGACAGGTGGTCCCGATGGAAGTGCCGGAGGCAACAATGGATCCTCAGTTTCCCTCAACGCCAGTGGAGAAGCAAAGTTTATCGCGTCTATTCCGGCTTTTAAAGAAAAACATGAAGGTTACGGCGATGGCAGCGGCGGCTATGGTGTGGCTGTTAGTACATCTCCAGAAAATGGATGCCGGTCGTGCGGCGGCGCAAATTCAAGAGGAATTTCAGAAAGCGGCTTTAACTTTATGATTTACACTGGGACCCGTGCCGGCGGGTACTCAGCTGGTGCATTCCAGTTGTCCATGGCGAACCCCGAAACCTTCACTCCAACGCCGGGGGTCGCTCCGTATATTCTCGACTACACAGTTCTAGCCCCAGACGTAGAATTGATCATGGCAGGTGATGACATTCGACAGGTAAAGGCGCCACAGACACTTGCAAACGTGGTTGTACTCAATGATCACAAATTCAAGATAGACTTTTACGCACCGAATCAAGTTGGGCCGAAAGTTAACGATGTTTATACACTTCAATCCGGCGCCCAGCCGTTCGTAACTTGGACAATCGAGAATACCACATCGGCAGAAGTCGCTCATGTTGTGCTTACCAAAACAATTGGCCAGCAGAACACTGTATGGACCTATGACTATTCGCAGACAGACCACGGGTGGACCGTGCTTTATCCGGGCAATCTAAGACGCGAGCGAACGGTTTCTCAAACAACGGATGGCCTGCGTGTCGTGACTTTTTCGGTTGATAGCCCTTCCGGCCCTGAAGTGTATCGAGCCGTGCGCACCTACAAGCTTATTGAGCCGACGCCGGGCGAAACGCATGAGCTCTTGATCGAAGAAAAAGTCGGACCCACCTCGAATCCGCAGATCACAAGTTATACTTACGACGAAACTCTTTCTTTTGAGGGAAGTGCTGCTCCACTAACGCAAGTGATCTATCCTGACGGATCTTGGAATCGCTACGTAATCGCAAACGACGGAACCGCTAGAATATTGGAGAAATTCTCGGCGTTCCAAAATCAAGGGCCCACCAGCGATCCAAGTTTGTGCCGTCATACCGTCTATACATACGACAGCTCGATTGAGCCCTACACGGCTACCTCAGTTGTTGAATACCTGTTGGGGCACGTCATCGCAAAACGCACAGTCACTATTTCAGCAGTTGAAAAGGTAGAGATCCAACATCACAGTCCAGACTCGGCGACAGACGACGAACTGAACCTGAGGACGGTAACAACATACTATCCGGATTCAGACCCTTCCGAAAGACGTGTCAAGAGTATCAAATATGCTGATGGTACTATGACGTTATACGAGTACACACTCGACGGAAATGGATTTGAGAGCATAACGACGGAGTCGACTGGCGAGCCAGATGTGACGGAAACAGCAATTTTGGACGGAACTTCGACCGTTACCGAGTACAATAGCGCTGGCCAATTGGTTTCAAAGGTCGTCAGGCACATTCCGTCGAACATAATTTTAAGCAGTGCGACATATAGCAACTTCGATGAGTTTATGAGGCCACAACGGGTTACGTTCCTGGACGGAACCCATGAAGATCGAGTTTATGCATGTTGTGGACTTGAAACGTTTACGGACCGCGATGGACTTGTCACCCAATACGGTTACGACGCCATGCATCGTGAGACAACCGCAGTTGCTTCTGGAATCACTACCACGAAAGTTCTCGATGCCGCCGGACAGGTTAAGCAGGTCACACGCACCGGTACGGATAATACTCAGGTCACACTCCACAAAGCTTCGTACGATTTAGCCGGCCGGCAGGTCTCCGCAGAAAATGGATTGAATGGCGTCACATATTTTAACGAAGTGCTGAACGGAGGGAATCAATTGGTTAAAACCACTACATTCCCGAATCTTGGTACCGTCATTGAAACTTACAATCGTGATGGCACCCTTCAGCAGCAAGGTGGAACCGCTGCGAGTCCTGTACGTTACCAATACGGATTAATTACCGATACGGCGAGCCCGGAATACGGGGCCACGTGGGTTGAGCAGATTAGGCTAAATGCAAACGGGACTGACAGTCAGGAACGGGTTAAAACGTTTACCGACCATTTGCGGCACGTGTACAAGAAGACCTACACCGATGGTTCAGAGTCCCGAATGTATTACAACAATAAGGGGCAACTGTGCAAACAAGTGGACCAAGACGGCGTTGTAACGCTGCTTCAATACAACGGAAAAGGTACTGTTGAGTACGCCGCAATAGACATGGATCGTGATGGCGTAATTGACTTCGACGGAACCGACCGCGTGTCTCGCACGGTAACTGACGTTGTCGTTTCACATGGTGTCAATGTGCGAAGGGCGAGAACCTATATTTGGACCACAGACAACGTTGACCAATCTGTACTCGATTCGACAACCGAGGTGTCGACAGATGGATTGCGCCAATGGGCAACTCAGGGTGGCCTAGAGTCAGAGACCTTGACCGTATATGGTGCGAATGGTGTTACGACTGTCACTTCGTGGCACCCGGATCGCGCGTATTCCGTAAACACGTTTAATAAAGGCCGATTGGAATCGACGGTGGTATACGACTCGCAGAATGTCCAAATCAAAGCCGTTACTTTTGGATATGATGCCCATGGCCGTCAAAGCATTGTAACAGACGCGCGCAACGGGGCAACAACCTTAACCTTTAACACCGCCGATTTAGAAGCGACTCGGACAGAGCCTGCAGCCGGTGTCGGGCAAACTCCGCGCGTTACCAAAACCTTTTACAATTCGATGTTGGAAGTTTCTAAAATTGAATTTCCCGATGGATCGCAACTGTTCAAGGAGTATGAATTGAATGGGCAGCCAAAGAAAACTTATGGCTCACAGACCTACCCGGTGGAATATAGTTACGACGTTCATGGTCGAAAGAAAACCATGAAAACCTGGCAAAGCTTTAGCACGCTGCAAGGGGCGTCAGTAACGACGTGGTCCTATGACCCGAACAGAGGATTCGTGTCAAGTAAGAGCTATGAAAATGGAAAAACCACTTCTTATACGTACACAGGCTCCGGTAAACTCCTGACTCGCCAGACGGCGCGTGGTCATATTACGACTTACGGATACAACGCAGCTGGTGATTTGGAATCTATCGACTACTCGGATTCCACACCTGATATAACATATTCATTTGATCGTAGAGGGAGAAATACGACGATTCTACAAAACGGCTCGACCTATACCGTCACGCTCAACGACGTGGGTCAGGCGGTATCGGAAACATATTCGGGGGGTACCCTCAACGGTGTTTCCGTCACTAGTGCATATGATAGCTTGTTTAGAAGATTGAGCGTGACCACTGCGGGCATCATGACGACTTTTGGTTACGATGATGCTTCGCGTATTAAATCTGTGACTAAAGGCGACGATTCAGCGTGGTACCAATACCATCAAAACTCGTCTCTGATTAATACGGTTACCTTCAAGAAAAGCGGTAGTGTGAAACAAACAACGACTCGTTCCTATGATTTCAATGAGGAGTTGACGGGAATATCGACGGTGGCACCAAACGCGACTGTTCTCAGTTCGGTTGCGTATCTTTATAATGCTGCTGGTCAGCGACAGAAAGCAACCAGACAGGACGGGACTTATTGGTCGTTTCAATACGATTCGATGGGGCAGACCAAGTCCGCAAAGAAATTTTGGGCGAACGACACACCGGTTTCGGGTGAGCAATTCGAGTATGACTTCGACGATATTGGAAACCGCAAGACGGCAAAATTCGGCGGCGATAGCAATGGGCAAAACCTAAGAGTGGCAACGTACGGCGTAAACTCCGTGAATCAATACACGGACAGAACGGTGCCCGGCCTGGTAAATATTCTCGGAACGGCAAACGCCAGTGGAACTGTGACTATCAACAACGTCCGTCCGTACCGACACGACACATTTTATCAACATGAGTTGAACGTGGACAACGCGGGGGCAGCGGTTTTTAAGGATATTAGTGTTGTTGGTGTCTTAAACAATGGCAGCAATCCCGATATCGTGACAACAAAGACGGGCACGTTTTTTGTTCCAAAAACTCCGGAAACTTTTGTTTATGACGACGATGGCAATTTAACGGCTGACGGCAGGTGGACTTACACATGGGACGCAGAAAGCCGCCTGACCACCATGGAATCTGGAGCATTCGTGCCAGAGTCAAAGAAACAAAAACTTGTTTTTGAGTACGACTTCAAAGGACGCCGGGTTCGGAAGCAGGTGTACACACGTCAGAATAACAACTGGCAATTATCTTCGGATCGGAAGTTCGTCTATGATGATTGGGTTCTTCTCGCAGAGCTCGACCAAAATAATGCGGTGGTTCGGTCATACATCTGGGGTATCGATCTGAGTGGCAGCCTCCAAGGCGGGGGAGGAATCGGGGGCTTACTCGGAGTAACCGTGCATCAGCCTTCCGCGACCACTTACTTCGTTACACCCGACGGCGGTGGAAATGTTAGTTGTTTGGTTAATGGCGATAATTCGACAGTCGCCGCAGAATACGAATACGGTGTATTCGGGGAACCAATCCGAGTAGATGGCATTGCCGCAACGGCGAATCCATTCCGGTTCAGCACTAAATATTGCGACGACGAAACCGGGTTACTGTATTATGGGTACCGATATTACAACCCGTCGACTGGACGATGGATCTCTCGTGATCCACTTGAGGAAACCGGCAGTGTAAATCTATACGCAGCGATGAGTAACGACCCCGTCGGTATCGTCGATGCACTCGGACTATACGACTGCCAGGCTGAACGTTGGAATTATGACATAGCTATACCAAAGACGCTCGCGAAAGTTTTCGGTGAGAAACTTGAGTTCAAATTTCAAGTCAGAGCGGAGAAGAAGTTTTGTAAAAAATGCTGTCCAACATATCACCCTACCGACGGTGTCCCCTACGGGATGGACGAAACTTTGAGCCTGCAAATTCGCGGGACCATTGAAGCAAAGTGGCCGATTCCGCTTCCGGCATTCGCCCAGCCATTTGTTACTTTGTACTTCCGTTTTCAAGGCGCTGGCGCAGGCCAAGCGTATGAGAAATACCTGGCGTGCGAAGGTAAATGGCAGGGCGGAGGCGCTATAAAGTTTAGCGGTATCATCGGATTAGAATTGGTAAACAGTAAGGCGCTCAAGTGGTTGGTTGACGTCTCCGTGCGTGGCGAGGGGCAAGTCAGCGCCACAAGAGAATACCATTGTGGGAAGGCAGGAGGCGGATGTGGGTGGGACAAATGGAAAACAGGTGGTGCAGGTCGATTCAGCTTTCATATTAAGGTTCTCGGTGACAGAGCGTTGCAATATGATAACGTTTGGACATGGAAGATATGGGAATCAGGCGGTGACGGCGGCGGACTCGACTAGTATGGTGCACGCCATAAACTGTTCCAAGGTCGCGACTGGACACTTCAGGTTTTCTATTGATGGAAGCGAGGGTTATGAATTCGCCGTCAAAGAGTCTCTGGGGTCGCGGCACGAACGGTTATATGATGTATATGCGTCGGGAATGGCGTGGAGCATTGAATTAAGATATGTCGGGGATCCTAGTCTTTTAAGACAGTGCTTCAGTTCTCCTCCCCTTGAAGGCCGAATAGCTCAAGAGGGTAAGGAATTGGCGAAGGTTCAGGTCCACTACTCGAAAACACCATGGAGCATGATTCTGCGTTATGGAGGCGAATGCTTAGAGATTAATCCGGCACACCCGCGAAATTCTGGAGGCGATCTGTTTATCCAAAGGAATGGCGAGGCCTTTTGCACAATCTTCGGTGACGGAAAGCGGGGCTTTCAACGCCCGATTGGTCGCATAGAAGCCGACGGTATCATGCCGCAGATCCGCCGGGCCGAAACCGACGGGATTCTGATTATCTGTGGTATCGTTCTTGCCGATTTATTCGCTATACCGATCTTAAATACTTCGGTCTGACGTTCTTTGTGCAAACTTTGGAATTCTGCGTGTTGTTGCCTCTCCGTACGTCAGCATGCAAAAGATGGGATTTACCAAGGCCCGCTTGATCGCATTTGCTCGGCGCCGACAATAATCGGCTACATTTTTGAAGTTTTCCTCCGATTGCTTCCGCCTATAGTTGGACTGAAACTGTAGTGAAGAAACGATTTCTAAGACCTTTTGCATGGGCAATAGCGCTGGTGATGGTTTTGATTGGGATGCCCAAAGTCATTCTTTGGACCATGGTCTCGTTGCGCTACAATCATTACACTGCCGCAATGCTTGAGGTCGAAGAAACCAGACGATCGCCATCGCAACGTTCGCTTCGCACTTTCTGGATTGCGGAAGGGCGAATCGGGAACGGCCGCGAAAAGCTCTGTGTCCGGATCGTAGATCATAAAGAGCCTTTTAGAATCGGAGAGATTGTGCCCGTGTTCTTCAATGATTCGGCTTCCTCGATGGTTGTGGGTGCGCGAAATCTGCGCGTGTTGTCTGACGCCGATTACCATAACGCACGAAAGAATCTTCTGGCGGATGTTTTAACATTTTACCTTCCCGTCATGCTGGTCGGTACAATCGATTATGTACGGCTTCGTCGACAACGGCGCCTTCCTCTGCCGTCGGCAACGATCCGCAGCAACTATGTGGGTTCGAACATCTCCTGCACCAAAGTAGCGAATGGTAAGTTCCGATATGAATTTGGCGATTTGCTGAAACCGGTGCAATTCCACATAAAAGAGTCTCTCGGCTGCAAGAATGAGCGTTCGTATGAGATTGAAACTGCGGGTGGAGCTTGGGTCGTTGAATTGAAATACCTTGAAAAACCGAGCAGCTTAGCAAAGCACCTCGGCTCGGTTCCGCTTGTCGGCGCTATA
>CBHWET010000067.1:0-16437 GCA_966112985.1 uncultured bacterium | reverse complement strand
CGGCGCACTGACGCTGAACGCTGAAGACACTCAGGTTGAGATCGAATCTGCGAATGGTTTGCGTCAGGTAAACGCTGCAACCGGATCACTCGCGTCGTATCGATTCAACAGCAGGCCTTTTTCTGTCGCGTTGCGCCTCAAACGCATCGAACCCTTGATTACGGTCTCGGACCGAATCACCGCGCGCGTGGAAGAAACACGATTGCTGGCCACCCATCATCTTTCGCTAAACGTCGAGAAAGCGGGCATCTACAATCTGGAATTGGTTCCTCAGGCCGGAATGGTTGTAGCCGATGTAAAGAGCGATGGTTTGGAAGACTGGCAGGTGAACAACGGAAAGCTGCGCCTCAATTTCACGGCCCGCGTCCTTGGCACACGGCAGATCACCGTCCAGCTGGAAGAACCTTTTAAAACATTTCCCGAACACGTTTCCGTAGCGGCACTTCGCGTCAACGGCAGCAGCAAAGAAACGGCGCAGATCGGCGTAGCCACCGTGGCCGGGCTACGCGCGAAAACTTCAGAGCTCACCAGGCTTCGCGAACTGCCAGTAACCAAGCTGACCGGCCGCTCCGACGAAATACTCGCATACACCGCAGATGCCGCAGATTGGCGACTGCTGATGACAACCGAGAAGCTTTCAGCGCGCGTCATAGCCGACATTTTCAATCTCGTAACGGTAGGTGATGGTTTGGTCGGCGGAAGCGCTACGGTTCGCTACGGTTTGGTTAACCAAGGTGTGCAGGAATTCAAACTGATGGTTCCACCACATTGGAAAAACGTTGAATTCACAGGTCCCAATATTCGCCGAAAAGAATCGAGCGCCACGGCGAACGGTGTCGTATGGACAATTGGTTTGCAGGATAAAGTTTGGGGCGGCTACACACTCGTCGTTACGTACGATTTTCAATTCGATCCGAAGAGCGCCGCACTTCAACTCGGCGGTATTCACTCCCTCGGCACCGAACGCGAAAGTGGGTCCGTTGCCGTGACAACGGCCGCCAGCATGAAGTTGAACGTCAAGAGTGCCGCCGAACCGTTGCGACGAATCGACGAATCCGAATTAAATGTCGCGGACCGTGCGCTAATCACACGTTCCGTTCTGCTGGCGTATCGCTACACGGGAAGCGAATACAATCTTTCCGTCGATGTGAACCGGTTCGAGCAGGTGGGCGTGCTCGATGCGGTGGCGGACCGGACGCAACTCACGACTGTTCTTACGGAAGCTGGCGAAATGCTGACGCAGGCTTCGTTCATGGTAAAAAACAACGACAAACAATTTCAACGATTCCAACTACCGAAGGGCGCGACGTTTTGGAGTTGTTACGTCAATGGTCAATCAGCCAAGCCTGAGCGTGATGGCGATTGGCTTCTCGTATCTTTGCCGCGCGGCGAGAATCGAGATGAAGCATTCGCCGTTGATATTGTGTATGCGGAGAAAAAGCCAATGCTGGCCGGGCTATTGCCTCAATCAATTTCTCTGAGCGCACCCAAGACCGATGTTCCCAACACATACGCCGAATGGGAATTCTACGCCCCTAATGCGTATCGCCTTTCTGGCTTCGGAGGCAACATGACCGTGGCACGCGGGACAACTTACGACCTTCACGACGCATGGCAGGAATTTTTGGATTTCTATAACCATCTCATTCACGAAATGGGAATGGCTGTTTTCGTGGTCGTTGGTTTTTCGATTCTCATTATCGCCCTCGTTGGATCAGCCATCCGTCGCGGCTGGAGCGGTGTGGTGGCAGTGCTTGGATTGTTTGCCGTCGTTGCGATCCTCGCGGGAATGTTGTTGCCTGCGCTCTCGAAAGCAAAGAGTCGTGCCCAACGGATTAACTCCGTCAGCAACCTGAAACAAATCGGCACCGCCGCCCACATGTTTGCCGCCGAAAACGGTGACAAGGTTCCCACTTCGCTGGAAGACATGGCTGAACAACTCGGCAGCGAAAAGGTCCTGATGGATCCCGAAAGCGGTCAGCGTTACGTGTATGTTGGCGGCGCAGCGACACTCGATGAATTAAAACCAGAATCGGTCATTGCTTATTCTCCCACTGATTCGGGCAACGGCCGGAACGTTCTCTTCGCAGATGGCAGTGTTCAGCAAGTGAGCAGCGCCAAATTTCAAGCTTTGACGGAGCGTGGATTCACTCTTTATGCGAACGCACAAGAACAGGCTGATAGAAAGCGGGAATTAGCTGTTCAAAGGCAACAGATCAACACTTACAAGGCCGAGCCCGCTAAAGTGGGCGCGCCTGCAACGGCGGCTGCTTCCGCTACCGTTACAATGACCGCTGCGGTACCGGAAACGGAATCCCATACGATAGCTGTTACAACCAATTTCATGAGCGGCTATGCCACGGGAAATGGAGGGATCGCAACGCCTGCACAACCAATGGCTGCCGGCATTCGATCAATCCGAATCGACATTCCTCGCGCTGGACGTGCGTTCACGTTTACAAAAGTTCTGAATGTCCTAGACGAACCACTGGCAATCAAAACCGAGATCATGCGACTGCACGTCTATCAATTGGGGCAAATGGCACTGCAACTCACCGGGTTTATAGCCGGGCTATTGATTCTTTGGCGGCAATTCCAGCGGAAGTATCGCAACAGTTTTCTCATCACGGTTGCGCTTGTCCTGGCCCTCGGCTCGGTGGCGAGCCTGCTGGTTGCGTGGAGAATATTGCACGTCGGTTTTATCATTGCCGTGCCGGCAATAATCCTGAGCGGCGTCACTTATCTGGCCTGGAAGTATTGGCCACGCAAAGCCGTTGAAACTGACGGCTCATCACTGACATCCGGTGCCGGCCCCGCCGTCGCATTGCTTGCGCTGACGTTCTTTGTCGCAAACGCGAATGCAAAGTCCCCAGCTGTTAGCACGAAGCCAGCAGCTCCAACCACCGCCTCGATTGTGTCCGCCATTTACGCCGGACAGGTGAATGATCGCGTGGCGCAGATTGATGTCACATTGAAAATTTCCACGAAAGACAACGGCGCGAAGATCGTATTATTCGGCGATGAAGTCGTGATTGAGAAATTCGGTGCCAGACCAAATGACGTAAAACTCGTTCGTGAAGGAAAATCAATTACTGCCTTGATGGCCAAACGCGGCGACACCGAACTGCAAATGCGCTTACTCGTAAAACTCACCGGTGACGTGACGAAGCGACAACTGGCGTTTGCGATCCCACCATCGCTCACGAGCCAATTGCTATTGAACATCGATCAACCGGACGCCGATGTTGAATTTCCTTCCGCGGTGGCTTTCAAAAAAACGAATTCGTTACACCAGACCCGTATCGAAGCCGTGCTCGGCGCGACAGAAAATGTCGAACTTCGATGGACGCCGCGGGTCAAACGCGCCGCAGAAATCGCGGCCACAGTTTTCTGTCAGAACGCCAGCGTGGTGACGCTCGGTAGCGGAGTTGTGAATGCACGGACAACCTTCGATTACCAGGTCGCCCAAGGGGAACTCCGCCAACTCCGTGTCCGTCTGCCCGACGGACAACGGTTGCTGCGGGTCGAAGGCGATGGCATTCGTACCTGGGAAATCGCTAAGCAAGAAGAACCAATCCTGACCGTTGAACTTTCCAAACCTGTCTCCCCTACATACCGGCTCACCGTCGAAACGGAAAAAGTTCTTGAGACCCCGCCCTCAAGCGCCAAGGTCGAAGTAGCTCATGCTCTCGACGTGAAACGCGAGACCGGTCTCGTCGCACTGCGCAACACAGATGAACTCACGTTGAACATTGAATCAGCACAGGAAGCGCAGCGCGTCGACGCGGATGAATTTGTGCGTGTCACGTCACAAAAGGCCGAAGGTTTCTTCAGCGTCTTCCGTTTCTTCAAGCCTGAGTTCGATCTGCGTGTTCGCTCCGAAATGGTCCAACCACAAATCGAAGCCGTTGTGCGCAATGAATTCCACGTCGCTGCCGACCAAATCAATCTGACGGCCACAATTGATTACGTGATCAAACGTGCCGGGTTATTCTCTTTGAAAGTTGTCGTTCCCGATGGGTTTCATCTGGATCAGGTTGTCGGCAACAATGTTCTCCAACATCTCGAACGCATCGAGGATGGGGTCAATGTGGTGGAACTCACCTTCAAAGAACGAACGATTGGCAACTATCCCTTACGCCTCGAGATGTCACAGACCTTTAAAACTTTGGCCGCGACGGTAACGCTTCGAGGTGTGCAGCCGATCGGCACACAAAAGCTTTCGGGCTATGTCCAGGTTTCTTCCGAAGCCGGCGTGTCATTGAAGACAGCGGGTTTCGAGAAACTCGTGGAGATCCCGGCGAACACGATTCCTGGAAATGCGGACCGCACAGCCGGAATTCTCGCTTACAAACTCGTAGCGATGGAACGGGCCGGTGCGTGGCAACTCTCGCTTCACACTGAGAAGGTTGATCCCTGGATTCGCGCTCAAGTCATGAACACGTTGAATATCACGGACGTATTGGTGAGTGGCCGCACACTGGTCCGTTATGAAATCCAAAACGCCCCGGCGAAAGAGTTTCAGCTCAAGATTCCCGCACACTTGAAGAACGTCGAAATCAGCGGTGCAAACATTCGTCGGCGCGACCAGAACAAAGACCTCTGGACGATTGAATTGCAGAACAAAGTGATCGGCACACACGTGCTGACCGTCACATGGGAAATGCCACGTGAAAACGGAACAAATCTTTTTGCTGTGCCTGCCGTCGGCGCCGCCGGGGTTGAACGTGAAAGCGGTTTCATCTCGATTGTTGCCGCCGCTCCGCAGCAGGTGAGCGAAAGCATCGCCGCCGATGTTGCGAAAATTGATCGACGCGAACTGCCCGACTGGGCGCAAGCCGATGAAAGCGCAGCGCTTGTTTATCGGTATCTACGCACCGGCTACCAATTAGTGCTGGAAGCCAAACGGTTTGAAGAAGCCGAGGTACTCCAGGCCCTCGTAGAAAGCGCCCGGCTTTCAACCGTCGTTGCCGACGATGGACAGACGATGACCGAAATGTCGTTGTCGATCCGAAACAATGGACGCCAATATCTCGAAGTCGAATTACCGGCGGGTGCAAAGATCTGGTCGGCGTTTGTCGGCGGACAACCCGTACGACCGAGCGTCCGCGCCGGCAAACTTCTTGTGCCAATCGACGAAGCCAGCAACTCCGATGCTCCGGTCTCTGTCGTATTGAATTACGTCAACACAAGTCCGTTCCCGAAAAAACGCGGCTCAGTCGCGCTCGTCTCGCCGAAGCTCGACACCCCGTTGAAGAATGCCCGTTGGGATTTATTTCTGCCGCCTGACTATGAGTACAACAATTACAAAGGAACAATGACACGCGAAGGTTCCACTGTCGCGTCAGAGGCAATCAATTTTTCATCGTTCAAATACGCTCAGCAGGAGAAATTAAACAAAGCCAGCTTGCGCGCTGAAGCACAGAGCGATGTGCAAAATGTTCGTCGACAATTGGCCGAAGGAAATTACCGCGAAGCAGCTGGGGAATTCAAAAGAGCGAAAGTCACCGGGGGAAAATTCGCTGACAAAGAACTAAAAAATCTGGAACGGGATTTACGCCGTGCCCAGGGCAGCAACCTCATCGCCGCACAGAATGACTTCGTGAACAACGGAAGTCTGTCGAGTTCGCTCTCAACCGTCGAAAAAGACAGGATGACTTTTAACAACGTCCAATACGACGCGGACATCGCCCAGCTACAGTGTGTCCGCGTGCAGGACGCGCAAGAGATCGCGACACCGATAGTCCAACCCTTGCACATCAATCTTCCCACACGCGGTCTCCAACGCTCGTTCACTCAGGTGCTGCAGACGGAAGTGAACAAGCCAATGACCGTTGAGTTCTCCGCATCAAACCTGAAAACCGCAAACTGGACCGGCCGCATTGCCGGATCAACGGCTGGTTTTCTGATCTTGTGGGGATTCGTTGGCGCGGCAACGCGCAGAAATTCCAAACACACAACCTAACGGGCTAGACCGGCGATTCGATTTACTTCAGTGAGAGGCGAGACAAAATATAAAAACGGAGCCGCCTTTTAGATGATTCCTCCAAATTCGAAGGCCAGTCGGCACACGCCGACTGGCTTTAGTAAAAGGCCGGTAATGGTCAGCGAAAGAATCCTGTTACGTGCGCGTTAAGTATCCACTTTGTGCCACCGGTTGCTGCAGTGCCAACCCGAAAGGTGAGCGTTTCACCGTTCGTTAAAATGAGAAAGTCGGTCTTAATGTCGTGAATCTGCGCTGTCCCACTAACTATACTCGCGTTAATCCCTGTTCCAGCCACCGCCGAAATCGCAGCGGTGCTGGTGGCGCTGCCTAAACTGGACTGGACGCCGGCGGTCCATGTGCCCGACTTTTCCACAGTTTCAACAATCAGCTGAGTAGCAACGAAGGATGAGTTAGTCGGAACCACAAGCAATGAATAGCTTTGATTCGAAACCTTTCCATCAATGCCGCTGTATGAAACGGTAAACGGCGTATTTTTAGCCTGGGTCGTAAATTGCCAGCTACCCGACCTTCCTACGGCAAACGTAAACCAACCCGGCAAAAGCCGAACCAACTCCGCATTCGAAGCATCCCGAACGATAATATTGTTCGTGCCCACGTTCTGAATGATGAACTCCCTTCCGGCAGAGGGAGAAGGCATTTTGACACTTCGCTCTCCTCCTGAAGCGGTAAGGTGCTGAATTCGATTGCTGGACGTCGTAAGAGTAATATCTCCCGTCAATGTAGCGTCGGTATAGCCCTGAACACTAGTTGCACCTGGTGCCAAGGTTGAAACAGCCTGCCATGTTCCGCTTCCACTTCCATCGGATGTGAGCACATAACCGGAAAAAGGGGACGCTGTGAGCTTAAACCCACTGACTGTAGCGGTTCCATTTACTTGCAACGCGCTCGCAGGCGTAGTTGTGCCGATACCTAGGTTTCCACTAAAGAAACTGTCGCCCGTCCCTGAAATCTTTACCTGGCTCACGCCATTGGTGTGTTGGATCGTCAAATAACTATCATTATCACCTCCATGCAGCACAAAACGCTCGACGGTTCCTATTTGAGATTCGGTGCGAAATTTCCACATGCCTCCCCAACGATCCAAATCGTGAAACCCAGTATTCCATCCTATGCCGTCGTCGGTCACCTTCATTTTGTACGAGAGGTAATCGTCGGCGGTATTATTCGTCGAAGGTGACAATTTAAGCGTCCCCTGGATTAAAGCGTTATTGACCTCAATATCTCCGGCAACGGCGGGCCTATTGCCGAGGAGAAAGCTTTGAAGAGATACGATGACAAGTGTCCAAGTTGATTTTCTCATAGTTCTAAATTGCTAGTTACCGAAGATTGATGACCCCATTTATTACCCTTAGTTTTACGTTATAGCTCCGCATCGTGACGTTCTCACTATAGTTGCCGGCAAACGCCCAAAAAGCGGCGCCGGACGGAGTTGCACTC
The DNA here is from genome assembly GCA_966112985.1 of uncultured bacterium. Classification (GTDB taxonomy): domain Bacteria; phylum Verrucomicrobiota; class Verrucomicrobiia; order Limisphaerales; family JACDHS01; genus CBHWET01. The sequence continues at coordinate 8,993 of CBHWET010000067.1, read as the reverse complement.
GCAGCGAATTGGAGAGTGCGGTATGGCAGATCATAGGCGCCGGGATTGCTGTTTGATCCGAACGTCGCTACATACCGTACCGGTGTTGCAGGGCTGCTCGGCCCACCTGCAATGTACCAGTCAGTTGTAGGCATCGTTGGAAGATTGGTAAGTGAATACGACGCAACAATATTCGTTTGCGTCATTTGCCAAAGACTGACGGCGCCAGAAGTATAATCTCGCAATAAAATGTCCGGTTCACCGTCACCAGAGAAGTCGTCCACTGCGACAATTTTGTCTTGGGAACGCAGCGAAGTCGGTGGCGCAAGGGCCGCGGTGCGAACGTAGTTCGTATGATCCATCAACCACACGTCTACAACGCCCGTCGTTTCATTCTTCCAAAGAATATCCGTTTGATGATCGCCGTTGAAATCTCCTGTACCTGAAATCGTGAAATCGGATCCGACCCGAGCCGGTATTGGTATTTCCAACCAATAGGTATCGGCGCCGATCCAAAGCCGATTACTTCCAGACGCAGAGTCTCTCCAAACTAGATCGTTATATCCACTCTCTGTAAAACGGCCTGCCGCAACCACTTGAAACGAACCATTCGTTGTCTTGCCCCAATAATATGATTGCAGCCAATTGGTTGCCGCTAACCCCCAGACAAGGTTCGACGGTTGATAAGAGGATTGCCAAACAACATCATCGTTGAGATCACCGTCGAATTCCGCGACTGCTGCAACCTGCCACGATGACAAAAGTCCGCTACTGAGATAATTCGATCCAAGCAGGTTCGTGCCGCTGAGGAACCAGACAACATTGCTCCCCGACAGCTGGTCGTGCCATAAGATGTCCGCCTTCGTGTCGCGATTGAAATCGGACCTTTGTTGAGTCGCGTTCGTAACTCCATTTTCATCGACGATGGGTAACAGCGATTTGTTTGCAGCCCGATTCTCGTATAGCGACGCATACATGACTGCATTCGACTTTACGACTAACGCCCTGCCGCCGGTGCCCGTGGTAATGGTGTTGTAGGAGACCACGATGTTTGAAATGGCCGGAACCATCGCATTAAACACAAAACCATAGTTTACCCCGGTTGGTGAGCCGACATTGGTCACGACGTTTTCACTGGCTACAATGCTGCCGAAAATTGTGGCAGAGGAGTCAAACGATATATTTTCAAATGCCGCGGAATCACCAAGGTTTCCTCCAAACAACGCGAGATTTTGTGAAGCGTCATTCAGATAAACCAAGTTCGATTTCATCACCAAGGTCCCAAAAACGTTTGTTTGAGGCTCAATGCAAGCGATGTTCACCGCCTCCCAAACGTTGGAAAAGCGACAACCGGTGATAGAGTGCACACCCGAGTAGTTGATTTTGTTTCCATAACGCGGCTCGAAGTAAAAGCCGCGCTCACATCCTACAACAGTGCAATTTTCGGCCTTCGGAACCATAAATGCCTTGTTATAGCCAAGTCTAAAATCAGAGATGACGTTCGACACGACGCAACGTGAGACAACAACATTCGTCACAACTGCTGCGACCCCGTCCGGACCAATACCAGGATAAATACCGATACAAGTACTGCTGCCCGGAAACCAATAAGCCGGGTCTGAAATGTTGTTGGTGTTGAAAGTGTTGTTCGTTGCTGGAGAAGTGAACACGCAGTCAACAATGGTAACGTTGGAAAACAAGGTTCGGCCTCCCATATAATATGGGATCGGGTTGTAATAGATCGTAAACCCTTCTTTGCTGTTTTGGGCGCCGAACCCTTTAATCAACAGATTGCTATAGACGAGATCACTTCCCGAAATATTAATCGCGTCATAAGATTCAATACAGTTAGTGTGAATGAAATTGTAGAGGTTATTAGCATTACAATCGAGGGTCAGGTCATGGAGTTCAAAGCGGTCAGCGTTACCACCGAAAACAAAGGAGCCACTGTTATGCCGGCACGGAGGCGGAGACGCCGGATCTTGATATAATTGTATGACCGTTCGATTTGTGGCGTTTGTCGCCCCCCAGTGCTGAACGGTCGGATAAACGTTATTGGCTCCCAAATCGGCCCACCCCTTTGTTTTGTATGTCCCGCCTTCGTAAATGAAATTCACGTTTGTTTTCACATGTAAAAGAGCCCAATCATAGGTGCTTTCACTGGCAGCAACATACGGATGAGTGGCATCTGCACCGGTCCCACTTCCATCAGCGCCCCATGTCGTACTGGCGCTGACATAAAAATTAGTGTTGGCCCTAACCAGGATCCCAGAAGCCCCTAAAACCACGGCAATTCCAGTTATGTAAAAAAAGGTATAAAATTTATTCATGCGATCGTCAGCTCGAAGGCCGGCACTTTTTTGATAAATCCGGCGTTTACTGGTTTGGGCAATATCTGCCGCTTGTCCAAATGATCTTGAACGAGGTTGTCGCCAACATTCGGCTTAATTTCTAGCACCATCATTGTTGATCTCAACAGCATTGTGTTATCTAAACGCGACATTTGATTATTTTTCGTGTTGAAGCCTTTGATACTGACTTGACCTCTTTTCAGCCTGGAATTCAGCTACTTAGCTGAATTTCGAGTTTGAGGTTGGTCGCGGCGAAGCTGGATTTGAAGTTTTATGCCAAACGGAAAGTGGGCAGAGCGGGAAAAGCACCAAATTCCGATGTGCAAGCATCAGAGAAAGGGTCGATACTTTCGGAACAAAATGGAGCGAGCCTCTTTAGGTCAGCTGCTACGGATTTTGGCGGGAGCATCTTCCCCCGTTTTGGAACTTCATTCGCGAAGTTGCCACCCCTATTTTTAGGGCGTAGAAGCGCAGTCCTTCCTCCGTTATTAATAAATTCTCTCCCCGTTATCACATAAACCGACCGCGGCATGGTGCCGCTTCGAAATCAAAATCCATAAAATGAAAAAGACACTCAGTCTGCTATTCGGCGCATGCTTATTGGTAGCCACAAATACAGTTCATGCCACCACAGGGTTCCTGAAAATACACATGATCACCGTCGGCGAGGGGCGGGCTGATTGCTTCCTGATTGAACTGCCAGACAACACGAAAATGGTTGTCGATATCGCGGATGGTTATGCCACTACCTTGATTAACAAACTGAACGCCCTCGGCTTCGGCGGCGGTATCAAATACCTCGTAGGCACGCACGAGCATGTCGATCACATCGGCGGGATCAATAACTTCATCAACTCATTCAACATCAATAATTCCACGATCTATTACCCGAAGGGGGCGGTTAATGCGACCTCGAGTTACTACAACGACATGGTGAACGCGTGCAATAACCACGGCCTGTCGATCACGAAGCTTAAAGCCGGCGACTACATCATCAACACCACGTATAACACCAAGCCGTTCAAGGTTCGCTGCCTCAGCCCGGAGAATTACAAAGTCGATGGCGGCAGCGATGATTGGGGTGCGCCGAATGAAGCGTCATTGGTTCTGAAGATTACCTACGGCTCTAAATCGATTTTGATGCAGGGCGATACTTATGGATTCAACGAAACAGCAATTCTCGCCGGCCCTTATGCCGGTGAAATCAACCTTTGCCAGGTGCTGAAAGTTGGACATCACGGTCTACAAGCTCCGGGAGGAGTTATTTCCTGCTCGGAAGCTTACCTCGATGCGGCTGGCGTCAATAAAGCCTTTGTCACTGATGGAAATGTCCAGCCCATTCACACGACGATCGTCGAGCGTCTCCAGGCGAGAAACATTCACTATTGGTCTTCCGGTGCCGGCGACGGCTATGCCTGGTTGAGGACCGATGGCTCTTCGAGCTGGGAAGAAAGCGAACCGCCTCAGTGGCCTTAATAGCCAGTAAATATGACTGCCGAGGTAGAGACACGTCGCCGACGTGTCCCAAACTATTTTGCTCAACCAACGTGCTCTGTGTCGATGGGCACCGACTGGCCATTTGATCGCGTAACCCGCTGAAATAGAATGGGACGAGTCATCGACTCTTCCCTACCCAAAAAATGTCGGTCGTTTCGGATCCTTTACTGCTTCTGCTCATCAGGCGCGAACTCGAGCACCGCCGTGATGGCGTAATGGTCAGAAGCGTGCCGTCGTTGTGGAAAGACGCGTTCGATGGTCGCTGACTCCGCTTTGATATCAGGCGTGTGGAAAATAAAATCGATGCGCGACCCACGTGTCAGTCCTTTGAATCCATTGAACGATGCTTCCTCGGCCGAACGCGTCGGATGCAATTCACGATAGGAATCCAGCAGCCACGGCTTTACACCCTCTTTGCGATTCATCAACAGCGCATAAGCACGTGAATCTTCGTGGATATTGAAGTCCCCCGTCAGAATAATCGGACTGCCTTTTGCCAGTGCAGGCAGTTTTTCGACCAGCATCCGCGATGAGTTTTCTCGCGCCACGACGCCTTTGTGATCGAAGTGTGTGTTGACGAAAAGAAATTCGCGGCGAGTGACCTTGTCCTTGAGACGGACCCACGTGCACACGCGAGTGATGGCGGCGTCCCATGATTTGCTCCCGGGCAGCTCGGAAGTTTCAGAATACCAGAAATTGCCGGTCTTGATTTTTTTAAACCGGCGTTTGTCATACGCGACGAGCGCACGCTCGCCTGCATTTTTGCCGTCGTCCCGCCCCACCCCGACGAAATCGAAATCGCCCTTCAGCCGTCGAACGATATCCTCGTATTGATCGGGACGAACTTCCTGAAAACCAATGATCGATGGCGCCAATCGATTCACTTCGTCAAAGAAAACCTGGCGGCGCAGTTCCCACGAATTCGTTCCATCATGTGGGTTGGTGCATCGAATATTGAACGACACGATGCGTAACGCCTTCGGATCGGCTGCACCGCTCTGGAGAACCGAAAAGATCGCCAGCAACAACAACGCAATAGAATGAACAACTTTAATCATTGGCGTTTTGTCTCAAAAATTCGTGCTAATTCGTGTCTCACCTTAAGTGCTTCGACGGTTTGTTCTGTTGCTCGGATAATTTGTTCAGAAGCGTTTCCATTTTTTCCAATCGCTGTTTCAGGTCCTCAACTTCTGAGGATTTCGCTTCGAGCTTCTTGTGCAAAGCCTGGATAGCGGCCAAGGCGACGCCGTCGGCATCGACGGTGGCGATATGTTTATCATCCGAGCCGGTGCCGAAGGCGGCGTAGAAATCTTGCGCCATCGGGCCGATGTGTTGTGTGTTGGTTTCCTGTTTGAAATTCCACGTCGAGATCGGCAACGCCGCGACTTTCGCAAGCACAGCTTGCACGTCCACCGGGGCGAGATGCTCCTTCAGGTTGCGATCGCTCGTGGTGTTGAACGCCGTGGCGCCGATGGTTCCGCTAACGGTGAGCAAATTGTTTCCAGAAAAATCCGTGGTGCCGATGCCGACTTTGGCGCCGCCAGAAGGATTGATAGCCAGATTGGCCCAGGCATCCAATGCGGCCGAGTGAGCCCCGACGACGGCTGTGTTTTGTATTTCGCCGATCACCACGGCTGCGTTGGTGCCCCCTAACGCCGCCCCGCCTGACCAGCCTCCGGAATTATTGGTGCCTTGCACACGCAGTTGCATTTGCTGGCTTTCCGCCTGCGCAACTGCCTTTGTTCCGATCGTCATGCGGCCGGTGAAAAATGAGTTGGAAGCGCTGAGCAACGCCACATTTGTGGAAAGCCGCGCGTCAGACACCGTGCCGCTGAGAAGTTGTGAGGCATTCAGATTCGTTAAACTGCCGCCATTGCCGGAGAACGTTCCGGTCAGAGTGATTCCGCTTTGGTTATTGGTCAGCGGAACGACGGTCAATGCCGTCAATGAAATATTGGTCAATCCCGAGCCGTTGCCGCTGAAGGTGCCCGTCAGGTTCACGCCCGTTTGCCCGTTGGTGACAAGGATGGTCGTCGGCAGATTCGTCAATGAAACCGTGCCGCTGGTTAGTTGCGATGCGTTCAGATTTGTTAAAGTCGCGCCATTGCCTGTAAACGTTCCCACGAGTTGATTGTTCACATTCGTGGCGATAACAGTGCCGGCAAACCGATTGGTTCCGACAAATACATTCGTCCCATTCAGCAGCGCCACATTCGTCGAGAGCCGCGCGTCGTTTACTGTGCCGCTGTTCAGTTGCGATGCGTTCAGGTTCGTCAAAGCAACACCATTACCAGTGAACGTTCCGGCAAATTGATTGTTCGCATTCGTGGCGATCGCTGTGCCGTTGAATTGATTCGTTCCGGAAAAAACATTGGTGCCATTCAACTTGCTGACATTCGCGGAGAGTTGTGTGTCAGAAATATTTCCAGTCACCGCTGCCGCCGTCGTCGCGGTCGCGGCGTTGCCACTGATGTTGATGCCCGCCGTGCCTGCGCTCAAGTTTGTCGGATTTAAGCTCGTTAATCCCGCGCCGCTACCATTGAAGACAGTCGCACCCACGGCTCCGTTGACCGTCAGTAAATTGGGCGAAAACGTTGACGTTCCGATGGCTACCCTGCCGCCGCCCGGATTGATCGTAAGATCAGCCCACGAGCTCAAAGACGCGTTGTGTCCGCCCAGTGTGGCGGCACCGTTCAACTCGCCGAGAACGACCGAAGCGTTGGCATCGCCAAACGCACCCGCTCCCTTCCAGGGAGAACCCACGTCGCCAACAACACGCAAACTGAAACTTTGCTGGCCACCAGTATTAGTTATGCCGATGTTCACGTTGTTGGTGATGAAAGCACTATTTCCGCGCAAAACCCCAGCATCCACGTTGGTTGCGACTACATCGCCGCGTAAAACGTTGGCGTTGACGGTGGTTGCAGCGACATCTCCTTTGAAAACATAGTTAGTGGAATGTATCTCCCGAATCACCAACACGTGAGTCGCCCTGCTTCCCGGTGCAATGGCCAGAACGGTACCAAGATCGGTGGGTGGATTCGTCACGCCGTAGGAATTGTAAACGTCGCCCCAAACGACCAGCGTGCCGTCACTTTTTAATGCCATGCTGTGTAGCAATCCCCCAGCCACAGCCACCACGTTATTCAAACCTGCAGGCACATCGGTCTGACCGTAGCCGTTCCATCCCCAGGCGACAACGGTGCCATCATTTTTTAATGCCAAGTTGTGAGACCCCCCCGCGGCCACAGCCACCACGTTACTCAAACCTACAGGCACATTGGTCTGTCCGTAGGCGTTGCTACCCCAGGCGACAACCGAGCCATTACTCGTTAATGCCACAGAGGACAGCTCTCCAGCCGCCACCGCCACAACATTGCTTAAACCGGGAGGCACGTTCGTCTGACCCACGGTGTTCCCTCCCCAGGCAACAACTGTGCCGTCACTCTTCAATGCCAGGGAGTGCTGATCTCCTCCTGCTACAGCCACCACGTTGCTTAAAGCGGTAGGAACGTTTGTCTGCTGTTTGTAATTGTATCCCCAGGCGACGACCGTGCCATCGTTCCTCAACGCGAGGATGTGACCCAATCCGGTCGCTATTGCCACTACGTTGGTCACACTGGAAGGCACATCCAACACACCATAGAAATTCGTTCCCCATGAAGCAGTCGCTCCCCATACAGTGACGGTGCCGTCACTTCGCAACGCCACACTATGGGAGGAGCCCGCCGCAACTGAGATCACGTTGCTCAACCCAAGAGGTACATTCGTCTCGCCATAGGTGTTGTCTCCCCACGCGATGACGGTAGCAGGATTGGTGACAATCGGAACGACCAACGAACTGAACTGAACATTCGTAAGGCTGCCGGCGTTGCCGCTGAAGCTGCCGCTGATGTTCACGCCGCTCGCGCCGTTGGTGAGCACCGAGGAGGAGAGCGAGGAATTTAAAATGGTTCCCGTGATATTTGTGGCCGCCACCGAGTTCGCGCTCGCCGCCACGGTCGCACTATTGGCGATCAACGCCGTGGCTGCTGCTGTCGCATTGGCCGATTGAATGGCATAGGGCGTCGACGTGATCGCTTGTCGCGGAGTGAGCGTGCTGAAAACACCGCCACCGTTGGTGCGCACCGCAATATCCATCCAGCGCGCACTCCCGTTAAAAACATTCGGGCCAAAATCGAGCGACACCGTGAACAAGCCATTACTCACAGTCGTCGCGGCGTTGGTGAGCGAACTGCCAATGACATTGCCATTCGTCACCGCGTCGTAGATCGTAAAGCGCAAATCGTAAATGCCATTGGCGCTCGCACCATTGTCATTGAGTTTGCCCTGGTAAGTAAACGCGGTGGTTTGACCATGCGCAGTGATGGTGGAGAACAAAGCAGCCAGCCAGAGGACGGATTTCATTTTCATTGGAATAGCGGTAAACGACGGTTCTTTAAAATTTTAGGCAAATTCGTGAGTTAATGCTCGCGGGTTATCGTGTTCCTCAGACCAGTTCTTCAGCAGTGACTCCATTTTTTGGACTCAGCCTGCGCGATGGCAACAACCAGAGAAAAAGCAACGAGCCACAGCAAATATTTTGTTTTCATGAGAGATACGAACCAGATGAGGTTGGGAGACACCGCTACAGGAAAAGACCGATGGGAGTATCAGCAAAATAATTAGCCTTCGGCAAGGCGAATATCAGGCAAGGTTATTTGGAAATTCCCCTAGAAGATGTGACCTTGCGGCTTCAGTCCAGATTGACACTGAGTCGAGGCAGCCTTTCGATATGTCTAAAATCAACTTTCTCCCAAAACGTCGTCAGGGGAGCTCGTTCGTAGGCGCTGCCGCTGGGATCGTGCATTGACAGCCGTTCGTGCAAATCGTCACTCCCGCCGTTTGGCATGTCGAATACATCGACGCATTCAGGGAGCTGGCTACTGTGGCTAGAAAAGATGCCTCCAAAACGTTCGTAGGATTCAGGCTGTCGGATATTTCCTGATATACAGTGCAAGTTTGGCCGGCTGTGGTTGCCAGAAATGCGTACCGCACAGACTTCAGGGTTGAAGTCCGATAACCGGTTATTCCGATATCCGTAAATGTGTCGAAGAGGTTGTAAGCAATTCTCCAATGGTAATTCAACGCTTCCGGCGTGCCGGTGCGCGGATGCACCGTTCCCGG